>NZ_JAFREH010000002.1:0-235889 GCF_017377625.1 Faecalibacterium sp. Marseille-Q3530 | reverse complement strand
GGTCGATGGCGAATACGTCCAGAAAATCCAGATTTTCTACCGCTTTATCGGCCCATTGGATGCCATCGAGTAACAAAGTCAGAAAAGTCACCTCCGAGAACTATCCTACAGACGCAGGGCGCGAGGGTGAAGCAATTTTCCGCCGTGTGTATGCCCTTGCCGGAAGCAAACTCCCCATCAAGCGGCTGTGGATCAGCAGCATGGAGGATGCCGCCATCCAGCAGGGGTTTGAAAACCTGAAGGATGGCGCGGCCTATGACAACCTGTTTGCAGCGTCCGAGTGCAGGGCAAAAGCAGACTGGCTGATCGGCATGAACGGAACTCGTGCTTTTACGAAAAAGTACGGCAGAAAGCAGACTATTGGCCGTGTGCAGACCCCGACGCTGGCGATGCTGGCCGAACGGCAGACCAAAATCCAGAACTTTGTAAAAGAACCCTATTACAAAGTGGAACTGTCCGGTGCGGGTGTCGTGGCGGCATCGGAACAGATGGCGCAGGAGCAGGATGCCGATACCATGCAGGCTGCTTGCGATGGGCAGTGCGCCGTGGTTGGCAGCATCGAACGCAAGAGGATAGAAAAGAAGCCCCCGAAGCTGTATGACCTGACGACCTTGCAGCGAGAAGCAAACCGTTATTACGGTATGACTGCCAGCCAGACCTTGCAGGCATTGCAGGAATTGTACGAAGAAAAGCTGGTGACATACCCAAGAACGGACAGCCAGTTTGTGACCGAGGATATGCGCAAGACGGTGGAATCTCTGGTGCTGGCTCTGGATGGCCAGACTGTGGATGTGAGCTGCGTTATCAACAACAGTAAGGTCACAGACCATCATGCGATTCTGCCGACGGTGCAAGGCGCAAAGTGTAATAAGGAAAAGTTGTCCGAAACCGAGCAGAAGATTCTTTCGCTTATCATCTGGAAACTGGTGCAGGCTGTGCAGCCGCCGTTCATCTATGAGGATGTGCTGGTGACGGTATGCTGCCAGGGCAGGAACTTCACGGCAAAATATAAGGAAATTTTGCAGCCCGGATATACGGCAAAGCCTGTTCCGTTTGTAGAGCCGGAAAAGGACAAGGTTGTGCCGCTTCCGAAAAAGCTGGAGCAGGGAATGGTTCTTCCTGTGGTACGAGCAGAGAAAAAGCAGGGCTTTACTTCACCGCCGAAAGTCTACACCGAAGATACCCTGCTGTCTGCCATGGAAACAGCAGGCAACAAGGAATTTGAAAAGGACACGGAGAAGAAAGGTCTGGGAACCCCTGCAACGCGCGCTGCGATTCTGGAAAAGCTGGTATCCTCCGGCTATGTGCAGCGTAAAGGCAAGCAGATGATTCCCACGGAGGACGGTGTAGCCGCAATCCGCAATATCCCGGACTACCTGAAATCTGCCAGCATGACAGCCGAGTGGGAAAATGACTTGCTGCGGATGGAGCGCGGTGAGATCAAGCCCTATGATTTTATGCAGGGCATCCACGGACTGCTCGATAGGATGCTGGCCGACCTCCGGCAGATTCCTACCGTTGCGGCGGCTCCCCATCATAATAAGGTAAGCGTAGGAAACTGCCCGGTCTGCGGAAACCCTGTACATGAGAGCAAACTTAGCTTTTGTTGTGCAGACCGCAGCTGTAAATTTGCTCTCTGGAAAGAAAGCAGATACTTGTCCAACATGAGAAAAACGCTGGACAAGAAGATGGCGGTAGACCTTTTGAAGAAAGGTCGCACCCATGTAAAAGACTTTTATTCCGCGAAAAAAGATAAGACATTCGCCGCTGACCTTGTGATGCGCGTCGAAGAGGGTCGCGCACAGTACAGTCTGGAATTTCCCAAAACACCGATGAAAATGAAAACGTAAAGGAGGTTTGACCCTTGCCACAGATTAACGATATTCGAGAATTGGCGCAGCAGAACGCCCGGTATGTCAGTAACTCGCCACAGGACTGGATGAGTTATCTGGATGTGGCGGCGCGGCTGTACCGCTATTCGTTCACCGATACACTCCTGATTCATGCCCAGCGGCCCGATGCAACCGCCTGCGCAGAACTGGAACTCTGGAATCAGAAAATGAGTCGATGGGTCAACCGTGGTGCAAAAGGCATCGCGCTTCTGGATGATACCGGACCGCGTACCAAACTGCGGTATGTGTTCGATATTGCTGACACCCATCTGGTGCGCGGCGGCAGAACACCGCTCTTATGGAATCTGGACAGCCACGAGCATGAGCAGGCTATCTTAGACCATCTGGTAGATACCTATGGTTTATCCCAGACAGACAGCATGAACACTGCTCTGCTGGAACTGGCACAGCAGTTGACCGCCGACAATCTGGATGAAGCGATGGACGGTCTGGCCTATGAGGTGAAAGACACTTTTCTGGAAGAACTGGACGAAGATAACATCCGTGTCCGCTTCCGGGAACTGATGACCAACAGTATTTTCTATACGCTTTCCCGCCGCTGCGGGCAGGAGCCTATGGATGTGCTGGACGATGATGACTTTATCCGTATCGTGGATTTCAACAAGCTGCCGGCACTGTCGTTCCTTGGCAACGCGGTTTCCGAACAGTGCGAAGCGGTTCTTTTTGACATTGGCCGAGAGATGCGGAAAATTTACAAAAAAGAAATCACGCAGCAGCTTGAAAAATCCGTAGATAGCTTGTATAATACCAATACGGACTTTAACGCATTAAAGCGTGAAACCAAAGATACCACGACCAAAGGAGGACAAGAAAATGGAGTTGACGTATTACCGCAAGGGAGATTATCTGTTCCCGAATCTGGCCGTGAAGGACGAGCCGCAGACCATCGGGAAGTACGGGATGCTGCGCAGGACGTACCTGAAAGAGAACCGAAGGAACTGGTATCAGAGTATGCTGATGAGCGGCAGGCTGAACCAGCATTTGGCGCAGATCGAGGAAGCAGCGGAGAGCCGGGTAGAAAACCTACTGGACAGCCTGAACGAGAAGTTCCCGGCACCGAGCAAGGAGAAGGACCCGCTGGCATGGGCGGCACATCAGAACAGCCTGACGGCGATAGCAGAAGAGATCGTCTTGAAGGAATTGGTGTACAATTAACTGAAACAATAACGGAACAGGATTTGAGCGAAGCAGAGGAAGAAATTGCCTCTGCTTTTTCTTTTCCCGATCTGCCGACCGTGGAACAGCAGATCCGTGCCATCGAAGAATCAATCCGGGCGCGGTATGCGGACGAGATTGCACTTGATTCCGAGGTGGTTGATGAAGTTCTGCGCACGGGCAGCAACCGCAGCAAGGGTCAGCTGCGTCTGATCTACAATTTCATGGTCGAGAAAACCCCGGAAGAATACACGGAGTTCGTGAAAAACGAATACGGCACGGGCGGCAAAGGCTTTGAAATTGGCGGTGCGAAGTATGCAGTCTGGTTTGATGATTTGGGGATGCGTATTGCAGCAGGCAGCACGGCAAAGGGCGGCACGATTGCCAATGCGTTTTTATCCTGGGAGGATGTGAGCAATCGTATTCATGAAATGCTCCGGCAGGGTGAGTATGCTCCGCAGGCGGTTCTGGATGCTGCACGGCAGAACGCTTTGCAGGAACACGCGCAGACATTGGCCTATATGGAGCGCGACTTGGCAGATGGCGTTGCCGAAGCAGTCTTTCAGGATACAGAAATCTTCAGGGGCGGTTTCCCGGAACTGACAGACAGGCTGGCAGGCTTGCTGGATGATACGGATTTTCTGACTGACCTAAACGACAGATTATCTGCGCTGGGGGAAGCCTACGCCGAAGATAAAGACCTGATGCGGATGCACTTTTATAAGCCGGATAAAGTAGCGGCTCTGTTCCAGCAGTTTGCGAAAACCTATCAGAACTACTCGGCGCGGGATGGTTTTCACTGGAATAAGTACAAACGATTCATCACGGAAGATGAAATCAATGGATATTTTACGCGGGGCAGCAATTATTCGGACAGTCGGCTGGCAATCTATTCGTTCTTCCTGAATCATGAGGACAAAAAAGAACGGGCTGACTTCCTGAAAGAGCATTACGGGATCGGCGGCAGCAGCCATGCCCTTTGCGGGGCAGATGATTCTCACGAAGATCACGATGGCAGGGGCATTGCTTTGGAGCGTGGCCCATACGGGAACCCGGATGCAAGCGTACATCTGAACTGGAATCAGGCTGCAGGCCGAATTGACCGGCTTATCCGTGACAGTGAGTATTTGAAGCCGGCAGATTACTCTCGGATGCCTGCTTATGAGCGCGAGCAGATGGCAATGCGGGTGATGGGCTTCTATCATCACTTGCCGAACGACGTGGAGCGGCCTTATCCGCAAGACCTTTACCATGAAGAAGGACGAAAGGCTCTCGTCGAAAAACTGGCCGACACCGAACAGTCGGCTGAACTGCTGGAGCAGATGGACACTGCACTGCTGTCTGTGCCGCTGGATTCGGAAGAATATGAGCGCAAGGCAGAATCCCTCTCTATCCTGCACCAGTATGTTGAGGGAACGTACACGATTTTCCCGGAAAAGAAGAGGGCTGTTGAGATTGTGGGTCCTGAACAGGGGCAGATGTCCATGTTTGATTTTATGGAGCAGGAGCCGCAATCGAAAGAGCAGTCAACCGCCGCAGCGGTTGAGAACTCCCAAAAGGCAAAAGTCGTTGCGCGGTATCAGTCAACGGTGATGATGCAGGCGGGATATATCGAGGATATTGCAATTCTGAAATATCCTGATGGCAAGTTCTATAACCATTATAACTATGACGAAGAAAAGGGCACAGGTGCTGCAGAAACAGGGCCGTTTAACAGTCTGAATGATGCAAAGGCGGTCATTCGTCAAACGAGAGAAGATGCAAAAGCAGTAGAATCGTTTGAAAATCAGCCCAAGCAAATGTACAGCAGAGAAAACGGCAGTTTTCTGTATCTGGACAACGACCATCTGTACCGCATAGAGCGTTCCAATGCCTACGATGTGTACCTGAAAGACATGGAAAATTCGGCGGTGGCTGGCCGTGTTATTTCGGTGCAGTCTTATGATGAAACACTGGCGAAAAATCCGCTGAACGCTTTCCTGAAACTGGATGCCGACCAAGCGCAGAAAGACAGCCGCAGCATCTATAAAGAATGCCTGTACACGCTGCTGGAAAAGGTAGAGCGCAGCGAAATCTATCCGCTGCTGCGTGACCGCGATACCACCGAGGAAGAAGCGGAAAATCTGATTCGTGAGAAAATCGAGGATTTGTTTGCTTCCGGCGAGGTGGAAAATGCCGTTTATTCCGAAGCCATCGACACATGGACGCACTTTGGAGAGTGGATTCAGGAAGATATTTTCCAGCGCACCTATCAGGACGTTATTACGGATAGGCGGGATGCCGTTGCACTGTATCAGGATAGCATGGACGCACCGCAGTGGGTGCGCGGCATTATGGTTCCGTATGCAGCGGAAGAAAAGACCGTTGAGCCAGCCTTACAGCCCCTGCCGCTGGATGCCGCCAACGAGTATAACGCTTTGAAAGAGCGTTACCCGGATGCACTGGTCGGCTATGAGCAGTACGGAAACTTTGAGTTCTACGGCGAGGATGCAAAGCGCGTTTCAGAACTTCTTGGCAGCAAGCTGTTGGAAAAGGAAACCGCACTCGGCAAGGTGGAGGTATCTGGTTTTCCGCGTGAACAGTGGGTTTCGCAGGCAATGAAGCTCTGGAAACAGGGGGAGAGCGTCTATCTGTCCGGCCAGCAGGAAGATGGACCCCATGCGCAGACAAAGTATTTCCGTAAAGAGGAATACTTGCCTGTTAATACCCTCATTGAACTGGACGATAGAGAGTTCCGTGTGGATTCGGTCAACTTTGAACAGGGAACGGTCAGTTTGCAGGACATGACCCTTGCAAAAGAAGCTCGGTATCCGATTTTCAGAACGGAACCGCTGGAGTACATTCGGCATTTGTACGAACAGGCCGATGTGCCGATGGAAGAAGCGGTGGAAATTACGGTCTTTACGGCTCTGCACAATGCGGGTGTGGCCTACGAGGATTTCTCCCCGGAGCAGATGGATGTGATCTATTCGGTGGCAGAAGCAGGCGGCGAGTTGGAAGAACTGCTGAATCCTGACTTCCCGCCAGAACAGATGCAGCTGATCGCAGATGTGCAGAACCGAACGGATGCCATCAGCCGTGCAGCAGCAGAGGAAGCCCTTGAACCGCTGACGCAGCAACCTATGACCCTGGCAGAGGTCAACCATGCACGGCGGCAGCACAATCTTCCACTGGACAGTGGAGCAGAAACGGAACAGCCTGCACAGCTCAAACAGAAACCTATTAACTTCCGTATTACGGACGATGATCTCGGCGCAGGAGGGCCGAAAACAAAGTATAAAGCCAACGTGGAGGCCATTCGGGTGCTGCAAACATTGGATGCAGAACAGCGGCAGGCCACCGCAGAGGAGCAGGAGATTCTTTCTCGGTATGTAGGCTGGGGTGGCATTCCGCAGGTGTTCGATGAAAACAACGCAGAATGGTCGAAAGAGTATGCCGAACTACAGCCCCTGCTCACGGCGGATGAGTATAAGGAAGCCCGCGCCAGTACCCTGAATGCGTTTTACACTTCTCCTACGGTCATCAAGGCAATGTATGAAGCCCTGGGCAATATGGGATTGTCCAAAGGCAATGTGCTGGAACCGTCCTGTGGTGTCGGCAATTTCATGGGTCTGGTGCCGGACAGCATGGAGAAGATTCGGATGTACGGTGTGGAGCTGGGCAGCATTTCTGGTCGCATTGCACAGCAGTTGTACCAGAAAAACAAGATTGCAGTGCAGGGCTTTGAAACAATGCAGTTCCCGGACAGTTTCTTTGATTGTGTGGTGGGTAATGTGCCGTTCGGCAATTACAAAGTGCCGGATAAGCGGTATGACCGCCACAACTTCCTCATCCATGATTACTTTATTGCAAAAAGTCTTGACCTTGTTCGTCCGGGCGGCGTGGTGGCGGTAGTCACTTCCAGCGGTACGATGGATAAAAAGGATTCCTCTGTCCGAGAGTATCTTGCCAACCGTGCCGATCTGGTCGGTGCAATTCGCCTGCCAAACAATGCGTTCCAGCGCAATGCGAACACAAGTGTTGTAGCTGACATTTTGTTCCTGCAAAAGCGTGACCGCGCGGCAGTGGAGCGGGCAGAGTGGGTAGACCTTGGCACAACGCCGGAGGGATACCCCATCAACCAGTATTTTGCGCAGCATCCTGAAATGGTGCTGGGTGAGATCACCACCGAAAGCACCCAGTACGGCAAACGGGAAACCACGGTCAAGCCCATCGAGGGCGCAGACCTTGCACAACAGTTGAAAGCAGCCGTTGAGAACATCCATGCGGAAATCACTGAGCCGGAAATCACGGACGATGAACTTGACCAGAACGCAGAACCGCTTCCGGCAGATCCGAACGTGAAGAATTTCAGTTACACCAATGTGGACGGACAGGTCTATTACCGTGAAAACTCCTATATGAACAAGGTTGACCTGCCTGCGGTCACGGCAGAGCGTGTGCTGGGGATGATCGCTCTGCGGGAAACCACACAGAAATTGCTGGACTGCCAGTTGCACGATGGTACGGATGCCGAAGTGGAACTGCTGCAAGGAAAGCTGAAAGACCAGTATAAGCGGTTCACAGCGCAGTATGGTCTTATCAACAGCACCGCCAACAAACGGGCATTCCGGCAGGATAGCAGCTATTGTCTGCTGGCATCTCTTGAGATTCTGGACGAGGATAAAAACCTCAAGCGGCTGGCAGATATTTTCACGAAACGCACTATTCGCAAGCCGGAACCCGTCACCTCTGTGGATACTCCGAGTGAAGCCCTGGCACTCTCCATTGGAGAAAAAGCAAAGGTCGATGTGCCGTTTATGGCAGAACTTTGCGGAAAGACAGAGCAGGAAGTGACCGAAGAACTGGCAGGCGTTATCTTCCGAAATCCTGTCACACAGGCATGGGTGACGGCGGACGAATATCTGTCCGGCAACGTCCGGGAAAAGCTGGCAATGGCAGAAACCTTTGCCGCAAACCACCTGGAGTATCAGGTCAATGTCGAGTATCTCAAGCGGGTACAGCCGAAAGATTTGAATGCTTCGGAGATTGAAGTGCGGCTGGGTGCAAACTGGATCAAGGCAGAGTACATTACGGACTTCATGGAGCAGGTATTCAAAACGCCGAGTTACTATATCGGAAGTTCCATAAAGGCTACCTATTCGGAAATCAGCGGCGCATGGAACATCAGCGGAAAGTCACTTGACCGGAGTAATCCCCGTGTGACGAACACCTATGGCACAATGCGTGTCAACGGCTATCGGCTGCTGGAAGATGCACTGAATCTCCGGGATACCAAAATTTACGATACTGTTTATGAGGATGGAAAAGAAAGGAGAGTGCTGAACAAAAAAGAAACCATGCTGGCGCAGCAGGCACAGGAAGCGATTCGGGATGCGTTCAAGCAGTGGATTTTCAAGGATTTAGACCGCAGAGAGGAGCTTTGCAAGGTCTACAATGAGCGGTTCAATGCGATTCGTCCCCGTGAATACGATGGCAGTCACATCAAGTTCGTAGGCATGACCCCGGAAATCAGCCTGATGCCGCACCAGAAAAATGCAGTGGCGCATATCCTGTATGGCAATAATACGCTGCTGGCGCATTGTGTGGGTGCTGGCAAGACCTTCCAGATGATCGCTGCCGGCATGGAAAGCCGCCGTCTGGGTCTGGCGCAGAAGAATCTTTATGTTGTGCCGAACCATCTGACGGAGCAGTGGGGCGCGGATTTCCTGCGGCTGTATCCGAATGCCAATGTGCTGGTGGCAACGAAAAAGGATTTTGAGCCAGCCAACCGGAAAAAGTTCTGTTCCCGAATCGCCACAGGTGATTACGATGCTATCATCATCGGGCATTCGCAGTTTGAGCGGATTCCGCTTTCCCCGGAACGGCAGAAATCCATGATCGAGCGGCAGATTCAGGACATTACCTTTGCGATTGCAGAAGCAAAGGCAGAGGACGATGGCAAGAGTTTCACGGTCAAGCAGATGGAGAAAACAAAGAAAACCTTGCAGGCAAAACTTCAGAAGCTGAACGACCAGAGCCGCAAGGATGATGTAGTTACATTTGAGCAGCTTGGTGTTGACCGCCTGTTTGTGGACGAGAGCCATTTTTATAAAAATATGTTCCTCTACACAAAAATGCGGAACATCGCTGGTATTGCTCAGACCGATGCACAGAAGTCCTCGGATATGTTTGCAAAATGTCAGTATCTCGATGAAATCACTGGCGGCAAGGGTGTGACCTTTGCAACAGGTACGCCTGTATCGAACAGCATGGTAGAGCTGTATACCATTATGCGCTACTTGCAGTATGACACCTTGCAGAAACTTCATCTTGGACATTTCGATAGCTGGGCGGCTTCGTTTGGCGAAACAGTAACGGCAATCGAATTGTCCCCAGAGGGAACGGGCTACCGTGCAAAGACGCGGTTCGCCCGGTTTTTCAATCTCCCTGAATTGATTTCACTGTTCAAGGAGTCCGCAGACGTACAGACGGCAGATATGCTGAATCTGCCTGTGCCAGAAGCAGAGTACATCAATGAGGTGCTGAAACCCAGTGAAACGCAGCAGGAAATGGTGAGCAGCTTTGCCGACCGTGCAGAGCGTGTGCGGAACGGAAATGTCGATCCGAGAACCGATAATATGCTCAAAATCACGAACGACGGCAGAAAGCTGGCCTTGGATCAGCGGCTTATCAATGACCTGCTGCCGGATGAGCCGGAAAGTAAGGTCAACCTCTGCGTGGAGAATGCCTATCAGGTATGGGAAGAATCCACGTCCGGCAAATCCACCCAGTTGATTTTCTGCGACTTATCGACCCCGAAAGCAGACGGAACATTCAATGTGTACGATGATGTCCGGGAAAAACTGGTGGCAAAGGGAATCCCCCGTGAGGAGATTGCTTTTATCCATGAGGCAAATACCGAAACCAAAAAGGCAGAACTGTTTGCAAAGGTGCGCTCCGGTCAGGTGCGTATCCTGCTTGGTTCGACCCCGAAACTTGGTGCTGGTACAAACATTCAGGACAGACTGATCGCCCTGCATCATCTGGACTGCCCGTGGAAGCCCTCTGATCTGGAACAGCAGGAAGGACGCATTCTTCGTCAGGGAAACCGCAACCAGAAAGTGAAGATTTTCCGTTACGTCACAGAGAATACGTTCGATTCGTATATGTGGCAAATTCTGGAAAATAAACAGAAGTTCATCTCGCAGATCATGACCTCGAAATCTCCTGTTCGTGCCTGCGATGATGTGGACGATACCGCGCTGACCTATGCAGAAATCAAAGCATTGGCAACGGGAAATCCCTACATCAAGGAAAAGATGGATTTGGATATTCAGGTCAGCAAGCTGAAGCTGATGCGGGCCAACCACACCAGCCAGATTTACAGCCTGGAATCGGATATTGCACGGCGGTATCCGGCAGAAATCACGGCAGCGAAAGAGCGTATAGCAGGTCTGAAAGCTGACCTTGCAGTGGCAAAGCCGTTGCTGGAACAGGACAAGGAGAAGTTCTCCATCACGGTGGAGGACAGGGTTTATACCGACCGCAAGGAAGCAGGCTCGGCAATTCTTGCAGCCTGTGCCGCAATGAAGATCGCTAAGACAGAGGGGCAAATCGCAGATTTGGGAGGGTTTGCAATCAGTTCCCGGTTTGATGCGTTCGCCCAGACATTCAAGCTGACCATCAAGCGGCAGAGCAGTTATACGATTGAACTTGGCAGTGATCCGGCTGGCAATATCCAGCGTATTCTCAATGCGCTGGCATCTATCGAAAAGACACTGCCGCAGGTGGAGCGCAGATTGGAAACCTTACAGCAGCAGTTGGCAGAAGCAAAGGAAGAAGTGCAGCGTCCGTTCCCGCAGGAGACGGAATTAAACGAAAAATCTGCACGGCTTGCAGAATTGAATGCCCTGCTGGATATGGACGAAAAGGGGGATGATGCGGCTCTTGGCATGGATGAGGAAGTAACGGATAGCGAACTTCCTGCGCCGAAACGTGAGATTGAGCGGAGTGCAGACAGCGTAAAACGTCCGTCGATCCTTGCACAGCTTCACGAAAAGCAGGCAGAACGCATGGCAGAGCCGAAACCGCAGAAAAAGAAAAGTCACGATATGGAACTATAACTGAGAATGCCCCGTCAGATCTCCGAAAGGGAATCTGATGGGGCAGATTTTGTAAAGGAGGGCATGAATGGCAGATAAGCGGGCAGACCAGCTCAAAGAAATCACGGAACGGTTGGAGCAGGGCGTAAAGGACATTTTTACTTCGGAAATGTATACGAAGTACCTGCTTACAATGTCGAAATTTCACAATTACAGCTTCAATAATACGCTGCTGATCGCAATGCAGCGTCCAGATGCTACGTTGGTGGCTGGGTACAATGCTTGGAAAAATAAGTTTAACCGCTATGTGAAAAAGGGTGAAAAGGGCATCCAGATCATCGCGCCTGCCCCGGTAAAGGAACGGGAAGAGAGGGAGAAAATCGACAAGGACACCGGGCTTACGGTGCTGAATGAGAGCGGGGAGCCGGAAATCGAAGTGGTGGAGAGGGTGATTCCCCGGTTCCGGGTAACAACGGTTTTCGATTATGCCCAGACAGACGGAGAACCGCTGCCTACGCTGGAAGTGAATGAACTGACTGCCCGTGTCAAGGATTATACCCTGCTGAAAGAGGCAATCGAACAGGTATCTCCTGTGCCAATTCGTTTTGGAGAGATCGAGGGCAACGCAAAAGGTTATTACAGCCACATGGACAAAGAAATCTGTGTTCGTGCCGATATGGGTGAGAGCCAGACCATCAAGACGATGATCCATGAGGTTGCTCATGCCATGCTGCATGATAGCGACCAGATGAAACAGCGCGGCGAGGAAAAAGATCAGCTTACCAAAGAAACAGAAGCGGAAAGCATTGCATTTACGGTTTGCTCGGCACTTGGCATTGATACTTCGGACTACTCGTTCCCGTATGTAGCAAGCTGGGCAAGCGGCAAGGAACTGAAAGAATTGAAAGATTCGATGGATACGATTCGATTGACCGCTGCTGATTTTCTTGAAAAACTGGAAACGGCGGTGGCAGAAAGGAGTGTGGAGCGCATGACGGCGATGGAATATGCTGAAAAGCTGATTGCGGACAAGGAACGGGACAAAACCGTTTTTGACAACAGCCAGCGAAATCTCATTGTAAACTTTGCTTACAAGCTGGATGACCGGGCGGCAACGGAAGAACTTGCCAACAATCTGGCGGCTGCGGTTGCGGCTGAAAACACGGAAGAAATCAATCGCTTGATGTGGGAAGCAGAGGAGAAGATCGAAAGTCTGCCGGATGGCATGATCGGTCTTTCGGAAATGCACGAATATGGGTATCTGAAAGATGATGTTCTGCCGCTGACAAAGGAAGGCGCACGGGAGTGGCATCGGCTGGGCGAGCGGATTTACCCGCTGTTTCAGGATGGCACGGCAGGAGACTTCGCCTGTCAGGAAGAGATCGAACAGCATGATGGCATCTTCGGAATCAAGGCAGACGCATGGAGTGCAATTTTGCTGGAAAAGAACGAAGAGTATCTGGAAGATGAGTATGCCCGCCCGGACGCTGCACTGACGGTGATAAGCCGGGAGCAGGCTCTGCGTCTGTTTGATGAGGGCAAGCAGATTTATCTTATCCGCGTTAGTCCATGGCCGGTTCTTGTCACAGGGCGTGAAGAAATCGAGCGGGGAAGTGACTATTTCCAGATTGCCCAGGAAGATTTGGAAAAGGACAAGCAGAAAGCAATGGAAAACAGCGAAAAAACACCCGTTGAAAAGCTGGCGGCAGACCTTGATAATTTCGCCTTTGACTTCGATTTCTACCACTATAAAGATAGCGTGGAGGATCGGGAACAGGCAGTTGAAGCACTGAAAGAACAGATTCAGGCTGGGGATATTCAGCCGATCCGGGA
This sequence comes from Faecalibacterium sp. Marseille-Q3530, assembly GCF_017377625.1. NCBI lineage: Bacteria > Bacillati > Bacillota > Clostridia > Eubacteriales > Oscillospiraceae > Faecalibacterium > Faecalibacterium sp. Marseille-Q3530. The sequence goes on along the minus strand of NZ_JAFREH010000002.1, from coordinate 222,904 downwards.
ATGGCTGCAAGTTGCAGTGGAGGAATCAGAGGGAGAGTCCGCAGAAAAGGCGGCAGAGCTGATAACCCGGCTGGATGCGTTGGTCAAGGAGCAGAAGCTGCTTTCCGGTAGTGAAAAGCAGTTTGGCATCTACCAGATCACTGCCCGTGACCCGGAACACGACTATCGCTTTATGAATCTGGACTTTGTAAAACGGCATGGGATGGAAGTAAACCGTGCAGACTATGACCTGATTTATACCGCGCCGCTTACGGAAAAGGATACGCTGGATGGCATTTATGAACGGTTCAATATCCAGCGTCCGGCAGACTTTACGGGACATTCGTTGTCGGTCAGCGATGTGGTGGCACTCAATGATGGCAGTACGGTCAAAGCCTACTATGTGGACAGTATCGGCTTTGCAGAGCTGCCGGAATTTTTCAAGGAAAGGAATATGGATTTGCAGAAAGAAACGCTTTTGAACGAAGAATTGCAGGGAATCGAAATCTTTGATAAGCCTGGTCTTTTCAGCAATGGCCGACTGCGGGATGAAGATGTGCCGGAGGGCTTATATCGCTATGATCTGCGCGGCTCAGACTATGACCCAGGCCAGCCCATTACAGTGGAGAAAACTGTGGTGGTGAACCATGCGGCGTCTGTTCTGATGGCCGAAGAACTTGATCTTGGTGCAGAGGGGCGGCTGGAGCTTGGCGAGGAAGGGCTGAACTTCACAGGCGCGGAGTTGACCGTGCGAGAGTTCATGGAGGAACAGCAGCAGAAAAGAAGTGGTCTGATCCACGGCGATTCCGACCATATCGCAGTCGAGGGGCATATCGGCACATGGTATGTTGTTGATGAAACGGAGATCGGCGGCGAGAAATTCTTCCTGCTGGAGCATGAGGAACACGGCGACATGGCGGCCTGCGTTGCAGTCAATGAGCGGGGCAAGCTGGTGGCAGAGGATTTGTGGAACGGCTTCGATGAAGATTTTCAGGAGGCCGTGCAGAAATACTTCTCTGGAAAATGGAATATGCCGAAAAAAGAAGATGTGGTGTCAGAGATCATTGAAAAGGCTGCGCCGGTGCCGGACAACAGCGCACAGGACTATTCGGATGTGCCTGTCTACTATGAGCCGTTCAGCTATGCCAAAGAAAATGACGAGGTAGATTTATATCGTACATCCTATCGGCTGAACAGCGAGTGCAAGCAGGCAATCCATGAAGCAATTGCGGACAATTATGACGGGATGTACCTTGGCGATGATGCAGTCGATCAGGTGGTGCGGCAGTACGGCATGGAGCGTGTGGGCTACATCCTGGCGAACACTCTGCACCATAAAAGCTATGATGACCGCTTTTCTCACAGCAATAAGGAATGGGCGGAGCAGGTCAGCACCCCGGAACACGATGCAGACCGCATGACCTTCCGCATAGACTGGGTGGTTGACAGCCACCCGGCTATTCTGGATGGCTTTGTAAAGATGTTCAGAAAAGAACTGGAAGCGCAAAAGAAACTGGAACAGGAGCAGCCTTTCGTGAAGCAGTTCTATGTGGTCGAGAATTTGCAGGCCGCGCCTTTGATAATTGAGCGGTTCGACAATCTCGACGATGCAATGTCGCAGTATCAAGCCCTTCCGAACCATTACATGAAAGCCTTGGGCGTGGAGAAGAATCCTGATCCTCTGCCGGGTTCACTGGATGTTTTGCAGTGCAGGAACGGCATTGACACCATCGTAGAGGACTATAAAACGGTTCCAGGCTGGGATAACCCGTATATTCAGAATCATGTTGTTCAGCCGTTGCAGGGGGCGTTAGCCGTGCAGGATGTGGAACTGGCTTACGAATTGCCGGATGTCTATTTTCATATCCAGACCTGTGACGATGGCTTCGATTATACCTTATATAATAAGGACTTCACGGAACGGGATGGCGGTGTCCTTGAAACGGACGGAGATAAGTCTGTGCAGGATGCTATGACGGAATTGCTTGCAGAGTTTGGCTGCGATGCAGCACAGGGCAGGGTCATGGACGCGGCAGAACTGCGGGAGCAGGCCGATATGGTGGCAGAGCAGCAGGCAGAGGTTTTGAAAGAAAAACTCGCCGCAGAAAGACCTGTGCCGGAAGAAACGCTCAGCTTTTATGTTGCGGAGTGTTTGGAGTTTACATTTGCGGGAGAGTTCCACGACCATCTGACAATGGAAGAAGCCTTGGAAGCCTATGACAAGATTCCGTCCGAACGGATGAATGCTGACAAGTGCATTGGATTCTGCATCGAGGAAGATGGTGGCTTTGTCGGAATGTATGAGCTGGTCGTGAACGACAAAGTGCAGCGTGAGAACATCAACTCCATCAACTATTTCAGGGATGATAAGCTGGTGCAACAGGCAATCTCCGATATGGAAAAGCTGATGGCGGCACGGCAGCAGAGTAAAGAGCAGGAACGCAGCAGTACAAAAAAGTCTGTTCTGGATGCCCTGCGCAGTCTGAAAGCCAAAAAGCAGGAGCAGCCGGCGCAGGAACAGGATAAGCCGAAAAAAGCAAAATCGAAAGGAATGGAATTATGATGAATGTACGTTTTGATGAACTGGAACTGATGCTGATGGCGATGTTTGAGCAGCCGACGCTCGGGGATACGATTCAGGTGTTGACGGAGATCCAGCCGCTTGTGGCAGAGGATGCAGAGATGGCTGCGCTTGTCCAGCAGACGATCCCGAAGATGCAGCAGTTGAATGAGCAGCAGTTCAAGGGGCTGGAACTGGAATGGCATAGGCCGGAGGATGATATAGGAAAATGAGTTCAGATATATTTGTGATTTACCAGATCGACAATTCTGAGAAAAACCGTGAGTATCGCTGCCGCAGCTATGAATACCAGATTCAGCATGGCTTTATGATAACCGCAGACAATTATGGTACGGGCTATTCCGGTACGGATACGCGAGGAATGGGCGAGGAAGCTATTCGTAAAAAAATGGAAAGCATTAACCCGGACAAATTCAAAATTAGAAAATTTGGGGTCAGTGATGTCATCGGTTTGACTGCGGCAGGAAAAACCTCTTTTTTCTATGTTGATAAGGATAGGCTGGTGAGATTCAACGGCTTTTTCCCAAAGCCCCAGAGCGGCACATACCTGATTCTTGATGAGGGCGGCTATCAGGTGGCAGGACAAAAAGGCACATGGTTGGTATCGGATGAAGTGGAGGTTGATGGTCAGCGGTTTGTTCAGATGAGAAGTGAACAAACAAAAAATCCGCCGCCGAGCATTATTCTTCACGAGAATGGAGCCTTTGTGACGCAGACAGCTTTAGGTTTCGATGGAGAAGCTACCAGAAAGATGAGCGCTTTTTTACAAGGCCCAAAGCCTGAACTGCTGCACCATCAGAAGTTCTTTGAAAACGGTACAGCGGAACGCGCCAAAGAATCCGGCACGGAGCAAAACTACAATATGATAGATGGCTGCGTCAACAATGTACCGAAAAAGCCCCGGCGCATTGGCGGCAGGTGGTCGGTGCTTGATCGGCTGCATATTAAGCAGGCTGAGCGGCGGCAAAAAGACAATGCGCCGCAGCAGGAACAGGAAAGAAGCCGAAAAAGTTAAAATACCGTAATATCGTTGAGATGGCTTCCCCAAAAAGGAGGCCATCTTTTTTGCGTTAGAATCAAAAATGTAAAAAACTTTTTTACATCACGATTGATTTCCCGAAGTTGATGGTATATAATAATAGCAGAAGGGAGAGATGAAAATGCGTTTTGATGAACTTTTTGAAATGAGAAAACTGACAGGGACAAAATTAAAGGACTATATTCGCAGCAATGGATTCTCAAAAGTATCGTTCTGCAAGAAAACAGAGATTTCTCGCCCTACTTTAGATAAGATTTTGAATGGCGAGATAGATAGTAAAAGTACATTCGATAAGCATTTGAATAAAATTCTTACCAGTTTGAGCATTGACCCGGATACCTTGATGGGATTTTCACCGAGGGTGCAAAGTGTAGATGCCGTGTACTCGCAGAATGCGCCGATTGATTATCAGATGAATGATAAGGCAAAGATAGAGTACGATCTGTTGCAGGATATTCTAAACCTTTGCAGTGTTTATTATTAAAGGCGGAAGGCTATGAGTGAGCGAATTACAGCAGCCAACTTAGATGAAGTTATCAAAAGGAACGAAGTCATTGAGGAACAGATGAAGCAGAGTGCTTCGCTTATCTGGTCAAAATACAATCCGATGCAGATAAATTCTCCGATACAGTTGGCGTTACAGATTTTAAGACCGTATGGTTTGATACAGCTGCCGATTGATAATCACTATTTGAGCGGAGCGATTTTTGTTCGGGATGGAAAACGAATCCCCTTGATAAATACGGCACTTCCGAGAGCAAATCAGTATTTTACTGCGTGGCATGAGATTTATCATCTATTGTTTGATGAAGTTTCTTTTGACCATTTGATTGAATCCGAAATCCTGATGGAAGAACGAAAAGCAGAATACTTTGCTGCGCTTATGCTTCTGGGAAACCTTATGCCGTATTTTGAGGGCTTAAAGGATATGGAGTTCCAAGCAAAAGCGTTTCAGTGCATGAACGCTTTCCAAGCTCCCTATAAGGCGGTGCTGATTTCTCTGTATGAAAGTGCAGTAAAGAATGGGAATACGGCTATTGCGGAAGAAGTTAAGGAAAACTTTGATGTGCAGGTTGAAGATATTGCACAGAGATTCCGCGATTTGGGATTGGATGATTCCCTTGTACGGCCTTCGTATGTAGTAAATGTAAGTCCGCTACAAGAGAAAATCAATAAGACGATTCGCAATGAGCCGGAAGTGGAATACCATAAAGACAATGAAGCATTTCTGAAAACGGTTTTAAGTGAATTTAAAATGCTGACGGGAGAGGCCGATGCTTAATATACCAGAGTATAAAGAATATGCTGGGGAGACCAAAATAGCACTTATGGATAACTCATCACTGGCATTTATGCACGAGTTGAGCCAGAGAAGTTATCCATCTGATGGAATCCTCAGCGTATACGATTTGATTCTGATACCAAAGTGGGTAATGGAGGAAATTGAGGATTCTACATACAGAAGCACCTATGTTGAGCAGCTTCAGGCACAAGGGTATCCTATTCGTTGGATTGATGAAACAAAGTACGGTGCTTTTGTCAATGATGAAGATGTGAACCTGTACTACATCGTTGAAGCTGCGGTATCGCGTGTGTCAGAGTTGATGCGCTTCCTTCGCAGAAAAGTAAAAACCGAAGATTTGATTGATTTGCCTTCCGCAGAGGAATGGATGAACCGGCTGTACGATGAATGGCCGATTCATGGAAGAACGCTGTCAACGGGTCGCACTCTTAAAAAGAATGCGGGAGAAATCTCGTTGACGATCCTTGCTGAAATATTCGCGTGGTATCATGATGGAGTGGACAGCCTGACAATCTATACGCAGGATACGGATGCGCATGAGTTCCAAACGAATGCAGAGCGCATTTTAATTGGAAATTCTGAATTTACTCCTGCGCTGGATTCTCCGATTTCGGTGGCCTTTAAGTCAAATGACTTTATTTTGTGCCAGATGTATCGTGAGGGAGCCTTGACTTTGGATGCGGTGCGGCAGCTTCGCCACGATGATAGAAAATTGACTTATACACGGCAGCAAGCGGATAAGTCGATTATTTGCCGCAAAGAAGTTATAACGAAAGAGCAGTTCATTGATTTGATTCAGGATGCGACAGTTCAAATCCTGTTCTAAGAGTAATATGGTAGAAAAGGGTCAGCCCTGGTCTTTCGTAGGAAAGACCAGGGCTGGCTTTTTTTGTTTTATAGAGAGTGTTCGTTCTTTCGGGATTGCTGCTGTTCGCGCCGTACTTCTCGTTCTGTTCCCAGAATGTTATCTACATTGGCACATACAGTCTGGAGTTCCCTGTGGTAATCTTTGAAATAGTGGTAGGTGTCATACTGGGCATCTTTCTGAATGGTAAGCTGCTCCTTTTCAGCCCGGAGGTCTTTCATGGTCGGGAACCTTCCATCTGGGGAGTGCTGCTTTAGGATGCGGAGGGCTTCTTCATATTTGGCAATATCCTCTGCATGAGCCTGACGGAAAGATTTCTTATTGCCGGATTTCAAGAAATCACCATAGACTGATTTTGTAGAAAGATACTGGCCTAAATAACGAATCTGCTCATTGACTTTTTTCAATTTTGCTTCGGTGAATTTGGCATCACTTCGGGCTTTTGCCATTTTAGATTGAATGGCGTCAGTGGTATCGGAGAGTTTTTCGTAAGAATCGTATCCATGTTCCTGCACATAAGCGACTGTTCGTGCCATCTGCTGCAAATTGGAAATCTTGACTTTCTGCGCATAGGCGCGGCTCTGCTGTGCTTTTACGCAGGTCTGCAAGTCAACCACAAGGCGCAGGTCGGACTTAATGAACAAAATAGCCATAGGATCATCTGCTGCCCAATGAGGATTGTTCCGTTCTTTGTTCCGCGCATTTTCTGCAAAAATGCGGAGAAGCCTGTCGCGGTCATAATTAGAACCGAGAGCGCGGGCAGAAATAAATTTCTGTCGGTCAGCAGGAAGATAGCTGAATCGTCCGCGATGGTCTTTTACCAAAATTCCGTATGCACCTTTTTAGTTCTTCTAATATTCCGCGTGATGCCAGACCACCGCTGTGAAAATAGCGGGCAATCTGGTTGAGATTGTTCCCGATGCCGGCGGCCTGCACCGTCAAATTCTGAATCTCTCCTAGATCGGCAACGATATTATAATTGACTTTCAGCTTTTCGCGGAGAGCCTGTTTGCGTACAAAAGTACCAATCGGGTATCCGGCGTCTTTAGCGTATCCGGCTACCAGCTCATATTCCAATTCTGTGAAACGGATGTAAACTCGTTTCCCCCTATGAAGCGATTCGTCTTTCTTTGGTCGAGCCATAGCATAATCCTCCTGCATTTTATAGTTGCAGAGCAACTCCCGATAAGCCGTAGGCGTTCGGCTGCGAACACATTCATGTGGAGCCAGATAGCCAAAATCCAAGATTTTGTGCGTACCGTGGGAATGGGGAACGGAATCCCCATCAAGATTGCCAGCCGGGAAAAACCACGAAAGTGAGTTTTGAGCGGCTATGGGCGAATCTTGCGCTAAGAGAGAAAAGCCCCAGCGTTTTACCGTATTCCGCAGGCCCATCAAAAAAGCTGCTTCTATAAATATGAATCCAAAGCCCCGATGCAGGATACACTTTTCAAAATTTCTGTAATTTTTTCAAACACTGTATCCCCCAATGCCTTTCTGAATTCATATTAGTAAAGGGGGATTGATTTCCATGAAGCAGAAAGAACGATTTGACGAAAAGCCCAAGCAGGAGCATACGGAGCCTAAGCATTACAAAAAAGCCGTCATCAAGGGCATTACTGTATATGAATCATTTCGGTCAGAAGGCAGCGAACTGTGGGATTGTCTGTTACAGAGCATGGGAAAGCACTGAACAAGAACAATTTTTGAAATTCTAAAAAAATGTGCGCAGCAGCTTGATTTTTGCGCGGCAGCTTGGTAAAATACAGACGGGTTAAGTGAATAGTGCAATCAAAAGCCATTAACTTTCTGGATTTTACCATGCAATATGCGTGGAGACGGGAGGTTTAATGGCTTTGTTTTTTTACAAGGAAAAGAATAAAGACATACGGGCAGCGGCCTATCTGAGATTGTCCATCGAGGATGGCGACAAGGCCGAGAGCAACAGCATCGGCAACCAGAGAGAACTGATTCGGGATTTTGCTGCAGAACGGCCAGGACTGCATTTGGTCGAAGAGTACGCTGATGATGGCTACACGGGAACCAACTTTGAACGTCCGGGCTTCAAGCGGATGATGGAGGATATTAAATCCGGCAAAATCAACTGCATCATCGTCAAGGACTTATCCCGACTTGGCCGTAACTACATCGAGATGGGAAAGTATCTGGAACAGATTTTTCCTATGATGGGGATTCGCTTCATCGCCATCAATGACAACTATGACAATGCGAACACCGAGAGCAGCGATTCGGACAGCATTGTGGTTTCGTTCAAGAATCTGTTGAACGATTCCTACTGCCGGGATATTTCCATCAAGGTGCGCAGCCAGTTGGACATGAAACGGCGCAAAGGAGAGTTCATCGGCGGCTATGCTATCTATGGTTACTGCAAAGACGAACGGAACAAAAACCGTCTGGTGGTAGACGAGTATGCAGCAGATATTGTCCGTTCTATCTACCGCAGAAAACTGGAAGGCATGAGCGCACAGGCAATTGCTGAACAGCTGAACAGCGAGAATGTGTTGGCCCCTAGCGAGTATAAACGGTTGTGCGGCCTGAATTATCACAGTGGGTTCAAAGCTGGCACTCATGCAAAGTGGCAGGCAATTCAGGTGCTTCGGATTCTGAAAAATGAAGTCTACACTGGAACGATGGTGCAGGGCAGGCGGCAGAAGATCAATTATAAAATTGTGGTACGGTTCAAATATGAGCAGAGCATCCAGGACGCTGCGAGAGCATTGCACAAGAGCTGATTTTCAAAAAAGGCTGAGTTGCCCATGTTGTAACATCAAAGAGTGTGTTATAATATGGGCAACAGACCAGCCAGAAAGAGGACATTATGAAAGCGATTCGATGGCTGCTAAAACTGATGATGGTGATGATGACCCTGCCGCTGATCCTTGCGGTGTGGCTGGCAAAGTGGTTTGTGGTATTTCTGCATCACTGTTCTGCATGGATTTTCTATCTGCTGGGCAGTGTGCTATTGGCGACGGCGGTGCTTTCGTACCTCCTGCAGCAGTCGCAGGGGATGGAAGCACTTCAAATGCTGGTCGGTGGATTCGTGATTTTTATGATACCGCAGGTGGTCGGCGGTGTGGTAGTACTTCTGGAACTGGCGGCAGTAATGCTTCGGCAGGTATGGTACATATAAGACGCCCGACCAGGATAGCCTGCCTTTGGAACTGCTTGAATAAAAGCAACGCCCTCATAGTTGAGAGGATTTGTATCTTCTCGGCTATGAGGGTGTTTCATTCCGTAGGAATGTGATAGTTATAGAGGGAGCGTTTCTACCTATATATACCTATATATAATGGAATGCCGTCACAGCCACCGACTATACGGTACTATGACGGCATTATTTTTTATCGTCTGGAATGAACTGCACGACATCATTAGGAGAACAATCAAGCATCAGACAAAGTTTTTCTAATGTGGATAGTGTAATATTCCGATTTTTTTTCAGGGTGTCCAGCGTTTTGTTGTCCAAGCCGTTTTTGAGAAGCTGGTACTGTGTTACCTGCTTGCGGCGCATAGTTTCCCACAGAGGAGTAAAATCAATCAATGCTGTCACCACTTTTGCTTGTAAAAAATCATTCTTTACGTTTCATTATACGGGTTGGGTATGCAAATGGATATTGTGGAGATACCCACAATGCGGTATAATAAGTAAGATAGAGAGTCTGCAAATAGTGTTTGCCCATGTTATGACATTAATGATAATGCTATAACATGGGCAACTTTGTAATAGGAAGAAAAAGTGGAAGGAGGGAGAAATGTGGCAAGCGATAGTCATGCTAAAAGGCCAATTGTGGTAGAACGACGTAAGGAAAAGGGAAGAAAAAAGACACCTCGCCTGACAAAGACCTATGATGTGAAAATAATTCCTGCAACAGTGGGTGTCGTGGCGGAAACGGAAGAACCACCTAAAAAGCGTGTCGCTGCATACTGTCGTGTCAGCACAGATCAGGAGGCGCAGGAAACCAGTCTGGAAGAGCAAATGGCACATTTCAACACTGTTATAGCGGAGCATCCAGACTGGGAGCTGGCAGGCATTTATGCGGATGAAGGAATCTCTGGTACACAAGTTAAGCATCGAGTGCAGTTTCAGCAGATGATAGAGGATGCAAAGGCTAAGAAAATTGATCTGATTCTTACGAAGTCTATCAGTCGTTTTGCTCGTAATGTGGTGGACTGCCTGACTAATATTCGATTGCTGCGGAACCTCCGGCCACCTGTCAGTGTGTATTTTGACAAGGAACGCTTGGATAGTCTGGATGAAAAGGCAGAAGTATTTCTGACGATGCTGGCTTCCTTCGCACAGGAGGAATCCCGAAGCATCTCCACTAATATCAAGTGGGCAACTCGAAGCCGGATGAAAGCCGGAACGCAAAAAATCAGTACGACGAGTCTGCTGGGCTATGATACGGACGATGATGGTGAAATGGTAATCATTACCAACGAAGCTGAAATTGTTCGTACCATCTATATGAGCTTTGATAAAGGAATGCACCCAGCAGAAATTGCAGAAAAGCTCAATGCGTTGGAAATCAGGACAATCAAAAATAATCCGTGGACGGGTGAATCGGTCAAGAATATCCTGCGGAATGAAAAATACTGCGGCGACGTTCTGATGCAGAAAACCTATACGGTAGATTGTTTGACCCACAAGACCAAGAAAAACGAAGGCGAGGTGGAGCAGTATTTTATACCAGACCATCACCCCGCAATCGTAGAGCGAGAGGTCTGGGATAAGGCACAGGTAAGGCTGGAACAGATTGCAGGCAAGCGGAGGCGCATTCGCCCCAAACAGCAAAGGCTGATTCCATTACGAAAGGGAGTGCTGTTAGGATTCGTCCCCATCAGACCTACATGGAAGGCTGTTTCCCTCAAGAGATTGGAAACGGCAACAGAAAAGGTGATGGCACTGGTTGATGCAAAGCCAGAGCAGGTACACATAGAATATGAAAGCGAGGAATGTGAAATGGAAATTTTGAAAGGATTTGAGGTAATCAATCTAAAGCAACCGAAAGGCGAGTCTGTTATGACGGTGACTTCAAACAGTCTGAAATTCAATAAGGCAACAGCTGTAGAGTTAAACTACGCGCCTTACATCAGGGTGCTGCTCAACGCAAAGACCAGGCAGATTGCGATTCAGCCTTGTTCAGAAAAAGATCCGAATGCGATCAAGTTCAGTAATGAGGAAAGCAAGCAGACTTATGCAATCAGCATTAAGGTGCCGGCTATCCAGGTGGAGTTTCGGAGAATGCTGCCTTTCGAGGATGACAACGGTGGTAAACTTAGCTATACCTTGAATGGAACCTTGTACCCGGATGAGCAAGTTGTCATTTATGATATTGGGGATGTGAAACCGGAAACAGAAAAGAAACGCCGGGGCAGAAGAAAAAAATCTGAAATTGAAGCAGAACAAAAAGAGAACTAAGAATAATATTTGATTTGGTAGTGGCTCCCACTTGTGATTCAAAGGAAACTTTGAGTTGCAGGTGGGAGCTTTTTTATTGTGAAAAAGGCTATCTTCTTGACAAACCAGATGAATCTTTGCCGGACTTTTAACGAATGTTTATTTTTTAACAAAGAACATGATGGAGAGGGAAAAGTGTATCGCTTGCTCGAAAATTAAAAATCTTAGTCTTTTTTAACAAAAATCTCAGGGCATTTTTGACACCTATCTTTTCGGGCTGTTGATGGCATGTTGGATCGAATTTCTGCTTTTGATGGAAAAACCAGAGATAAGCAGGATTTTTGGAAAAGATTGATATGGAATCCTGTAAAGATTTGGCGCAGCACAGAAAAAGATTAAATGCGGATTCCTATAAGATTGAAAAAGGTAAAGAACCTAGATCATCATCGGTAAAAATGAAGATCGGGGCAAAAAAATAGACCGCCAAAGTGAAAAATGGCGGAATATCAAGGAAAATCAATGATTTGCTGTAGTGTTGGGGAGGAGTCCTTAAAAAGGAATTTATGAAATTTGTTGTCCAAGACTTGACATCGGGCGGGGAGGACTGTTTCCCGAAATATATAAAGCAGCTCCTAAACCATTATTACGATACGAATGAAATTTTTTTAGAGGAGAGAGGCTGAATTTTGCAAACCGATAAGAATGCAACGATACCCCTGCGGTTCTGGATGCACCGCAGGGGTCTTTTTTGTGCAGGTCCTTTCCGAAAGGGGAAAACCATGGTATACTGTGTTGAAGAGAATTTGAATCTGGAGGAGCAAAGATGAATGATATGAAAGCAAAGACCGGCGTACTTCTGAAAGAGATGGCCGTCCTGACCGGGGCGGTCGCGATCATTGCGGCGGGCGTCTACTTTTTTCTGGTGCCGAGCCATACATCCGTCAGCAGCATTTCCGGCCTTGGCATCGTGCTGTCCAATTTTGTGCCACTGCCCTTGTCGGTCATTACAATGATCCTGAACGTTGTGCTTCTCATTGTCGGGTTCTTTACCTGCGGCAGAGAGTTTGGCGCAAAGACCGTTTACACCAGTGTGCTGCTGCCAGTGTTTCTGGGGCTATTTGAAAAGCTGTTCCCGGAGGCTGGCTCGATGACTGGCAGTCAGGAGCTGGACGTGGTGTGCTATATCCTGGTGGTCAGCATCGGGTTGAGCATTTTGTTCAACCGCAACGCGTCCTCCGGCGGGCTGGATATCGTAGCGAAAATCATGAACAAGTACCTGCACATGGAATTGGGAAAAGCCATGTCTCTGTCGGGGATGTGCATAGCGCTTTCCGCAGCGCTGGTCTATGATAAGAAAACGGTGGTCCTGAGCATTCTGGGCACTTATTTCAACGGCATCGTGCTGGATCATTTCATCTTCGACAACAGCATCAAGCGCCGCGTCTGCATCATCACCGAAAAAGAGGAGGCGCTGCGGCAGTTTATCATCAACGATCTGCACAGTGGTGCGACCATGTACGAGGCCATCGGCGCATACAATCTGGAAAAACACAACGAGATCATTACCATCGTGGACAAGAGCGAGTATCAGAAGCTGATGAACTTTATCAACCGGGAGGACCCCAAGGCGTTTGTCACTATTTACAATGTGTCCAGTGTGCAGTATCAGCCCAAGACCTGAGCACCGGATGTGAAAGGAGACCCTATGAACATTACAGTTTATCTTGGAGCAAACGAAGGAAACACCCCGGCATTGAAAGCGGCCGTGCAGGAGCTTGGGCGCTGGATCGGGGAGAGCGGGAATGCGCTGATCTACGGCGGGTCCCGAAGCGGCCTGATGGGTGCACTGGCGGACAGTGTATTGGCTGCGGGCGGAGAGGTGACCGGCGTAGAGCCGGCGTTCTTTGTCAAAGGGGAACTTCAACACGATGGCCTCACGGAGCTGATCGTCACAAAGGATATGACCGAACGGAAGACGAAGATGATCGAGCTGGGCGATGCGTTCATTGCGTTTCCCGGCGGGACAGGTACGCTGGAAGAGATCGCGGAGGTGATGTCCAAAGTCTCGCTGAAGCATCTGGATGCGCCCTGCATTCTGTACGACCTGGATGGCTATTATACCGGCCTGCGGATGCTGCTGGGCCACATGATCGAAACGGGCCTGTCGTCTGAAGAACGGCAGAAAGGAATCTATTTTGCAAAGGATCTCGCGGAGATCAAGGCGATTTTGAACCGTTGATTTTGCAAAACGAGCCGAATTAAAATGACGCAGATACGATTGAAGCTGAGTAAATAAAACAAAGAGTAAATCATGAGAAAGCTGTCCGCAACAAAATTTCATCTGCATCAAAAACGCATACAATGAAAAGAATACAAATTGTATAGCTTGTTCGAGCGGCACATTTCTACAGCGAAAAATTGACTCGAATGCCGCGCCGTTTTATGCTATAATAGTCCATAGAAAAGGAGCGTGGAGTATTTGGAACTGGAGCAAGCGCAGAAGCGCGTGGAAGAACTGCGCGCGGTGATCGAAAAGAACAACCGCCTTTATTACGATCAGGATGCCCCCGAACTGGAGGATTTTGAATACGATGCCCTGACACGGGAGCTGAAAGAATTGGAAGCACAGTTCCCGCAGCTGGTCACACCCAACTCACCGACGCAGCATGTCGGCGGGACCCCCAGCGGACGGTTTGCCAAGGTCACACACGCGGTCAAAATGGAAAGTCTGTTGGATGCGTTTTCGTTTGACGAACTGCGCGACTTTGACCGCCGGGTACGTGAAGCAGGCGTCGAACCGGAATACGTGGTGGAGATCAAGATTGATGGCCTTTCGTGCAGCCTGGAATACGAAAACGGTACGCTGGTGCGGGCTTCCACCCGCGGCGACGGTGTGGTCGGCGAAGACGTGACGGCCAATGTCAAAGCCATCCGGAAGATCCCCAAACAGCTGAAGGATGCACCGGAGTTTCTGGAAGTGCGCGGTGAGGTGTATATGCCGCATGAAGCGTTCCAGCACCTTTGCGCCGAGCAGGAATTGCAGGGAGCGGCCCCCTTTAAGAATCCGCGCAATGCAGCCGCCGGTTCACTGCGCCAGAAGGATTCAAAAATCACCGGGAGCCGTGGGCTGTCGATCTTTATCTTCAATGTGCAGCAGATCCGCGGCAAGGAACTGACTACCCATGCAGAGAGTCTGGACTACCTCAAGAGCCTGGGTCTGCCGGTCTCGCCGCGCTATCACGTGGTGCACAACATCGAAGACGCCATTGCTGAGATCGAGCAGATCGGCCAGAACCGTTCGAAGCTCGATTTTGATATGGACGGTGCCGTCATCAAAGTAAATGCTTTTGCACAGCGCGATTTGATGGGTTCGACCAACAAATTCCCGCGCTGGGCCATTGCGTTCAAGTACCCGCCGGAGGTCAAGGAAACGACGCTACGCAGCATTGAAGTGGCTGTGGGCCGCACGGGCGTTCTGACCCCGACGGCCTGCTTTGACCCGGTCTTTCTGGCGGGGACTACCGTAGCGCGTGCGACGCTCCACAACGAGGACTTCATCCATCAGTTCGGCCTCTGCATCGGGGATACTATTCAGGTGCGCAAAGCCGGTGATATCATTCCGGAGGTCATCGGTGTGACCCGCCATGAGGAAGACGCACAGCCCTATGAGATGCCCACAGTCTGCCCGTCCTGCGGCGCACCGGTAGTGCATCTGGAAGATGAGGCGGCACTGCGCTGTGTCAACCCGGAGTGCCCGGCACAGGCACTCCGCAACATCATCCACTTTGCTTCCCGCGATGCCATGGACATCGACGGCCTCGGTACGGCGGTTGCAACGCAGCTGGTGGATAAGGGGCTGGTGCACTCGGCGGCTGACCTTTACACCCTCACGCTGGAGCAGCTGCTGACGCTGGAAAAATTCAAGGAAAAGAGTGCGACCAATCTGCTGCAAGCCATCGCGCACTCCAGGGAAAACAATCTGGACAAGCTGCTGTTTGGCTTTGGCATTCGGAACATCGGCGATAAGGCTGCGGCTCTGCTGGCGGAACATTTCGGTTCGCTGGAAGCCATCCGGGAAGCGACCGAGGAACAAATCAGCGAGATCGATGGCTTTGGCGGTGTGATGGCTCAGAGCGTGACCGAGTTCTTTGCAAAAGACGGCACGACCGACCTGGTCCATCGTCTGGCGGATGCCGGATTGAATATGCAGTGGAAGGGAGAGCCAAAGGGCGACAAACTCGCCGGAAAAACGCTGGTCGTGACCGGCACACTGGAGACCCTTTCCCGCAATGAGGCGGAAGCGCTGATCGTAAAGAACGGCGGCAAGGCCAGCGGTTCCGTCTCGAAAAAGACGGCCTATGTGGTGGCCGGAACGGCGGCAGGCTCGAAGCTGACCAAGGCACAGGCGCTTGGTGTGCCGGTGCTGACCGAAGCAGAGTTCCTCGCCCTGTTGAACGAGGAACCAAAGCCGGAATCCTGAATCTTTCCGGCGTCCTGAATAAAAGAAGAACCCCATCAAACGCCCGTACAGTGGAACACGCTGTGCGGGCGTTTGTGCTGCCCGGTTCTATCTTCCGCCCGGCTGCATACAGTGATGACAAGAGACGCGGAAGGAGAATGCAGAATGGACGAGTATTATCAGGTGGTTCAATCGCTGCCAAGCTGGCTGGCTCGGCCGCTTCTGGACATGCCGTCGGCCCTTGCGCCCGATGTGCAGGAGCTTCGGCTGCGGGTGGGCTGTGCACCAGCGTTCACGATGCGCGGGGCAGTCTGCACACCGCAGGAAACAGCGCGGGAGCTTGCCTCCTTGCAGCGGATGCTTCTGACGCCGCAGCAGATGGAGGAGATCTTGTTCACACTGTGCGGCGGGTCGGTCCACACGCATCAGACGGAGATCGCGCAGGGGTATGTGACGGGTCCCTCCGGGTGCCGGGCGGGCCTTGGTGGGCGCTTTCTGCAAAACCCGGAACAGGGCGTCGTTTTGCAGGAACTGACCTCCGTCAACCTACGCATTGCGCGGGAGAAAACTATCCCGCTCCCACAGGAACTGTGTGCAGCCATGCAGACGCATTTCATCGGGATGCTTCTCATAGGCGAGCCAGGCAGCGGCAAAACGACGCTTCTGCGCAGCATTGCGCGGGAGCTTGTCTGCCAGAAAAAGCTGGTCTCGGTCATCGACGAGCGGCGGGAGCTGTTTTCGGGCAGCTCCCGGCGGAAGACGCCCGGTGAAGCGCTGGATGTGATCTCCGGCATCCCGAAGGGACAGGCTGTGCAGATGGCACTGCGGACACTCTCGCCGCAGATCCTTTTGTTGGACGAGCTGGGCGGTCTGGATGAGGTGACAGCGCTCGAACAGGGGCTTTTCAGCGGCGTGGACTTTATCGCAACGCTCCATGCAGCGTCCCCGGAAGAAGCGGTCGGACGCCCCCAGGTGCAGGCGCTGCAGGCGCGGGGTGCACTCCATGTACTGGTCTGGCTCAAAGGGCGGGCGGAGCCGGGGCAGGTGCGGGAGGTGCGGTTTTTATGAGCAGCCTCTTTTTGCATGGCATCGGGGCGGTCTGCCTGGTATTCTGCGGCTGGTGCGTTGGCGATGGGGTCTGCATCCGTGCAGAGGCACATCGGCAGGCACTGCAAAAGACCATTGCCCTACTGGAACGCATCCGCCGGGAGATCGAATTTCGGCGTACGGATCTGAGATCTTTGCTTTGTGCTATGCAGCGGGAGGGTCTTGTGGGGCAGACAGAGCATTCGCTGCAAACGCTGGCTCCCGATCCGGCACTGACCCGGCGGGAGCAGAACGTGTTCCGGGCGTGCATGGCAGGGCTGGGCCATGCAGAAGCAGCGCAGGAATGCCGGCAGCTTGCATTTTACATCCAGCAGTTCGAGGCGTTTCAGACAGAGCTTGCACCGCAGCTGCGGCAAACGAACGAGCTTTCGCATAAGCTTGGCCTTGCGCTGGGGCTGGCGGCTGCAATTTTGCTGATTTGAGCGGAGAGGATGAAAAAGATGGAGATCGACCTGATCTTTAAGATCGCGGCCATTGGCATCATCGTAGCGGTGCTGAACCAATTGCTGATCCGCTCCGGGCGGGAGGACCAGGCGATGATGACGACACTGGCAGGGCTGGTCGTGGTCCTGTCCATTCTGGTGAAACAGATCAGCGCCCTGTTCGTGACCATCAAATCCCTGTTCGCACTATGAGTGCGGCGGCAGCGGCCTTTGGTCTGGCGCTTGTGGCAGCATTGCTTTATACGGTGCTCAGGCGCAGTGTCCCATCCTACGCGCTGCTGCTTTCGCTGGGGGCGGCACTGGTGCTTCTGGTGCGGGTCGGGTCTGCATTCCGGGCGGCGCTCCTCGGCATCGTCCGCCTGGGGGAGCAGACGAACGGCGCAGCCTTTTCGTGCCTGATGAAGAGCGCGGTCGTTCTGCTTCTGACGGACTATACCCACACCCTCTGCGAAGAAGCCGGAGCGGAATCGCTGGCGTGGTGTGTCGGGCTGGCCGGCCGCTGTCTGGTGCTTGCGGCGGCGTGGCCGCTGCTGGAAGAGATTTTACAGCGAATCGGGAGTATGACGGGATGAACAACTGGGATATGCGCCTTCCGGGCGCGGAGACGTGGGGGCCTTATCTGGAACAAAGCCCGGTACCGCCTGCGGCGTTCGCAGAAAACCCCTGGGAGGCGCTGCGCAGTTTTCTGCCGGAGTCCCTGCCCTCGGCTCTGCATACCGCAGCAAGCGGATATGCGGCGGTTCTGACCTTTCTGGTGCTGGGCGCCGTCATCGCACTGCTGTTGGGCGGCCATGCGGATGGAACACTGCTGGACCTCGTCTGCGCAGGGGGCTGCGGGGTCCTGCTATGGGAGAAGCTCGTGGCCCTTTCCGAAACGCTCTGCACCCAGATCGAAAGCTGGAACCGGTTTCTTCTGGGTTTTCTGCCAGTGTATGCAGGGGTCCTGACCCTGGGCGGCGAGAGCGTGGCAGGCGCTTCGGCAGGCGGTTTTCTTCTGACGCTGCTGTGTGTTCTGGCGCAGGGGCTCACGGTGCTGGTTCCGCCGCTGCTCCAATGCTATCTGGCTCTGAGCATGGCCTGCTGTATCTGTGCGGAGACTGGGCTGGGGAGCTTTTGCAAGGCGGTTGGCAGTGCGCTGGAAAAGCTGCTGGGGTGGGCGGGCAAACTTCTGGTTGCCCTTTTGGGTCTGGAGCGCATCTCAACGCTGCAGCTGGACCGTGCGGCCCTTCGCACCGGGCAGCTTCTGACCGGGACGGTGCCGATCATCGGGGAGACGTTGCGCGACGCCTCGGAGACGGTGCTGTCGTGCCTTCAGCTTTTGAAAAGCGGGCTGGGGCTGGCTGCACTGTTGACCATTGCAGCAGAATTCGTGCCGGTCTATCTGGGAATGCTTATCCAGCTGGGCCTGCTTTCCGGATGCGGACTTCTATGCGGAATGATGGGCAGTGAGCGCTGCCAGAACCTTCTGGAATGTTTTGCAGAGGCGCTTCGCTGTATGATGGCGGTGACGGCGCTGTTTGCGGGGCTTGCCATTGCAGGCACGGCACTGCTCTTTGTGGTAGGGGGTGGATGAAGTGCAGAACATCAAAGCGGCGGTGGCAGTTTTCTGCACGGCGTGTATCTGCGCGGAGCTGACCGCACAGCTCACAGGGCAGGGGTGGGCCAGGCGCAGCATAAAAGCGGTGGCTGGGTTATATATTTTAGCAGTGGCCCTCTGTGTGCTTCCGCAGGCAAAAGGGGAGTGGCAGACGTTCGCTCTCCCGACGGCGTCTTCGGTGGAACTGGGAACACAGAAGGAGACCGTGCTTCGTGCGGCGGCGTCTCAGCTGGAAGAAACTTTGGAAGCCCGCTGCCGTGAGGAGCTGGGCGCAGAGGTCGCCATCCGCATCGAGCTAGAAGAGACAGCGGAGGGCGTACAGGTCCATTCCCTGACGGTAACGCCGACGGGAGAGGCGGAAGAAACGCGGGACGCGGTAGAGGAACTGCTTCAACATACGCTGGGCGTATCGCCTGTGTGGAACGTACCCGGCGGGGAGAATGCGCCATGAAACAGCGGGGAGAAGGAACAACATTTGATTTCCGGGCACTGCTGAAAAAGCAGAACCGCACCCGACTGGCCGTGGTGCTGGGCGGCGCGGCGATGCTGTTGCTGCTGCTCTCCGAACTGCTGCCCGCAACGCCGCCTGCGGAACCATCCGCGGCGTCGGCTTCCCAGGCGTCAGCCTACCGGGAGCAGCTGGAAGCACAGCTCCAGGACCTGATCGGGCAGATCGATGGGGCCGGGGCCACGACCGTGATGGTGACACTGGAAACCGGGGAGGAGACCGTCTATGCTACGGACACGCAGTCGGGACAGACCCAAAGCCAGGAAACGCATGTGCTGTTGGATGACGGAACGGCTCTGGCGCAGACGGTCTATTATCCGCAGGTGTGCGGGGTCGCGGTCGTCTGTGACGGCGGGGGAGATGTCCGGGTCGCTGCACGGATCACTGAGCTTGTGCGGGCATTGCTGGATATTTCGTCTACCCGGATCTGTGTAGAACAACGCCGGCCCTGACCGGCTGTTTCCGAACCATTCAGTCGCAGAGACAAGGAGGAACATTTCCATGAGAGCTATTTCCAAGAACACCCGAAAAGTGACGGCGCTTACCCTGGCGGCGGCTCTGGTCGTTGCGGTCTATCTGAACTGGCAGTATGCGCGGGCGGGCGTCACGCTGGAGGAAAACGCCGTCCAGGTTGCGGCAGGAGCAGACACGGCGGACGAAGCCTCCGCGCCCATTCTGGACGGCCTGATGACCGAGGCGGAAGCCGTTTCCAGCGCCAACAAGAATTATGGAGAAGCACAGCTCGTCAGCGTAGCGAATCACAGCGGCTCCAAGTTCTTTGATGAGGCCCGGCTCAAGCGGACCAAGGCGCACGACGAAGCAATGGACGCCGTTCAGAAGGCATTGAAATCGTCGTCGCTCTCCGCAGAAGAGAAAAAGAGCTACACCCAGCAGTTGACCGGCAATCTGGAAGATCTCCATGCGGAAAATGAGATCGAAACGATGGTCAAGGCCAAAGGCTTCGCAGACTGCCTCTGCTTTTTGCAGTCCGGCCGGGCAGACCTGACGGTGATGACCTCCGGCGACGCACTGACAGCAGCGCAGGTGGCGCAGATCCGGGATATCGTCCTGAGCAAAAGCAGCGTGACGGCGCAGAACATCACCATCGTAGAGGTAAAATAAGAGAGCGGTTGCGGGGGTCCGCCGGATGTGGTAATATAAAGAGGAACAAACAAAGCGGGCCTGCCGCCCGGCGGGCCCCACAGGAGCGTCTATGAAAGAACCAAAACTGAAGACCGTTTACGTCTGTTCCAACTGCGGGGAGACCAGCCCGCGCTGGATGGGCCGCTGCCCCAGCTGCGGCAGCTGGAACACCATGAACGAAGATGTGATCGCAGAGGCCCCCAAGGCGGGGCTTACCGGCGGAAAAGCCGCTGCCCCTGCCCGGCAGGAGGGTGTGACCTCGCTGACGGCGAAGCGCCTGTCGGAGATCAGCACGACCGAGGAGAAAAGCCGCATTCTGACCGGCATCTCCGAACTGGACCGTGTGCTGGGCGGCGGCATCGTGTTGGGCGGTGTGGTCCTGCTCAGCGGTGAGCCTGGCGTGGGCAAATCCACCATGCTGCTGCAGCTTTGCGGTGCCATCTCCAACCAGCACACGGTTTTGTATATTACGGGGGAAGAGTCGGTGCGGCAGGTCAAGCTGCGTGCTGCGCGGCTCAAGATCCCGCAGGAGAACATCTATCTGGTAGCCGAAAACGACGTGGACGAGATCTGCGGCCTGATCGAAAAGGAAAAGCCAGACCTTGTGGTCATCGACTCCATCCAGACCATGCGCTGCATGGACATCTCCTCTTCGTCCGGCACGGTCAGCCAGGTGAAGGAAAGCGCGGCCCGGCTGCTGGCAGTGGCCAAAAAGCAGGAGATCCCGATGTTCATTGTGGGCCATGTCAACAAGGATGGTGCCATTGCCGGCCCCAAGGTCATGGAGCACATCGTGGATACGGTGCTATACTTTGAGGGCGACAAAATGCTGCCTTACCGCATCCTGCGGGCAGCCAAAAATCGCTATGGCTCCACGAATGAACTGGGCATGTTCGATATGACGGGGCAGGGGCTGGAAGAGATCGAAAACCCCTCGCAGATGCTTCTGGAAGGCCGTCCACTCGGCGTTTCCGGCAACTGCGTTGCCTGTACGATGGAGGGCAGCCGCCCCATTTTGAGCGAAATTCAGGCGCTTGCGACGAAAACGAATTTCCCGGCACCGCGCCGCGCCTGCAGCGGCTATGATTACAACCGCATGAACCTTCTCATTGCGGTCCTTGAAAAACGCGCCGGGTATTTCTTCGGCAACCTGGATGTGTATATCAACATCGTCAGCGGCATCACGCTGCGGGATACGGCCTGCGACCTGGCGGTCTGCCTCAGCATAGTCTCATCGCTGCTGGACTGCCCGGTCAGCGACAAATTGATCGCCATCGGTGAAGTCGGTCTGGGCGGCGAGGTGCGCAGTGTGCCTAATCTGGAACAGCGTCTGCGGGAGGCGGAACGGATCGGCTTTGAACGTGCCGTCGTGCCGAAACACAGCCTCGCGCATCTGAACCCGGCGGATTATCCGGGCATGAAGCTCGTAGGGGCGGCTTATATCTCGGATGCGATCCATGCTTTAAAAAACGACCGCCTTTAATGGAAATGATAAGGAAACGATATGTCCATCTATCTTGATGAAAAGAATCCCAGCAAGCACAAACCGTTCGATGATGCTTCGGCGGACATTGTGGAGTATGTGCGTTATCTGGAAGTGATTGCAGGCAAAAGCGCGAACACAGCGTTCAGCTATTACTGCGATCTGCGCGGCTTCAGCCGCTTTATGAAGCGCCGCAGGGGCCTTGTGGCAGAGGATACGGAACTGAAAGAGATCGACCCCAAAGGGCTCGACACCGCATTCTGGGGCAGCGTGACAAAAGAGGACGTTTACGAATATCTGTATTTTCTGAACCGTGAATGTGGAAACAAAAAGTCCTCCACCGCCCGGCGGCTGGCCAGCCTGCATGGGTTTTACGACTATCTGGTCAATCAGGTCAACCGCCTTTCGCAGGACCCGACGGCCTCCATCAAACCGCCCAAGCAGGATAAAGTTCTGCCCAAATATCTGACGGCGGAGCAATCCATGCAGCTGCTGGAAAGCACCCAGCATCAGAGCGATTTCCCGGAGCGGGATTACTGCATGGTCGTGCTGTTTCTGAACTGCGGGATGCGTCTGGCAGAACTGGTCGGGATGGACCTTGGCGACATTGACCTGGAACAGCGGCAGATCCGGTTGTTCGGCAAAGGCCACAAGGAGCGCATGGTCTACCTGAATGATGCCTGCATCGAAGCGCTGCAATTGTATCTCAAAAAGCGGAACACGATGGAAGGTCTGGACCCCAAGGAAAAGGCCGTTTTTGTGACCCGCCGCATGAAAGACCGCATCTCGAACCGCCGCGTGGAACAGCTGGTGACAGGTGCCATGAAGGCGGCAGGGCTGAAGGGCTTTTCGACCCATAAGCTGCGGCATACAGCAGCTACGCTGATGTACCAGACCGGCAATGTGGATATTCTGACGCTCAAGCAGCTGCTCGGCCACAGCAGTGTGGGAACGACCCAGATCTATACGCATCTGCAAGAATTTCAGGTTCGCGCAGCCATTGAGCAGAACCCGCTGGGTGAAGTCCGGAAGACAAACTTGGATACAACGAAACAGGAGGCGGGGGAGACCCACGGGGGAATTTCGACGGACGGGGCAGAAATGGACGCAGGAGCGAAGGATGCTCCGGATGATGCAGCCGAAATGCCGACTGGGCCGATGGAAGCCTTTGATGGGGCTGCCAAAGACGGTTTCCGCGTAGATGTTTCGGCGTTACGTGACCCGGATGCAAGTGAGAAAATGGAGCACTGAAATGGATTATACGAAATTTTCAGGCACTTATACGGTGCGACGACTGCTCCGTGACGATATTCCGTCCATTTTTGCGCTTTGTGAGAAAAATCCGCAGTTTTATGAGCATTGTCCGCCGTTTGTGACGCCGGAAAAGATCGAAGCCGATATGAAGGCCCTGCCGCAGCGCAAGGCCGGTCAGGAACAGGATAAGTATTATCTGGGCTATTTTGACGTCCACCAGCGGCTTGTGGCTGTGATGGATTTCATCGACCATTATCCGGATGCGCAAAGTGGGTTCATCGGATTCTTTATGATGGAGAAAGACCTGCAAGGAACCGGCGTCGGAAGCTCGATCATCACGGAGCTGTGTGCCTGTCTGGCGCAATGGGATTATCAATACATTCGTTTGGGTTATGTGGATGGAAACGAACAAAGCAGATCGTTCTGGCTGAAGAATCAATTCACGGATACCGGCTTGAGAGATCATACAAACGATTACACCGTCGTTGTGATGAATCGTTTCTTGACAAAAGTGTAGATCAAAAAGCAGAAAAAACAGACCAAGAATACACCAATTGCATACATACCGCAAAAAGGCCGCTGGAGCTCAAAATCGAGCCCAGCGGCCTTAATTGGCAAAAATTGGAGAAAAGAGGTTTTTTTCACTCCCCTGTATTTCACATAACGTGCATTATACGAAACTTATGCTATTGAAAAACAGGCCCCCTCTTCTGCTGTGTTCCACACGCACAGCTTTGCCGGGAGGCTCGTTTTTCGTTTCTGTTTCAGGACGCACACCGTTGCAGGTTCAGGCCATGTGTAGTGCGGGATGCTCTCTTTGTGCCAGGTTTGGTTTATTCCGGCAGCGGTGTGATCTCAAAATATGTACAGATGGCTTCATAGTAAGCGCGGGCGGTTCGCCTGCAACCCTCTTCACTGCCAAACTGTGCAATATCGGCTGCACTGGTCACAAAGCACTGCTCTGCCAGAACGGCCGGACAGTTTGCATCTTCCAGGATGGTAAAGCTGCGCTCTGCCCGCACTTCGGTATGGCTGGTCTCGATCAGCTGCTTTGCTTCTCCGATATAATAAATGTAACGGACTCCTCCGCGCCCCCGCAGACTGGCCCCGGCGGAACGCATGGCGCTGGCCAGGAGTTTTGCGAAATAATAGCTTTCCTGATGCCAGGTGCGGCCCGGCACACTGGGATAGCACTCGAACCCGGAGGCTGTAGAGCCTTCCGGTGCAGAGTTCCCATGGATGGAAAGCAGCAGGTCCGGCGAGAGCGCATTGGCCGCAGCGGCGCGTTCTGCTGGCTTTGCCGTGGCGTCATAGCTTTCGCGGGTCTGGAGCGGGATAAAATTGGGGTCTGCCTCCAGCCACCCGCGCAGTGCTTCGGCGGTAGCTGCCGTCATCTCCTTTTCCGTTACGATCCCCTGCGCGCCGGGGTCCGAGCCGCCGTGCCCGGCATCGATCGCAATACGATAGGGCGGCGGGCCGAAGGTAGGACGGAAATCATCATCGTCTACAGCGGGTGTTCCCTGCCCGATCGTAAAGGATGCATACCACAAATAAAGGCCGAAACAGAGCCCGATGAAACAGAGGCAGAGAACGACCGCGTGACGAAATGAAAAGGCCTGATTTTTCTGTTTCTTTTTGCGATGGACTGCATGTTTTGCCATATAGACTTCCCTGCTTTGAATAAAACAAATCCTGCCCGCGAGATGGTTTCCGGGGCAGGTTTCCGGGAAATGCCCGGAGAAATTTTACTTCAGTTCGACCACGGTCACGCCGCTTTCCCCCTCGCCGTAGCGGCCAAGGCGGAAGCTCTTGACCATGCGGTTTCCGCGCAGATGCTTGTGGATGGCCGTGCGCAGTGCACCGGTGCCGTTGCCATGGATCAGATAGACCACGGTCTGGCCGTTCAGGATGGCGCGGTCGATGAAGGAATCCACCTCCGGCAGTGCCTCATCGACCGTCAGGCCCAGCAGATTGCACTCCATTTTGGCGCTGCGCTGCACCCGCTCTACCCTGCCGTTCGGGCGGTTGGCGTCACCGGTCAGGCGGGAATACCGCTGCTGCGCTTTGGTCTTGGCCTGCGGTTCCTTGACCAGCTTTTCGGGCTGCTTCAGGCCCAGGAGCGGAACTTTGGTCTTGATGATTCCGGCGCGAACGAGGACATCGCCATTTTTATCCGGCAAAGCCAGCACCGTTGCCAGCTGATTCAGCTCGGCGATGCAGACCTCCTGCCCCACCTTGACCTCCTTCAGCGGCACAAATTCCTTGACCGGGTTGTGCACGACCTCGGTGCCGATGAAGAGTTTTTCGGATTCTTTTTTGGCGATCTCCCGCGCGCGCTGAGCCTTCTGCTGAGTGCTCATCCGCTCATCCTTCTGGAGCTGACGCAGCTCATCCGTCAAAGCGTATGCTTTGCTTTCCACCTGCTGTGCCAGTGCACGGGCCTTGGCGCGGGCTGCTTCCAGCTCATTTTCGCCCTGCTGGATGAGTTCGTCCCGCTTTTTGCGGGCGGCATCCAGCTGATGGGCAGCCTCATTGCGAAGCTCTTCCACCTCGTCCTGGCTTTCCTTGAGCTGCAGTTTCAGGTCGTCCAGCTGGCCCAGAACCGCATCCAGACGCTTGTCCTCTGCCGAAAGATGCTGCTGTGCCGCTTCAATGACGCGCTCTGGGATGCCGAGCTTCTCGCTGATGAGGAAGGCGTTGGATTTGCCGGGAACGCCGACGCTCAGCTTGTATGTGGGGCGCAGCGTCTCAAGGTCAAATTCACAGCTGGCATTGACGACACCTTTCGTCTCCAGAGCGAAGACCTTCAGCTCTGCATAGTGGGTGGTCGCCATCAGAAGCACACCACGGCGGCGCAGCTCCTCGATGATGGCGACTGCCAGCGCAGCACCCTCGGCGGGGTCTGTGCCTGCTCCCAGCTCGTCCAGCAGGACCAGTGTGCGGGGCATGGCCAGTTCCAGGATGCCTGTGATCTTCTTCATGTGGCCGGAGAAGGTAGACAGGCTCTGTTCGATGCTCTGCTCGTCGCCGATGTCCACGAGGAACTCGTCAAATACACAGATCTCGCTGCGCTCGTCAGCAGGAATGAGGAAGCCGCATTGTGCCATGGCACACAGCAGACCGGCTGTTTTCAGAGTGACCGTCTTGCCACCGGTGTTCGGGCCTGTGATGATGAGCGAATCGTAGTCTCTGCCCAGCGCGATATCCACCGGAACGCACTTTTTGGGGTCGATGAGCGGATGCCGTGCCCGGATGAGTGAGAAGGACGAATCGGTCCGCACGGCAGGCTTGAAGGCCTTCATGTCCAGCGCCAGCCGCGCTTTGGCCAGCAGGACGTCAATTTCCAGCATGGCCTTATAGCTGTACTGGAATTGCGGCTCAATGGCGGCGACCTGTGCCGTGAAGGCAACCAGAATGCGCTCGATTTCCTGCGCTTCCTGTGCGCGGAATTGCAGGATGCGGGCATTTGCCTCCACGACGGCCTGCGGCTCCACAAAGACCGTTGCGCCTGTAGAGGAGACATCGTGGATGATGCCGCTCACTTCACCGCGGTATTCACTTTTGACCGGGACGACATACCGGCCGTTTCGCATGGAAACGACGCTCTCTTGCAGATATTTGGAGGTGTCCATGTTGCGGACCATAGTTTCCAGACGGTCGCGGATGCTGTTTTCGGTAGCGTGGATCTTCTTGCGCAGCTCATTCAACGTGCGGGAAGCCGTGTCAGCCATGGCATCCGGTGCCAGAATGGCGCTGGAGATCTGCTGCTCCAGGCCGGGCTGCGGGGCCAGCGCGTAGAACAGGTCGTCTGTCGGCAGCGCCTCGTGATCCGAGGAACCGTACCAGCTGCTCAGATTCTGGAAGTTGCGGAGTGCCCCCGCCACCATCAGAAGCTCTCCCATCGAGAGGACACCGCCCTTGACAGCGCGGGTCACCAGCTGGCTGACACCCTCCACACCGCCGAACCGGGGCGAACCGTTTTTGATGAGCAGGCTGTTGATGGCGTCTGTCTGTTCCAGCGAATAGCGGACCTCGTCCGGGTCGCACTGGGGCTCCAGCGCCAGCATCTGCGCTTTGGCCTCCCGGCAGACGCAGCCCTCGGCTGCGCGGGCAATGATCTTATCAAGCTCAAGTGTTTTTAAGTAGCTTGTTTCCATAGTAATGATCCCTTTAGAATTTGTTCGGTCAGGGCAGAACGGATTTCAGAAATGAATAGCTCTTCAGCGGCTTATCGAGGTGGGTCAGCGCGTATTGCTCTGCCACCGCCGACAGCTTAGCTAGACTGCCGACCGAGATCTTGAATGCAAATATTTTTTTGTCCTCTACGAGGCAGATGTGCCGCAACGCATACAGCGCACCGGCGTCCAGGTTGCACGGCTTCCCTGCCTTCTGCGCACAGTCCGGGCAGAGCAGATAGCCCTCCTGCGGGTCGAGATAAAACGACGCATCGTCATACTTTCCGCACACATTGCAGCAGGCAAGCTGCGGCAAAAAGCCGCACTCGCTCATGGTGCGCAGCTCGAACACCGCCTTGATGACGCGCAGATCCGCTTTCTGGCGGCTGATCATGTACAGGCAGTTGAGCAGAAGCCGAAGCTCCTTGCCCGCTTCGGTGCCGGTCGGCGAGAGCGAGACCGCCATCTCATCCAGATACATGGCAAGCCCCATCCCCTCGATGGAGGAAGAAACTCCGTGGAAAATGGTGTTGACCGAAGCCTCCCGGACCGTGTACATATTCCGCCCCGGAACAAGGACAAATTCCGAGTAACAAAAAAGCCCGCAGGCGCTGAATAATTTA
The DNA here is from genome assembly GCF_017377625.1 of Faecalibacterium sp. Marseille-Q3530. Classification (NCBI taxonomy): domain Bacteria; kingdom Bacillati; phylum Bacillota; class Clostridia; order Eubacteriales; family Oscillospiraceae; genus Faecalibacterium; species Faecalibacterium sp. Marseille-Q3530. Next base: position 194,926 of record NZ_JAFREH010000002.1, on the reverse strand, counting down.
CTCTTCAGCCGCAGGCTGTTCGGCGCCGAAGCCGAGATCACACCAAGCTCCGGTGTCAGGATGGTCAGGATCCGGTCAGCCTCTTTGTACCGGGTCTCCCGCAGGACGAGCCCCATCGTTACGATCGTATCCATCAGTATCTTCTCCTGCCGGAACAGCAGGCTGTTCCGCGTTCTGCTGCCTGTAATCCAGGTAGCGGAGGATGTTTCCGGTGCAGGCAAATGCCTGCCAGTGTGCGTCAGCGTCCATAGGCCTCCCCTTTCTGCGCGGCAGATGCCGCCCATGATAGTGTTGCCTTTATCCTAGCGCACCACCCGTGGAAAATCTGTCCGAATCGCGGCGCAGGCTCAGCGATTGTTCGGGTTCTGCTTGAAACCAAAGTTGTTCAGCAAAAACTCATTGTCACGCCAGTCGGCTTTGACTTTGACCCAGCACTGCAGGTTGACACGGCAGCCGAGGAACTCTTCGCAGTCTGCACGGGCCGCGCTGGCGATCTTCTTCAGCATCGCGCCGCCCTTGCCGATGACCATGCCCTTGTGGCTCTCACGTTCGCAGTAAATGTTGACGTCGATGTCCACAAGGTCGGTTCCGGGACGCTCTTTGAAGCGTTCCACCACGACAGCGATGCCGTGCGGGATCTCATCCCGCATGAACAGCAGCGCCTTTTCGCGGATGACCTCAGCCACCAGCTCTTTTTCTGGCATGTCCGTGTAGGCGTCATCGTCAAAATAGTGAGGGCCTTCTACCGCATACTGGCTCAGCGCGTCGAACAGCTCCTCGCAGCGGTCGTCGGCGCGGACGCTTACGGTATAGATGGCATCAAAGACACCGAGCGCCTTCAGCTCTGCCTTGCGGGCTTCGAGGTCCGCCGGGTCTTTGACGAGGTCGGTCTTGTTGATGACGGCAATGGCCGGGCCGCCGCTGCTGCGCAGAGCGTCCACCAGGACCATTTCCGGCTCATTGAGTGCACCGTATGGCTCAAACAGCATCATGGAGACATCGACGTCCGCGATGGAATCACTGGCCGTCTTGTCCATCCGTTTGCCCAGTTTGTTGTGTGCCTTGTGTACGCCCGGCGTATCGAGCAGGACATACTGCAACGGCCCGCGCGTCACCACACCGGTGATGCGGGTGCGGGTCGTCTGGGGTTTGGAGGTGACGATGGCTACCTTCTCACCGACCAGACGATTTGTCAGGCTGGATTTGCCGACGTTCGGCCGGCCGATGACGGCCACAAAGACCGAAGAGGTCTCATAATGCTGTTGCATTGGGGCTGCGTTTTTCAAAATAGAACTCCTATCCCTTCCAAGGCTTCTGTGTTATTCCGTGTAGCTGACTGTGCGGGGCAGACCAAGCTGGGTCAGCACGGCCTCTTCCTTCTCGCGCATCCGCATGGCTTCCAGACCGCCGTTCTCGTGGTCATAGCCCAGCAGATGCAGCATCGAGTGCACCGTCAGGAAGGCAACTTCGCGCTGCAGCGGATGACCGTAGAGCGTGGCCTGTTCCTGTGCGCGCTCCATGCTGATGACGATATCGCCCAGCATCTTGCAGCCGTTGTTCTCATCGACATCGTACACGCCGTTTTCGCCCAGAGGAAAGCTCAGAACGTCCGTGGGCATGGGTTTGTTGCGATACTGGTTGTTCAGCTCCGCAATGGAGGCATTGTCAACGAAGGTTACGCTGATCTCAGCAGGGTCATCGAAATGTTCATATTCCAGCACGGCGTTGCAGGCACGGCGGATCAGGATGCGGAGGCCCGACGGGACCTTCACAGCCTTCTGGGAATTGGTGATCAAAACTTTATTGGACATAACAGTCCGCTCCTTTCTTTTTATGCTGCCTTTTTGAAAGCGTTATGGCTCTCAGCGCTTGGCGGGGTGCGCGGCGGCTTCGTATGCTTTGATGATCTCCTGAACCAGACGATGTCGCACAACATCCTTTTCGGTAAAGTAGCATTGTGCGATGCCGTCCACATTTTTCAGGATCTGCAGCGCGTCCACAAGACCGCTGCGGGTACGGTCTGGCAGGTCGATCTGTGTCACATCGCCGGTCACGACCACTTTGGAACCTACACCCATACGGGTCAGAAACATCTTCATCTGTTCGGGGGTGGTATTCTGCGCTTCGTCCAGAATGATAAACGAGTCATCTAGGGTGCGTCCACGCATGTATGCGAGCGGCGCGACCTCGATGATCTGCTTCTCCACCAGACGCTCGTACGTTTCGGCCCCCAGCATATCGAACAGGCCGTCGTAGAGCGGACGCAGATAAGGGTCTACCTTCTGCTGCAGGTCGCCGGGCAGAAAACCAAGCTTCTCCCCTGCTTCCACCGCCGGGCGAGTCAGGACGATACGAGAAACATCTTTTGCCTTAAAGGCTTTGACGGCCATTGCGACAGCCAGATACGTTTTACCCGTACCCGCCGGGCCGACGCCAAAGGTCACTGCATTCTTGCGGATGGCGTTGAGGTATTCCTTCTGCCCCAGCGTTTTGGGGCGAATCGGACGCCCCTTTACGGTGACGGTCACGAAATCCTCCGTCAGCTCTTTGACGCGCTTTTCCTCGCCGTCATGCGCAAGGCTCAAGCAATAGCGCACAGTCTGCTCTTCCAGCGGGGTATGATTCTCGATCAGAATAAGCATCCCCTCAATGGCACGTGCCGCAGCGGCAACATTGGCGCTCTCGCCCGACAGGCGAAGCATTGTGCCGCGGCAGACAGCCGTAACGGAAAACTCTTTCTCCAACAGGCGGATGTTGCGGTCACAGTTTCCAAAAACCGCCGCCGCGATCTCCACACTATCCAGTTCGATGCTCTTTTCAGCCATACGGCTCCTCCCGAAATCTCAATAGAATTCCATGTTTATTGTACCACCAAAAGTGCAAGAAGAAAACTGTGAAAATTGCACAAAATTTTAGTGAAGGAATCTATCAGGCAAAAACTCGATGCAGACCATTAGAAAATGTTGCCGACAAGACCATGTTGCAAAAAGTGTTACAAAAAATTTGGGGTAGTACTTTATAAGCAAGAAAAAGCCCTACGAATTTCGCAAAATCTAGCGATAATTCGTAGGGCTTTTGGAGCTACTGATCCGATTCGAACGGACGACCTGCTCATTACGAGTGAGCTGCTCTACCGGCTGAGCCACAGTAGCAGACCAATGTTCTGCAACGTGATGTATTCTATCATAAAAGCCGGTGAGTGTCAAGATAGGAATTTGTTTTTTGCGCGAACTTCTTAGAATCCCTTCATCTGCCCGCACAGATACAGCATCCCCGTTGCGGCACCGCAGATGGGAAGCAGGAGAAACAATGTGCGGACGAACTGGCCGACAAGGCTCCAGGCTCCGGCGGAGTAAAGCGACGTTCCGAAGGAGCAGCGCTGGATCTTTCCACTGACCTGCAGCGCCAGCGCGCCGAACAGACACAGACAGCCGGCGGCAAGCGCGGTCGGAAGCCCGGATGCGGCGGAATAGACCAACAGTGCCTTCCAGTTCAGGTTGGTCAGCAGCTGAAAGGACAGCATCCCTGCCCCGGCCCCATAGAGGATCAGAAAACAGAAAATGGGCAGCGAACCAATTGCGGACAGGCCCAGCAGAAGCAAAACGGTCAGAGCCCCGGAGGCGGTCAGAAGTTCCGTCCGGAAAAGGCCCATTGCCTGAGCCGCCGTTTCCGCTGCAAAGGAAGTCCGCCAGCAGCTGAGATAATAGTCGAGCGTTTCCAGCTCGCCGGCACTGCACAGAGCAGACAGAACACCCGCAAGAAAGGTCCCGAACAAATACGCACCCGCCAGCAAAATGCAGCTGTAATCGGCTCGCAGAGAGCGTTTCCGGGGCGTTTCCATCGGCTCCGGAACGGCCGGGACCGCTTGCGATGGCGCTTCCGCCGGGAGCGGCTCATTTGGTTCTGGAAGCGTAACGTTGGTTTTGAGCGGTGCGCTGTCCGGCACAGACGGTGCAGACAGCGGTTCCAAGGGTTCGGACGATTCCGGCTTCTGATAGACCCACATCTTTGAACTCCTCCTGTTTTGTGCCCTCGAATCGTTTCAGTGATGCCGCCGTTCGGTGCGCAGCATCCCGAAGATGCCGCCCAGACAGCCAAATAAAAACACCAATGCAAACCGCACAAGCTGCATTTCTGCGGGTGCAAACCCGGCATAGAGACCAAACCCGGTCAGGAGCAGTACAAACATTGCCCCCTGGATGGCTCCACAGACCAGCCCACGGCTGCGCTGAAAAAATGCGGCCAACCACCCGCTGAGCAGGCTGCCCGCGCAGACCGCAGCGCTTGCCATCGGCCAGGCCGCAGCCTGAGAAAGCCCATACCGGACCATAAGATACGCCAGCCCTGCCATGCAGGCACCGGCAAACGCGCCGCCGATGCCGAACGCCAGCAGCGCCGCCCCTACGGAGATCTTCTTTTGTTCAGACATAAAAACGCGCCTCCCTGCACTACTGTATGCAGGAGGGCGCGTGAAAAAGTACCGGGTCTTGAAATTACTTTTTAGCGGGAGCGTTGTCCATGTTCAGCTTCTCAACAGAGCTGATGGCATTCTTGGTGAAGCGGATCTTCACGCGGTCAGCGCCGGTCTCCAGAACGAAGGTGTCGTCCTTGATGGCAACCACACGACCAATCACACCGCCGATGGTGGTGACCTGATCGCCGATCTCCAGAGCAGCACGCATGGCAGCGTCCTTCTTCTCCTGCTTCTTCTGGGGACGATAGATCATGAAATAGAGCAGAACCAGCATCAGAGCCAGGGTGAAGAACAGGCTGATGTAGCTTTCGGTCGTAGTCGTCAGAAATTGCATGGGCAAAATCTCCTCTCAAAATTCAGATAATCTTATTATAAACCCTTCTTCGGGCGGTTGCAAGGCCAAAGTGCGAAAAACTCAGATTCTTGTATCCAGGAGCTTCACATAGCGGTCATGGAAGGCGGTGAAGGTGCCTGCGTCCAGCTCGTCGCGGATGCGCTCCATCAGATGGTTGTAGAACCACAGGTTGTGCATGACGGCCAGACGCATCCCCAGCAGCTCTTCCGCCTTGAACAGATGGCGGATATAGGCGCGGGAGTAGTTCCGGCAGGCCGGGCAGCCGCAGGTGGGGTCGATGGGGCGCTCATCGCGCTCGTACTTGGCATTCTTGATGTTGATGATGCCGCCCCAGGTGTTCAGGTGGCCGTGGCGGGCGTTGCGGCTGGGCATGACGCAGTCGAACAGGTCCACGCCGCGGGAAACGGCTTCGATGATGTTGCCGGGTGTGCCGACGCCCATCAGGTAGCGGATCTTATCCTTGGGCATGTGAGGCTCCACCTGGCTGATCATCTCATACATCACATCGGTGGGCTCGCCCACTGCCAGGCCGCCGATGGCATAGCCATCGAGGTCCATCTCGGCGATCTGCTTCATGTGCTCGACCCGCAGGTCGGCAAAGGTGCAGCCCTGGTTGATGCCAAACAGAAGCTGGTCCGGGTTGACGGCTCTGCCCTCGTGCTTCAGGCGGGCCATCTCCGCTTTGCAGCGGGCCAGCCAGCGGACGGTGCGGTCGCAGCTTGCCTTGGAATAATCGTGCTGTGCAGGGTTCTCCACACACTCATCAAAGGCCATGGCGATGGTCGAGCCCAGGTTCGCCTGGATCTGCATACTCTCTTCCGGGCCCATGAAGATCCGGTGTCCGTCCAGATGGGACGCAAAGGTCACGCCCTCTTCGGTGATCTTGCGCAACTTGGACAGGCTGAACACCTGAAATCCGCCGCTGTCGGTCAGGATGGGGCCGTTCCAGCGGGTGAACTTGTGCAGGCCGCCCATGTCGGCCACCAGCTTGTCGCCGGGGCGCAGATGAAGGTGGTAGGTATTGCAGAGCATGACCTGCGCACCGATATCCTTCAGGTCCTGTGCCGACAGGCCGCCCTTGATGGCACCTGCCGTTGCGACGTTCTGGAACGCCGGGGTCTGCACGGTGCCGTGCACGGTCTTGAACTCGCCCCGCCGGGCGTCGTGCTCCTGTTTGAGGAGCTTGTACGTGGTCAAAGAAGGCATAAACGTTTCCTTTCTGTGCACGGAAAACAGCCGTGCATCCTGTGCCGCAGACCTGCGGCGTCATCAGAAATAGTGTACCAAAGAACGACGGATCGTTCAATGCCCGCAGGCCGTATCCGGCTCACGAGCGTAAATTTCAGTGTTACAGGATCAGCATCGCATCGCCAAAACTGAAAAAGCGGTACTTCTGTTCCACAGCAACCTTGTATGCAGCCATGGTCTTTTCGTAGCCGTAGAGCGCCGATACCAGCATGATGAGGGTGCTTTCGGGCAGGTGGAAGTTGGTGATGAGGCCGTCGATGCAGTGGAACTGGACACCGGGATACAGGAAGATGGATGTGTTGCCGCTGCAGGCTTTGATCTCACCGTACTTGGCGGCGACAGCCTCCAGGGTGCGGCAGCTGGTGGTGCCGACGGCGATGACGCGGTGCCCGGCGGCCTTGGTCTCCCGGATGCGCTGGGCGGTCTCCTCGCTGATGGAGTACCACTCGCTGTGCATCTTGTGGTCGGCGATCTCATCCTCCATCACGGGGCGGAAGGTGCCGAGGCCCACATGCAGGGTCACTTCGGCGATGCCGACCCCCTTGGCGCGGAGGGTGTCCATCAGCTCCGGGGTAAAGTGGAGGCCTGCCGTGGGGGCGGCGGCGCTGCCCAGCTCCTTGGCATAGACGGTCTGGTACTGGCTCTGGTCATCCAGCTGCTTCGTGATGTAGGGCGGCAGAGGCATTTTTCCAAATTCGTCCAGCTTTTCATAAAGGGTCTCGGTGTCATAATAGAATGTAACAAACTTGTTGCCGTCTTCCAGCGTCTCGTCCACCACGGCGGTCAGGGTGCCGTCGCCGAAGCTGACCTTTGTGCCCGGCTGCATCCGCTTGCCGGGCTTGGCCAGGCATTCCCACTGGTCGCCCTTGACCTGGCGGAGCAGCAGCAGCTCACAGACTGCGCCGGTGGGCTGCTTGACGCCCACGATGCGGGCAGGCAGGACCTTGGAATTGTTTACGACCAGCAGGTCGCCGGGCTCCAGATATTCCGGCAGGTCGCGGAAGATCCGGTGCTGGATGCTGTCGTCTTTCTGGCTCAGGACCATGAGGCGCGCGGCATCACGGGGGGCCGCAGGCTCCTGTGCAATGAGTTCTTTGGGTAAATCGTACCAAAAATCTTTTTTTAACATGCTTCGCATTTGCCTTTCCGATGATTGACACGAAGGTCGTATCAATGTTATCATAAAATCTGTATAAGCGGTATCTATTATATTGCATGGGCGTCCGGTTTGCAAGCCTGCGCTCGGTGTGAATTTCGTTTTTTTTTTGAAAGGAAAGGTGCTGGAAATGGAAAAACAGTATAAAGTTGGCGTTGTCGGTGCGACTGGCATGGTCGGTCAGCGCTTCATCACACTGCTGGAGAATCACCCCTGGTTCAAACTGACCACTCTGGCCGCATCCGGCCGCAGTGCAGGCAAGACCTATGAGGAAGCTGTCGGTTCCCGCTGGGCCATGACCACCCCGATGCCCGAAAGCGTGAAGAAGATGGTCGTGCTGGACGCTTCCAAGGTGGAAGAGGTCGCTTCGCAGGTGGACTTCATCTTCTGCGCCGTCAATATGCCCAAGGCCGAGATCAAGGCGCTTGAGGAGGCTTATGCCAAGGCAGAGTGCCCGGTCGTCTCCAACAACAGCGCCAACCGCGGCACCCCGGATGTCCCGATGGTGGTGCCGGAGATCAACGCCGACCATATTGAGATCATCCCGGCACAGCGCAAGCGTCTAGGCACCAAGCGCGGCTTCATCGCCGTCAAGTCCAACTGCAGCCTGCAGAGCTATGTGCCGGCCCTGCATCCCCTGATGAAGGATTTCGGCGTCAGCAAGGCGCTGGTCTGCACCTACCAGGCCATCTCCGGTGCGGGCAAGACCTTTGACCGGATGCCGGAGATCGTGGACAACGTCATCCCCTACATCGGCGGCGAGGAAGAGAAGAGCGAGCAGGAGCCGCTGAAGCTGTGGGGCCACATCGAGGGTGACCGGATCGTCAATGCCGAGAAGCCCGTCATCACCGCACAGTGCTTCCGTGTTCCCGTCTCCGACGGCCACACCGCTGCGGTCTTCGTGAGCTTTGACAAGAAGCCCACCAAGGAGCAGATCCTTGCAGCATGGGCTAACTTCCGCGGCCCTGCGCAGGAGCTGGAGCTGCCCAGCGCACCCAAGCAGTTCCTGCACTACTTCACCGAGAACGACCGTCCTCAGCCCAAGCTGGACCGCAACACCGAGCACGGCATGGCCGTCTGCCTGGGCCGTCTGCGGGAGGACACCCTGTTCGATTACAAGTTCGCCTGCATGAGCCACAACACCCTGCGCGGTGCGGCAGGCGGTGCGGTCCTTCTGGCAGAGCTGCTGGCCGCCAAGGGCTATTTTGACTGATCTGCGTTCCCAAACACAGCAAAAGGAGATCTTACACTATGAAAAATCCTGTCTTTACCGGCGCGGGCGTAGCGATCATCACCCCGATGTACGAGGATGGCAGCGTCAATTTTGACGAACTGGGCCGCATCATCGAGGACCAGATCGCGCGCGGCACCGATGCCATCGTCATCTGCGGAACCACCGGTGAGTGCTCCACCATGACCGATGAAGAGCAGCTGGCTGCCATCAAGTTCACCGTCGATACCGTCAACCACCGGGTGCCCGTCATCGCGGGTGCCGGTTCCAACGACACCGACCACGGCTGCGCACTGGCTGCAAAGTCTGCCGAGTGCGGCGCCGATGCCCTGCTGCTGGTCACCCCGTACTACAACAAGACCACCCAGGCGGGCCTGATCGCGCACTTCACCGCCATGGCTGATGCGGCTGGGATCCCGGTCATCCTCTACAACGTGCCCTCCCGTACCGGCCTGAACATTGCCCCGGAGACGGCTCTGGAGCTGAGCAAGCACCCGCTCATCAATGGCATCAAGGAAGCGTCCGGCAACATTTCACAGGTGGCGAAGATTGCACAGCTGTGCGGCGATGAACTGAACATCTACTCCGGCAACGACGACCAGGTAGTCCCCCTGCTGTCCCTCGGCGGCAAGGGCGTCATCAGCGTCGTCTCCAACGTCAAGCCGGAGCTGATGCATGACTGCTGCAAGGCTTGGTTCGACGGCGACACCCGGAAGGCCTGCCAGCTGCAGCTGGAGATCCTGCCGCTGGCAGACGCTCTCTTCTGCGAGGTCAACCCCATCCCGGTCAAGTACGCCATGAACGTGCTGGGCTGGAACGCCGGTGCCTGCCGCCTGCCTCTGGTGGAGCCCAGCGACGCACACAAGGAGAAGATCGAACAGGCGCTTGCCGCAGAAGGCCTCCTGAAATAACAACAGAACAACGCACAAATGCCCGGTGGAACGTTCTTCCGGGCATTTGGCCTTTTCGGAAAATCAAAGAACGAGGTAAGATCAAATGACGGATATTATCATTCAGGGCATCGGCGGCCGGATGGGACATGTGCTGTGCGAGATGATCGCCCAGCGGGAAGACTGCCGTGTCATTGCCGGTATTGATGTGAAGGACGGCGAGCAGAACGGCATCCCCGTTTACGACAGCTTGGAAAAGCTGGACGGCAAGGGCGATGTAGTCATCGACTTCAGCTCCCCCGCTGCCGTGGAAAAGGCCCTGCCCTATTGCGAGGCACACAAGCTGCCCATCGTGGTCTGCACCACCGGCCTGTCCGAAGAGCTGCAGCTCAAGGTCGTGCAGCTGTCCCGCACAGTGCCCGTGTTCAAGAGCGCCAACATGTCCATCGGCATCAATGTGCTGTCTGAGCTGTGCAAGCGCGCGTCGGCCATTCTGGGTGCTGCGTATGATGTGGAGATCGTGGAGCAGCACCACCACAACAAGCTGGATGCCCCCAGCGGCACGGCTTTGATGCTGGCCGACGCCATCAACGAAGAGAACGACGGCGCATATCACTACGTTTACGACCGCTCCTCCGTCCGCCAGAAGCGCGACCCCAAGGAGATCGGCATCAGCTCGGTGCGCGGCGGCAGCATCGTGGGCGACCACGAGGTGCTGTTCTGCGGCCCGGACGAGGTCATCACCCTCAAGCATACCGCCTATTCCCGCAGCATTTTTGCAAACGGTGCCATCAATGCCGCTGTTTATCTTGCAAAAAAGGAGCCGGGACTGTACAATATGGGTAACATGATCGCAGAAATGTGATCCCGCCGGATCTTGCAGCCCGTATGGGCAGAATGGAGTGTTTACTATGTACGGTGTTTCGAAGATCAACATTGAACCCAGTCTGATGATGATCAGCGTCCAGGATGTCGAGTTCAAGGGCAACAGTCTGGCACGGTATTTACAGATTTTTGCGGATACCGGCGTCGTGGTGGATATGATCAGCCAGAGCGCACCCCATGGCACCACCATGGATTTCAGCTTTACGGCCTCGGCCAGCGACCTGCCCCTCGTGATGAAAGCCATCTCGGCCGCCAACCTCGACAAGGATGCCAAGGCTTCCCCGCTCATCAGCGTGGGCTACTCCAAGCTGAACCTCTTTGGTGAAGAGATGGTCACCAGCTGCGGTGTGGCAGCCCGTGCCCTGAACGCTCTGGCCATGGCAGACATCGAAGTGCTGCTCATCACCACCAGCGATCTGGATATTTCCCTTCTGGTTCGCGCAGAAAACGAGGATGCTGCCTACGATGTGCTGAAGAAGGCATTCGAGCTGTAAAAAAGCCCGATCCATCTCAAATATTTTCGACGTGCAACAAGAGCCGCCCGCTTCTCGGTTTTGAGAAGCGGGCGGCTCTTAATGTTGTGAGTGGTTTGCTGTGTTTTGCAAAAGCGCTTTACAGTGTGACCTTGTGGTAGATCTTCTTGCCCTTCTTGATGACGATGCCATTGGCCAGCTGCTCTGCCGTGAAGCTGACGGTGGGAGCGGCGACCTTCTCACCATCAACGAGGACGCCTCCCTGGGTGACCAGACGGCGGGCCTCACCGTTGGAGGCGGCCAGACCAGCCTTGACCATCACGGTCAGGATGCCGATGGAGCCGTCCGTCAGGTCTGCCTCGGTCAGCTGGGTGGTGGGCATGTGCTCGGTATCGGCTGCACCGCTGAACAGGGCGCGGGCGGCGTTCTGGGCTTTGTCGGCCTCTTCCTTGCCGTGGACCATGCTGGTCAGCTCGTAGGCCAGGATCTCCTTTGCCTCGTTCAGGCGCTGATCCTTCCAGGTGGCCATCTCGTCAATCTGCTCCAGCGGCAGGAAGGTCAGCATCCGGATGCACTTCATGACATCGGCATCGCCGACATTGCGCCAGTACTGGTAGAACTCGAAGGGGCTGGTCTTGTTGGGGTCAAGCCAGACGGCGTTGCCGGCGGTCTTGCCCATTTTCTTGCCCTGGGAGTCGGTCAGCAGGGTGATGGTCATGGCGTAGGCGTCCTTGCCCAGCTTGCGGCGGATGAGCTCAGTGCCGCCCAGCATGTTGCTCCACTGATCGTCGCCGCCAAACTGCATGTTGCAGCCGTAATGCTGGAACATGTAGTAGAAGTCGTAGCTCTGCATGATCATGTAGTTGAATTCGAGGAAGGACAGGCCCTTCTCCATCCGCTGCTCGTAGCACTTGGCGCGCAGCATGTTGTTGACCGAGAAGCAGGCACCCACATCACGCAGCAGCTCGACGTAGTTCAGGTTCAGCAGCCAGTCGGCGTTGTTCAGCATCAGCGCTTTGCCCTCGGAGAAGTCGATGAACTTTTCCATCTGCTTTTTGAAGCAGGCGGCATTGTGGGCGATGTCCTCTTTGGTCAGCATCTTGCGCATGTCGGTACGGCCGGAGGGATCGCCGATCATGGTGGTGCCGCCGCCGATCAGAGCGATGGGCTTGTTGCCAGCCATCTGCAGGCGCTTCATCAGGGTCAGCGCCATGAAATGGCCTGCGGTCAGGCTGTCGGCAGTGCAGTCGAAGCCGATGTAGAAGGTTGCCTTGCCGTTGTTGATGAGGTCGATGATCTCCTCGTCGGTGATCTGCGCCACCAGACCGCGGGCCTTGAGTTCTTCGTACAGAGTCATGAGTTTTTTCCTCCTGTTTTGTGGGCAGAGGGATAAAAAACGCCCCCTGCCAAAATAAATTTGGCAGAGGGCGAGAAATGTTCGCGGTACCACCTCTGTTTGCCGTTCCCTCACGGAAGCGGCCTCACGAGTGCATGCCCCAGAGTAGGACGACACTCCTGCGTTTGTAACGCTCGCACGCGGCACAGCCTACTAGAGAGTTCTCTCATTCAGCTTACAGCTCCGGGAGGTATTTCCCCCACTGCTCTGCACGCCCCTTGCACCGACCGGGACCTCTCTGGGCAGAGCGCTTCAGGGTACTTGTTCCCTTCATCGCCTTTCAACAAAAGCCAGTGTAGCACAATTCCGGAAACTTGTCAATCACGAGTTTCGCTCTCGGCAAGGCCCAGCATTTCCCGCGCATTGGCACGGGAAAGCTCGGTGACATGGTCGCCTGAGATGATGTGCGCCAGAGCATCCACCCGGCCCTCCTGATCCAGCGGATGGATCTCGGTATAGGTGCGCTCGTTTGCAACATTTTTCTGGATAAGCAGATGGCAGTCGGCCAGAGCGGCGATCTGTGCCGTGTGCGTGATGCAGAGGATCTGATGATCCTGCGCGCTCTGCTTGAGCACCTCGCCGATGCGGCTGGCCGCCTTGCCCGAAACGCCGCTGTCGATCTCATCGTAGATGACGGTGGGCACGGCGTCTTTATCGGCCATCGCGTTCTTGATGGCCAGTGTGATGCGGCTCAGCTCGCCGCCGGACGCGATCTTTGCCAGAGGCTTCGGGGCCTCACCGGGGTTGGTGGAAATATAAAATTCCACGCTGTCCTGTCCATGGCTGGCCAGCGGGCCGCGCGCATGGCGGAGCGTCATCCGGACACCGGGCATGTTGAGGAAATCCAGCGTACCGGAGATGCGCCTGTTCAGCTCCTCAAAGGCCCGCAGACGGGTCTGGGTCAGGACCTCGGCCTTGTCCCGCGCCAGAACATACAGACGGTGCTTTTCCGCTTGCAGATGTTCGGCCCGCTCCTGCGAAAACTGGATGCGGTCCAGCTCCTCCCGCGCGGCCTTTCCAAAGGCGATGATGTCTTCCACCGTGTCGCCATACTTGCGCTTGAGCTTATAGATGAGGTCGATGCGCTGCTCAATCTCGTCCAGCTCTGCATCATTTGTATCATATCCGTCCAGCCGCCCGATGAGGTCCGCCGAGACGTCTTTGGCCGTATAATAGAGGTCGAGCAGCTGCCCGGCGGCATCCGAAAGCGTGTTGTCCACCTGCGCTGCTGCGTCGATCGCGTTGGAGGCTTCGCCCAGCAGGTCCACCGCGCCGGGCGTCTCATCATCGCCGGAAAGAAGCGCATAGCACTGAGAGATCCGCTCCCGGATGGTGGAGGCGTTCGCCAGCACCTTGCGGCGGGCGCTCAGCGTCTCCTCCTCGCCTTCGGTCAGGGCGGCATCCTCGATCTCCTGCACCTGATAGCTCAGCAGGTCGATCTTCCGCTGCTTTTCGGTCTCATCGGTGATGATGGCATCCAGCTCTTTTTTGACCTTGATGAGCTCCCGGTAAACGGTATAGTACGCCTGAAATGCGGCACCATTCTGCGCATAAGCGTCCAAAATCCCCTCGTGATGGGCCGGGTTCAGCAGGCCGACGGAGTCGTGCTGGCCGTTGATGTTGATCAGCCCGCCGCACAGCTCCCGCAGGATGGCGGCTGTGGCAGGCATCCCATTGATGCGGCAGGTGCTTTTGCCCTCGGCTGTAATCTCGCGGCTCAGGGTCAGGGCATCGGAGCGCTCATATCCGGCCTTTTCCAGGCTGTCCAGCACGGCACCCGGCACGTCATCAAAGGCGGCACGAATGACCGCTTTGGCCGCCCCGGTGCGCACAAGGTCTTTGGACGTCCGGTTGCCGAGAATGGCATTGATGGAGTCGATCAAAATCGACTTGCCCGCGCCCGTCTCGCCGGTGAGGACGTTCAGACCCTTTTCAAAATGCACGTCGGCTTTCTGGATGACTGCAACATTTTCAATTTGCAGGCTGCTCAGCATGGTAATTTCTCCCGCATTATTTCTGTCCGATGTGGTGGGTCAGCTCCGAGCAGATGGTCTTTGCATCGCGCTCCGAGCGGGCCACGATCAGGAAGGTATCGTCGCCGGACAAGGTCCCGACAACATTTTTCCATTTCAGGGCGTCAAACACCTCACAGGCGGCATTCGCCATGCCGGAGTAGCATTTGACCAGAACGACGTGTCCGGCAAAATCCACCCCCAGAACAGACTCGTGGAAGATCGTCTCAAAACGGCCCTGGATCTTCGGGTTCAGCGCCTCGTTGTGGCTGGAAACATACCGGTAGCCGGTGCTCGTGGCTGCTTTGACCAGGCTGAGCTCTCGGATATCGCGGGAGATCGTGGCCTGTGTGGCATCGAATCCCTCATTTCGCAGGTGGTCGAGCAGGGACTCCTGACGGCTGATCGGATGCTCCTGGATCAGCCGCAGGATCGTCTGCTGACGCTCCCGCTTGCTTTTGGCATCGCCTCGGCTGCTGGCCATATCGGTTCCCCTTTCTGTCAAAACTTACCGTCTGCCGCGCAGTTTCTGGTCGATGGCCTGAAACTGGTCGGCTTTGCTGAAGGTGATGAGCTGCACGATCTGGTCACTCAGCCGCACTTCGGCGGTGGCACCGGCATGCAGAGAATAGCCTGCCGCACCATCGCAGCTGACGAAGACTTCCTCGTCCGCGACCTGACCGACGCAGATGTTGATCTTGCGTTCCTGCGCAAACACCATGGCCGGACTGGCCAGGCTGTGTGGGCAGATGGGCGTGACGACCACGCCCTTGGTCTGCGAGTCCAGGATGGGCCCGCCGGCCGCCAGCGAATAGGCCGTGGAGCCGGTTGGCGTAGCCACGATCACACCATCTCCGCGGTAATGCTCGACCAGGATGTCATCGCAGTAGATGCTGAAATCAATGGCCTGCTGCAAACGGCCCTTGGTGATGACGACATCGTTGAGGGCGTGGCCCTCCCAGCTGTCGTCGCCCAGAACGCGGACGTAAAGCAGCATCCGGTGGTCCAGCAGATAATCTCCCCGCGCAACGGCAGAAAGCTTCTGTTCCATCTCGTTGATCTCGCAGGTAGCCAGAAAGCCGCAGCGCCCCAGGTTGATGCCGAGGATGGGCTTCCGGTATTCCAGCGAGAGGTTGGCCTCGTGCAGGATGGTGCCATCCCCGCCGATGGTCAGGATGACATCCGTTTTTTCGAGGCATTCCTCCTGCGGCAGATACTCCACACCCATCGTGTCGCATTCGGCCTTGAGGTCGGTCTGCATCAGCACCCTGGCACCGTGGGTCAGCAGGATCTGCGCGGCCCGCTGCGAGATGCCGTAGGCCATCGCTTTGCCGGGGTTGGGTGAAATATAAACAGTCACACCCAGCACCTTCTTTCTGCTCTCAGTGGTCCAGCGTCGAATGGCTGGCTTCCACGACCTGTTTTGCCACACTGTCGTCCAGCACGGCGGGCTCTGCGCTCTTCTGCACGAACATCAGGTACTCAATGTTGCCTTCCGGGCCTTTGACGGGGCTGAAATCCAGCCCGCGCACGGCGAAGCCGTTGGCCGCTGCGTAGCCCATCGCATTGTGCAGCACCTCGCAATGGGTGGCCGGGTCGCGCACGACGCCGTTCTTGCCGACCTTTTCGCGGCCGGCCTCGAACTGCGGCTTGACCAGACAGACGCCCATGGCGTCCGATGTGGTGATCGCCTGCGCCACCGGGAAGATATGATGCAGCGAGATGAACGAGACATCCACACTGAAAAATTCAATGGGTTCGCCCAGCTGGTCGGAGGTAACGCTGCGGATGTTGGTGCGTTCCATGTTCACGACCCGCTCGTCGGTGCGCAGTTTCCAGGCCAGCTGGCCGTAGCCGACATCGACGGCATAGACCTTGACCGCACCATTTTGGAGCATGCAGTCGGTGAAGCCACCGGTGGACGCACCGATGTCCATGCAGACCTTGCCGTTGGGGGTCAGCGGGAAACACTGCATTGCTTTTTCCAGCTTCAGACCACCGCGGCTGACATAACCGATGTCGTGGCCGCGCACCTCGACTTTTGCGTCTTCCTTGATCATCTCACCGGCCTTGTCCACCTTCTGCTCGTTGACGAAGACGACGCCGGACATGATCATGGCTTTGGCACGTTCACGGCTCTGGATCAGGCCATGCTGAACCAGATATTGATCCAATCGGATTTTCAAGATGCAGTTTCTCCTTTCCTGTGCTCACGGACTGTCTGTGCCAGATGGGCGGCGTCCAGACCGGTCGCCTCCTTGATCTGCGGGACGGTCGCGTGGGGCAGACGAACGTTTTCAACGGCCCGGTGGATGTAAGTTCCCTTCCAGCCTGCCTGATACAGTGCGGCTTCGAGGTGCTCGCCGATTCCGCCGCAGGCGACACACTCTTCGGCAAACAAAACGACCGGATAACGACGGATTTCATCAACGAGATCATCTGTAAAGGGGAACACCTTTACAAGCTTATAAACGTCGCAGGGCAGGTTTTCCTCCCCCAGAATCTGAGCTGCCTGGAGCACATCCTCCACTTCGTCGGCGTAGCTGACCAGTGCAACCTGCGCGCCGGGTGCCGTGTGCATCCGGTCGTACGCTTTGCCCGAACAGCCGTAAGCCGCCAGCACCGCGCTTTCGCCGCCGCGCGGATAGCGGATGGCGCGGGGGCCCTTCTGGTCCTTGCCCAGCAGAATCGGCAGCCAGTGCCGCAACTCTGCATAGTTCGACGGTGAATAGATGGGGATGCCGACCTGGCTCAGGAAAGCCGGGTCAAAGATGCCCTGATGGGTCTCACCATCGGCCGGGACAAAACCGGCACGGTCGATGGCGAAGACGACGTTCTCATTGAGCAGATTGACATCGTGGATGATCTGGTCATAGGAGCGCTGTAAAAAGGTGGAATAAATACAGACCACCGGCAGCATTCCCTGGCTGGCAAGACCGGCGGCAAAGGTTACTGCATGCTGCTCGGCCATGCCTACATCAAAGAACCGCTCCGGGTGCGTGTGTGCAAAGAATTGCAGACCGGTGCCGTACTTCATCGCTGCCGTGATGGCGCAGATGGTTTTGTCCGCTGCTCCCTCCTGATTCAGCAGGTTACCGAATACGGTCGAGAACGATTCCTTCGGGGCGACCTCCGGGTCCGGGATGCTATCGATGAGGTCGAACTTCGAGACCCCATGGAAGTTGCCGGGGTTGCTCTCGGCGGGCGCGTAACCCTTGCCCTTTTTCGTGACGACATGCAGGAAGTGCGGGCCTGGCTGCTTATGGATACTGCGCAGAATCCGCTCGACTTCCTGTTCATTGTTGCCGTCAAAGGGGCCGTAGTAATGGAAGCCCATATCCTCAAACATGGTGGAGTGGTACATGGCGCGGCGCACCATGGCCTTGCTGTTTTGGATGGTCACCTTGAGCGGTGTGCCGACCACGGGCACGTGGTCCAGAAAGCTGCGCACGTTCTCCTTGGCATCGAAGTAGCGGTTGGTGGTGCGCAGACGCTTGAGGTAGCGGGACAGTGCACCCACATTTTTGGAGATGGACATCTTGTTGTCGTTCAGAACGACGAGCAGATTGTCCAGGCTGCCGATGTTGTTCATTCCCTCGTAGACCATGCCGCCGGTAAAGGCACCGTCGCCGATGAGCACGATCACCTGTCCCGGCTCCCCCCGCAGCTTTTTGGCCCACGCAATGCCGATGCCGACCGACAGCGCGGTGTTGCCGTGGCCGGAAATGAAGGCGTCGTGTTCACTCTCGTTGGGGTTCGGGAAACCGGACAGGCCGTCGAGCTGGCGGAGCTTTGCAAAGCCCTCGCGGCGGCCGGTCAGCAGCTTGTGCGTATAACACTGGTGGCCCACATCGAACACGATCTCGTCCTGCGGGGTCGCAAAGACGCGGTGCAGCGCTACCGTCAGCTCCACAGCCCCCAGGTTGGAGGCCAGATGGCCACCGGTCTTGGATACGTTTTCCAATAAAAATTCGCGGATGTCCGCACAAAGCTGCTCGACCTGCTGGCCGGAGAGCTTTTTGAGATCGCTGGGCTGCGAGATTTTTTCCAGCAAAGGCGAATTCATAGATTCACGTCCTTCTCACAATTTGGAATCGGCGGGACTGCCCGCCAGAAATCGACTCAGAGCGCCATCGGGTACAGTGCCCCGACCACGCAGCCGACCACAAAACCGGCCAGGACCTGCAGCGGCGTGTGGCCGACCATTTCCTTCAGGTGCATGTTCTGGAGGAAGGGGGCGTTCTTTTCCGTTACGTCGATCCACTGCTCGATCATCTTGTTCAGCACCTTGGCCTGTTCGCCGGTCTCGCGGCGGACACCCATGGCGTCGTGCATCGTGATGATGGCGACGACTGCGGCCACCGCAAAGATTGCCGAGCTGAAGCCCTCGCTCCGGGCCGTGGCGATGACCATGGCGCAGACGGTCGCGCTGTGGGCGCTGGGCATACCGCCGTCTCCCCACATCCGCTCCAGCTGGAACTTGCCCAGCAGGATAAAATTGATGAGGGTCTTCAATACCTGCGCGACGAACCACGCCAGAAGCGCCACCGTCAGGATCGGATTCAGGTTCAAAACATCGCGGATCAGTTGCATGTTATGCTCTCTTTCTTTTTGTTTGTTCAGCTGCGGCGGACCAGCAGTTCCCTGGCAAGCTGCTCCAGGAAGGCGCTCTTTTCGCCAAATTCTGTGCGCAGAGACGCGCAGGTCTGCTCGTTCAGCCTGCGGGCCAGCTCCATCGCACCCTCGGTGCCGTAGAGAGTGACGAAGGTGGTCTTGCCGTTCTCGCTGTCGCTGCCGATGGGCTTGCCCAGCTGCTCCTGCGAGCCGATGACATCCAGCACATCGTCCACGATCTGGAACACCAGACCGATGCCGTAGGCGTAGCCCTCCAGCTCCCGGCACTGGGTCTCGTTGGCCTGCGCAGCGGCAGCGCCCATCTGGACGGCTGCGTTGATGAGCGCACCGGTCTTGTTGCGGTGAATGAGGCGCAGCTGTTCTTCGGTCGCAGCCAGAGCCTCATATTTCAGATCCAGCTCCTGGCCGTAGACCATGCCGCGGCTGCCTGCACCGGCTCCCAGCGCTCTGGCTGCCCGCACATTGACGATGGCAGGGGCTTCGACGTTGGCGATGACATCAAACGCCTCGGTCAGCAGGACATCACCAGCCAGCATGGCCGTGGCCTCGCCAAATGCCTTGTGGCAGGAGGGCTTGCCCCGGCGCAGGTCGTCGTTGTCCATGCAGGGCAGGTCGTCGTGGATCAGCGAATAGCAGTGCAGCATCTCCACGGCGGCGGCAAACTGGTCGGCAGCGGCGGCATCACCGTTCAGCATATCGCAGACGGCCAGCACCAGTACGGCACGGATGCGCTTTCCGCCGCCCAGCAGGCTGTAGCGGGCTGCACGGCAGACGTCCGACTCTTCGGGCAGATAGGTGTTGCAGGCAGTCTCCAGCGCAGCATTGACCCGCACCAGATACTCCTGATACTGCTTTGCGTAATCCATTGATAGATCCTCCTTAGTTGTCTGCTTCCGGCTGCGGGGCGGCGGTGCGCTTGGCGTCGATCTCGTCCAGCTGCAGCGAAGCCTTTTCCAACGTTGCGCGGCAGTAATCGGTCAGGGATGCGGCCTCCGCATAGAGCTTGACCGATTCCGCCAGCGTCGTTTCCGGCTGCTGCATCTGGTCAAGGATGCCTTCCAGCCGGTCCATTCCTTCTTCAAAGCTCTTGGGTGCTCTCATTGGGTCCCTCCACGGCATCCACGGTACAATGGATGCGGTTCACTGCGCCGCAGAGCGTCATCTTCTGCCCTTCGCGAAGGGCATCCGGCGCACAGATGCGGCCTTTTTCGTCCTGCACGAGCGCATAGCCCCGCGCGAGGACGCCATACGGGTTCAGCGTTGCAGCCAGCGCAGCCGCATGGCGCAGACGCAGCCCGGCGTCCTGCTGCTTTTCCCGCGCGGCCGTTTGCAGCTGCCCGGAAACTGCCTCCAACTGCTGCTGGCGGCCTGCAAGCTGCGCCTGCATGTTCTGCCGGGAAAGCGGCTGCACCGTTTCGTCCAGCCTATTATAGCATAAACTCAGCCTGTTTTGGATAGAAATGTGAATATTTTCTTCCAAATTGCATAATTTTCGTGAAAATTCGGCCCGGTCGGGCACGGCAAGCTCTGCCGCCGCCGATGGGGTCGGGGCACGCTGGTCTGCCACAAAGTCCAGGATCGTAAAGTCAATCTCGTGACCGATGGCGCTGATGAGTGGTGTTTTGCAGCGGGATGCGGCCCGCGCAATGCGCTCAGCATTGAAGACCCAGAGGTCTTCCCGGCTTCCGCCGCCGCGCGCCACGATGATCTCGTCTACCTGACCGGACTTGTCCAGCCGGTCGATGGCTGCGGCGATCTCGTCAGCCGCTTCAAATCCCTGCACACTGACCGGGCAGAGCAGCAGCCGCACGGCAGGCCACCGCCGCCCGATGACGTTCCGGATATCCTGCAGCGCGGCCCCCGTCTTGCTGGTGACGAGGCCAATGCACTTCGGGAACCGGGGCAGCGGCTTTTTGCGTTCGGCGGCAAACAGACCCTCCCGGTCGAGTTTTGCTTTCAGCTGCTCAAAGGCAAGCTGCGCCGAACCGATGCCGTCCGGGAACATGTCGTTGACATAGACTTGGAACGCACCGTCTCGCTCGTACAGGGTAGCGCGGCAGCGGACGATGACCTTCATCCCCTCTTCGGGGCGGAAACCGAGCCGCCGCGCGTCCGACCGGAACATCACCGCTTTGACGCTGCTCGTCTCGTCCCGCAGCGAAAAATAACAGTGGCCACTGCGGGCATTCTGAACAAAGTTCGCGATCTCGCCCCGGAGAGCAAGGTCGAACAGGAGGTCGTTGGCATCCAGCAGGGTCTTGACGTATTGGTTCAGCGCCGAGACGGAGATCACTTCAGCCATAATCCGGCCTCCCGTGCGGCAAGGATGGACACACCGATGGCGTTGTCGCTGGAATACCGGCCCGGCACGAAATACACCTGCGGCAGGCGCTGCTGCACCCACACGCGGATGATATCGCTGCTCATGACGCCGCCCGCGCAGACCACCGGCAGGCCGGGGTATTCCTTCTGCGCCGCCTTCGTCATCCGGACGACGGTATCGGCCACGCAGAGCAGGCAGTATTTGCAGACGTACTCCGGGCTTTTTCCGGCTTGCAGCAGCGCATTGCACTGATTTTCCAGACCGGAAAGACTGCACGTCATCCCTTTGACGCTGGACTTTGGCCGGATGGGCTCTTCGCACAACGCTGCCAGGCGGGAGACTTCGGCACCTGCCGGGAACGGAAAGCCCAGCTTGACGCCCACGCGGTCCACGGCCTGCCCGGCGTAGAGATCGCTGCTGGTGCCCAGCGTCGTGATCTGCCTGACCTCGTCGCAGAGCAGCAGGTCGGTGGTGCCGCCGGAAATGTGGAAGAGCAGCACCTTCTGGCGGAACAGCTCCTCCCCTTTGGCGGCAAACAGAGCAGCGGCGGCATGCCCCTGCTGATGGGTTGTGTGGACGAGCGGGATGCCCCGCGCTCTGGCAAAAGCCGTGGCTGCACTGACGCCCGCCAGGAAGCAGGGCATATAGCTTCCCTCCACGGGGCGGGGCTTCTGCGAAACGCCCACCGCCGCGATCTGCGTCAGGTCGAACTCCCGGCTCAGTTCCTCCAGCATTTCGGGCAGAGCGGTGGTGTGGTGGAACAGCGCATCGCTCTGGCGGAGGCCCAGCTGGCCCTCCTTGACCGGGAGAAACCGTTTCTTTGCACAAACAACCTCTCCGGCTGTGTCAAAAACTGCCAGAGAGGTTGCATAATTGCTTGTGTCGATGCCCAGTGTATAGCGGCTCACGGCTCTTCGGACGCTGCATCTTCGGCAGTGTCCAGACCCTGCTCCCGCGCGACGGTGCCCAGCAGACCGTTGACGAACTGGTAATCCTCATCTGCTCCGTATTTCTTGGTCAGTTCGACCGCCTCGTTGATGACGACGCCAACCTTTTTCTCGTCGCCGTACAGCATCTCTGCCAGAGCCAGGCGCAGCACCGTCAGGCTCACGCGGGGCAGACGGGACATGGTCCAGTTGCGCAGATGGCTGCTGATGAGGTCGTCCACCTCAGCGGAATGGTCATAGTAAGCGTTCAGCAACCGCTTGCCGAACACATCCACGGGATGCTCTTCATCCTCGGTGTTGTTGAGCAGAGCCTCCCGCAGGGGCACGTCACCAAACGTCTGCGAAAAAGCCAGCAGAAACGCATTCTCGCGGGCTTCACGACGGGGCAAAATATTTTCCATAGTATTCCTCTCACCTTATTCCTGTTCTTCGGCGGCAACACCCGCAATGACCAGATTGACGCGGCTCACGGTCACATTGGTCATGTTCTGAACAGCAGTCTTCACGTTTTCCTGTACTTTTTCGGCCACGGCCGGGATGCGCGCACCAAAAGCGACCACCAGATTCAGGGTCAGCTCTGCGGTGCCGTCCCGCATTTCCACGGTAACGGCCGGCTGGATGCTGGCGGCTTCCAGCAAGTCCTTCACTTTTTTGTTCTGCTTGCCGCAGGAAACCTCGGACACACCGTCCACTTCCAGTGCAGCGCAGCGCGCGATCTTGCCAATGACCTCGGTGGAAATCTGCAGGGTCCCGCCGTTAAGATCCATATTCTGTAAATCCATTCTATGGTCCTCCATCTGAAATGAGCGTTTGCTCATTCTTTTTATTTCCATCTTTGCAGGGAGCGTTCCCTGCCATTGAATGCTTATGCTTATTATATCATCTTTCGGCCCGATTCACAACTGTTTCTTTTGGTTCCAGGTCTGGCTTTTGCAAAAGGCGGGTCAGCTGGCAGACGGCAAGGCAGCACACAAAGAACACCAGCAGCAGGCAGTCCGGTGGCAGACGGCGCATCGGGACCACCTGCGGCGGCAGGGTGCTGAAGACGCTCTGCTCCCCCTGCGGCAAAAGCAGCCAGAACAGCCCCACCGAAAGCGGCAGGTGGAGCAGCCGCCCCGCAAGCAGGGGCCGCAGGGTCATTTCGGGCGGGCAGAGCGCACGGACCTGCAGCAGGACCGAAAGCCCCTGCACACTGAGGGCAGCGCAGCAGAGCAGACTGCCCCATGGCCCGGTGCGGGCGGCAAGGTCGCAGCCGGAGCAGACTTCCAACAGCATGGCGCACACGGTGCCCACGGCAGGCGGGAACACAGCGCCCACCCCCGCCGCCAGCATCCGGAAGAAGAGCACGAAGCCGCAGAGCTTCAGATACGCCATGGTCGCATGCGTGAGAAGGTCGGTCAGCTGCGGCGGCTGGACTTCGGGCGGCGGAGCGGTGTACGTGGCCGGCTGCTCTGCCCCCGAAAGCCGGTTCAGCAGCGCAGCCGTAAGATACCCGGCGCTCAGCTGCGCCAGAAACAGCAGGATGCCAAGCTCCGTGCTGTGGAGCAGCGTCTGCCCAACCGTCAGGACCACGAACGACGGCCCGGAACAGACGCAGGCGGGCAGGAGCGCATCCGCCTGGCGCGGGGTGAGCTGCCCGGTGCGGACGGCCTGTGCCGCCGCGTTTGCTGCCGGGGCAAAGCCGCCGAACAGACCGATGAGCAGGACCCGCGCCGCACAGGGAGCCTGCACCCCGATGCACCACGCCGCGGGCCGGAGCGGGATGGCCAACAGGTCGCCCGCCGGGCACTGGACCAGCAGCGACGACACCGCCAGAAACGGAAAAAGCGACAGCAGCAGCGGCCCGGCGCAGAGGGCCAGACCCTCCCGAAGCGCCTGCCCGCAGGCCTGCGGCACCGCAAACGGCAGTGCGCCCGCCAGAACCGCCAGCAAAAACAGACCGATCTGATACATACGCAACCCCTCCGCTTCCATATATATGGAACAGGGGGCGTCGCCTTGCACAGCAGGTATGGGGAGGGAGCGGGCGTGAAAAAACAGCGGAGCGGGCAGCTTTCCCTGCGCGAATGGCTCTGGCGGATGTTCCGCCAGCCGCCGCGCGGGTTTTACGGTCAGCCGTCGGTCTACCGCAGCGGCGACCGGATGGAGATCGAGCAGTTCCGGCGCATCCTGACCTACGACGAAGAAAAGCTCTGTCTGGAATTCCGGCGGGGGCGGTTCACGGTCTATGGAGACGAACTGCACATCGAAACGCTGGCCGCGCACCGCATCACTTTGCGGGGGCGCGTTCTGCGCACCGAATTTGACGGCGACGGCGGGCATTAGGAGGAAGAGACGATGGATGTACGGCTGCTCTGGGCGGGGGTGTGGTTCACAGCGCAAAACGGCGATGCCGAAAGCCTGCTCTCCGAAGCGGCGCGGGCGGGCCTGCATCTCTCAGCGGTCTCCCCTGCACCCGGCGGCTTTTCGGGCCGGTGCGCGGCCTGGCAGTACCGAAACCTTGCGGCACTGGCCCGAAAGCGGCGGGTACGGCTGCGCATTCAGACCCGCACCGGGTTGTACTTCCGGCTGCGGCCCTTTCTGCGGCGGCGCGGGCTGTGGGTGGGTGTTTTACTGTTCGTTCCCCTGCTGGTCTGGTCACAGGATCTTGTCTGGGCCGTGGATGCAGGCAGCCTGACCACCGGGCAGCGAGCGCGGGCCGAGGCAATCCTGCGGGAGCAGGTGCAGCTGATGCCCGGAAGCGCTGTCACGCAGGAAAAACTGACCGCAGGCGAATACGCTCTTTTGCAGAGCAGCGAGTTTTCCTGGGCAAGCCTGAACTTTCTGGACGGGCGGCTCGTGGTAGAAGCAGCCGCCGCAAAACCGGTGCCCGACATCGCCGTCGGGAAGGCCGACGGCGTCTTTGCCAAAGCGGCCGGAACGGTGATCCGCACCAATCTTATCAGCGGGACGATGCTTGCTGCACCAGGACAGGCTGTGGAGGTCGGGCAATTGCTCATTGGTACCTCCCGC
This sequence comes from Faecalibacterium sp. Marseille-Q3530, assembly GCF_017377625.1. Lineage (NCBI taxonomy): Bacteria > Bacillati > Bacillota > Clostridia > Eubacteriales > Oscillospiraceae > Faecalibacterium > Faecalibacterium sp. Marseille-Q3530. The sequence goes on along the minus strand of NZ_JAFREH010000002.1, from coordinate 169,889 downwards.
ACCGAGCGGGACGGAACGTTGATCTATGAGCCTGCTTCCGGTGCGGTCTTTGCGCAATTCGACTGGGAAAGCACACAGGAAGAACCGCTGAAAATTACTGCAAAGCGGCTGACAGGAAAGCGCTTTTCAAAACGGGTGATCTCAACAAATGGGCAGCGCATTTCACTTCCATCATGGAAGCCTTTTTCAGAAGAAACTGCACTTGTGACGACACGGCATATCCAACCGGATATTCTTGGGTTTGGCCTTCCCTTTTCGGTGGAAGAGACGACGTATTCCGAACAAACAGAGCAGGAAATTCCATACACCGAAGAGCAGGCGCTCGCACTTGCGAAACTGCACAGTTTGCAGGCACTTTTCAACGTCTATCCGGACGCCGCGTTTGTGGCACAGAAAGAGGACATCTCCATCGAAAACAACATTCTCTATTACCGGGTCGTTTATACCATCGTTGCCAATATCTGCGCAGAGTAAACAGCGGCAGAGAGCAAGAAACTCTCTGCCGCCGTTTCATACTATTTTAATTTTTCCAACGCATCCGTCTGTTGTTGCGCTGCCGCTTTATGATACCACACATTTGCAATTTCCAAATCTTTTGGAACAATGATTCCATTTTCATAGAACCACCCCAGATTGAATTGTGCATCGCGGTCACCATGCTGCGCGGCACGTTCCGTCCAATAAAATGCCTGTGTGAGATTTTTTTGAACCCCATAACCTTCCAGATAGAAATATCCCACTTGACATTCCGCCAGAGGATATCCCTTTTCTGCAAGTTTCAAATGTCCTGCAAAACACAATTCATATCGCTTTGTGTTCCAATACTGTTCAATCAACGCATTACATTCGTCAAGTTCTTTACAAGGAGCATAGTAATCAGACACTTTCATTTTCCTCAGTCGGCACGGGCGTTTTGTGCTTATCTACAGCCTTTTGGACCAGCTCGTTCAGGTCGAACTGATACTTGGTGTGGCAGAAGTGACAGACGACCTCGCAGTTGGGGTCCTCGTCACGGAGTTTTTCCAGCTCCTTTTTGCCGAGGCTGAGCAGCATCTCTTCGGTGCGCTCGTGGCTGCAATCGCACTGGTATGCGACATCCCGCTCGTCGAGGACGTTGGGCTCAAAGCCCTTCAGAGCCAGCTGCATCATATCCTCCGGCGTCTTGCCCGCGCGGAGCATTTCAGTGACGGAGGGCATGGCGGCAATGTTCTGTTCCAGCTGGGTGATCTCGGCATCGGTGGCACCGGGCAGCAGCTGGATGAGATAGCCACCTGCGCAGGCGATGGTCAGGTCTTTATCGACCAGAACGCCCAGTGCACAGACGGTGGGCACCTGCTCGCTGTAGGCATAGTAGCTGGTCAGGTCTTCAGCGATTTCACCGGAGACAAGGGGCACCTGGCCGACGGTCGGTTCTTTTTGCAGGCGGTTATCCCGGATGACGGTCAGCACACCGTCCCTGCCGACGGCACCGCCGACATCCAGATGGCCGTTTTCTTTGAGCGGAAGCTCCACCAGCGGGTTGTCGATGCAGCCCTTCACGTTGCCGGTGCCGTCGGTGCAGGCGATGAGGACACCCGCCGGGCCGCTGCCCGAAACGCGCAGGGTGATGGTGTCCCGGTCATCCTTGAGCATGGAGCCCATCAGGGCGGCTCCCGTCAGCAGACGGCCAAGGGCGGCGCTGCAGGTCGCACTGGTTTTGTGGAGCTGCTCGGCCTTGCGGACGATCGCGGTAGAGTCCACACCGCAGAAGACGACACCGCCGTTTTCCGACAGGCCGCGGATCAGATTCGACATATTATTGTTCCTCCAATTGGGTATACTGCTTGACAGCGCAGAAGAAATAGCGCTCGCTTTCCTCGGTCAGCGGGCCGAACGTCTCGCCGTCGCAGACGCTTTCCAGCACAAAGCCGTGCCGTTCCAGCGCCGCACGGATGGCAGCGAGGTCGTAGGTGTATTCGTAGAACTGCTCATGGAAATGCTCCCCGGTCTCCCGGTAGTCGATGTCCACGGTGATCTCCACCCGGCGGTCCTCGGCGCTGTAATGGTTGCGCCAGACACAGCTTGCGTCCTCTTCCTCAAAGGTGAAGGCGTTCTCCCCCAGCACCTGCTGGTGCTTGTACGGGGTGTTCATATCAAACAGGAAGACGCCGCCCTCTTCCATAAAAAACCCGGCGTTGGCAATGGCTGTGTCGAGGTCCGGGATATGGTTGAAGGTATCGAAGGTGGACACAGCACCCCGGATGGTGCCGTAGAGGTCGAGCTTGAGCAGGTCCTGCTGCAACAGCAGCAGCCTGCCCGAAAGGCCCAGCTGTTCGGCTTTGTCCCGCACGACGCAGAGCATCTCCTCCGACTGGTCAATGCCGATCATATCATAGCCCGCCTGGGTCAGCATCAGGGTCAGCTCGCCCGTGCCGCAGCCCAGGTCTGCCAGGATGCCGTCTGCAATGCCGTGGGCGGTCAGCTCCTTGTGGATGTGGGCATAGAGGGCATCGTAGTCGGCTTCCCCGTTGAATTCATCGTAGAAGTAGGCAAATTCATTGTAAGCCATGGCGTTACTCCGCATCCTCTTCGGCGACGGCCTCGTTCAGAACGGCCTGCAGCTCCGGGATGCCGTAGCCATTTTCGCCGCTGGTCAGCACGACCTTCCGGCAGCCGTATGGCAGGCAGAGCGTTTCGAACTCCGCCTGCGTCTTGGCCAGCTGGCTCTTTTTGAGCTTGTCCGCCTTGGTCAGCGCCACGATGAACGGGATCTCATGGTAGTGCAGATACTTCAGCATCTGCAGATCGTCTGCACTGGGGGCGTGGCGGCAGTCGATGAGCTGCACCAGCAGGGTGTGGTGGCGGGGCGCCTCGAAGTAGCTGTTGATGAGGTCGTCCCAGCGCTCGCGGTCGGCGTTGCTGACCTTGGCGTAGCCATAGCCGGGCAGATCCACAAAATAGCAGTCGTCCACCGAATAGAAATTGATGGTGGCCGTTTTGCCCGGTGTGCTGGACACACGGGCCAAGTTTTTGCGGTTGCACAGCTTGTTGATGAGGCTGGACTTGCCCACGTTGGAGCGGCCGGAGAAGCTCAGCTCCGGGCGGTCACTGTCCGGCAGCTGGCTGGAAATGCCATAGCTGGCGATAAAATCCGCATTGTTGTAGTTCATAGCTGCACTCCTTTTTCAGCAGACGGCACCCGGCTTGGGCTGCTCGGTCGTCTGCGGGATGGCCGCAGCGTCCGCAGGCTTCTTGGCTTTTTTGCCGGGGTGCGAGTGGCGGGCGGAAACAGTCTTGGGTTTGAGCAACGCGGCGTTGAGCACCTGCGCCAGGTTGGACATGGGCAGGAACTGGATGTTCTTCTTGACCTCGTCGTCCACCTCGTACAGGTCGGAGACATTGTCCTTCGGGATGAGGACGGTCTTCATCCCCTCGCGGTATGCGGCCATGCTCTTCTCGCGCAGGCCGCCGATGGGCAGCACATTGCCGTGCAGGGTGATCTCGCCGGTCATGGCGACATCGCCGCGCACCGGAATGCCGGACAGGCAGGACACCAGCGCCGTGGTCAGGGTGACACCGGCAGAGGGGCCGTCCTTGGGCACGGCCCCTTCGGGGGCGTGGATGTGCAGGTCACACTTCTTCAGCCGCTCCGGGTCGATGCCGTATTCATTGGCGTGGACGCGGACGTAGGTCACAGCCAGCTGCGCGCTCTCCTTCATCACGTCACCGAGCGAACCGGTGACTGTGATCTTGCCGCTGCCGTTGTCCATGACCTGCACCTCGATGGGCAGGGTCTCGCCGCCGATGCTGGTCCAGGCCAGACCGTTGGCGATGCCGATGGCGTTGGTGCGGTTGAGGAAATCGGGCTTGACCATTTTGGGGCCCAGCAGCTCTTCCAGATTGGAGCCGGTCACGGAGAAGCTCTCCACCTCACCGGATGCGATCTTGCGGGCGCATTTGCGCAGCACACTGGTGATGGTGCGCTCCAGATTGCGGACGCCGGCCTCGCGGACATAGCCGTCGATGATGCCGTACAGGGCGCTCTGGGAGAAGGTGACTTTGCCGGCCAGCCCGCAGGCCTTGAGCTGCTTGGGCACCAGATGCTTGCGGGCGATGTTGTACTTTTCCACGCGGGTATAGCTGGGCAGCTCGATGACGTCCATCCGGTCGCGCAGCGGGCCGGGGATGGCGCTCAGGTCGTTGGCTGTGGTGATAAAGAGCACATGGCTCAGATCGAACGGCATATCGATGAAGTGATCGTTGAAGGTGGCGTTCTGCTCCGGGTCCAGAGCTTCGAGCAGAGCGGCCGCCGGGTCGCCCCGGAAATCGCCCGCCAGCTTGTCGATCTCGTCGAGGAGCATCAGGGGGTTGGAGCTTTTTGCGGTGATCATCGCGCTGATGATCTTGCCGGGCATGGCTCCGATATAGGTGCGGCGGTGGCCGCGGATCTCGGCCTCATCCCGCACACCGCCCAGGCTCAGGCGGACATACTTGCGGCCCAGGCTCTCGGCGATGGAACGCGCGATGCTGGTCTTGCCGACACCCGGAGGGCCGACCAGGCAGATGATCTGGCCCTTGACGTCCGGGGCCAGCTTGCGGACCGCCAGCACTTCGAGGATGCGGTCTTTGACCTTTTTCAGGCCGTAGTGGTCGCGGTCCAGGATGTGCTGTGCCTTGGCGATGTCGAGATCGTCCTCGGTGAAGGTGTTCCATGGCAGTTCCAGGCAGGTATCCAGATAGGTGCGGATGACCGTCCCCTCCTGGTTGCTGCTCTGCATTTTGGCCAGACGGTCCACTTCCTTGAGGAGCTTCTTCTCCCGCTCGGCGTCGAGGTGCAGGGCCGTGATCTTGCGGCGGTATTCCTCGGCCTCGGCGGTGGTGTCATCGTCCTCGCCCAGTTCCTCGCTGATCATGTGCATCTGCTCGTGCAGGTAGTAGTCGCGCTGGTTCTTGTCCATGGCTTCATCGACCTTCTGCGCGATCTCCTTGTCGATCTCCAGCATCCGGCGCTCGCGGTGCATCCGCTCCACGAGCAGGCGCAGACGGCCCAGAAGCGTTCCCTCTTCCAGCACAGCCTGCTTATCCTCAAAGCGGAACAGGAGGTTGGCCGGGATATACTCGCAGAGAAACGCCGGGTCGTTGTTGGAGTTGACCGCGAACACCACATCCTTGCCGATGCGGGGGTTCAGGCTCAACAGCTCATCAAAGCTCTTCTTCACGTTGCGGAGCAGCGCGTCGGCCTCGGCCTCTTCATCAGGGTTGACGGGGCGCACCGGCGTGGGCCGGACCGAAGCCAGCAGGAAGCTGCCGTCGGTGTCCATCTCGGTGAGCCGGGCGCGGTATTTGCCCTCCACCAAGATGCGGACGAGGTCGTCCGACACCCGCATGACCTGCTTGATCTCGGCCACGACGCCGTAATTGTACAGGCCGTCGGCACCGGGGTCGTCGGCCTTCATATCCTTTTGTGCGATCAGGAAAACGTTGGAGTGATTGCTGACCGCCCACTCCACAGCGGCAATGCTCTTTTCGCGGCCTACCTCAAAATGAAGCAGGTTGTTGGGAAAGACGACAAGCCCCCGCAGAGCGATGGCGGGCAGATGGAGGATGTTCCGCTCCACCCGGACCGTGACTTTTTCAGACATATGCAAAACCTCTTATTTTTCTTTTATATTGTAGCCCAAGCGGCCCAGAGCCGGCAGCAGCGCCCGGAGTGTGATGGACGTCAGTGCGCCCATCACGAGGCCGAGCACCAGCATCACCGGCGTATAATAGAGGGAGACCGCCGAGGATAAGATCACACTGGCACCCAGAAGCTGACCGATGTTGTGGAACAGCGCACCGCATACCGAGAGGATGTACCAGGTGGGGCGCACCGGTGCGTGATAATACAGCAGCCACATCACCAGCAGCGAGAGCAGACCGCCGCACAGCGAGAGGAATCCCGCCGTCCAGCCGGAGACCAGAAAGACGAACAGCGCTTTCAGGAGATCCAGCACGAGCGCCTGCTTCGGCCCCATAAAGAACAATGCGTACATCACCACAATATTCGCCAGCCCCAGCTTCATGCCCGGCAAAAGGCCGGGAAGCACCAGTGTGCCCTCAACGAATGAGAGCGCCATGGCCAGCGCAAACAGCAGCCCCGAAAGGGCGATGCTGTGGGTCTTGGAATCGTTGCGGCGGTGGTTCGGCATGAAAGGGCCTCCTTCGGATGGTCATTCTTCGGTGCTGCTCTGCTCGTACTGCTCCTGTTCCTCCATGGCCTTTTCCCAGGCGGCGAACAGTTCTTCCTGATGGAAGCGCAGATCGGCAAGCTCATCGCTTTTTTCCCGCAGCAGCTGCGGGTCGTTGTAGACTTCCGGCGAGTTGATCTCGTTGTCAAGCTCGACTTCGCGGGCACCGCAGGCTTCCATCTCGTCCTCGCAGGCCTTGATCTTAGCCCGCAGCTCGGCGCGGCGGCGGCGCTGCTCCTTGCCGTAACCGGCCCTGGCAGGCTCGGCGGCTTTGGCCGGCTGCGCGGCGGCGGGCGCACTACGGCCCATCAGGGCATCGTAGCTGGGGTAGAGCGTCGCCTTGCCGTCCTCCAGATAGAGGATGGGGCATCCGAGGCTGTTCATCAGGTGCCGGTCGTGGGTGACCATGAGCAGGGTCCCGGTGTAGGCCATCAGCGCCTCGGTCAGGTTCTCGCGGGTGTAGATATCCAGATGGTTCGTCGGCTCGTCCAGGAAGAGCAGGTTCGGGCGTTCCAGCACGATCTCGGCAAAGCGCAGGCGGGCCAGCTCGCCGCCGGACAGCGCCTCGCAGGGTTTGAAGACCGTCTCGCCCCGGAAGCCCAGCTTGGCCAGATGGCTGCGGACTTCCAGCTCCGTCATCCGGGGGTATTTGTTCCAGATGACGTCGATGACCCTGCCCTGCCCCAGGCGGTTCTGCTGCTGGGCAAAGATGCTGGGCCGGGCACCGGTGCCCAGCCGGACCATGCCGCCGGAGGGGCGGCGCTTGCCGTCCAGCACCTGCATCAGGGTCGATTTGCCGGCACCGTTGGGGCCTGCGATGACGAGCCGCTGCCCGCGGCAGACTGTGTAGGTGAACGGCTCCAGCAGGGTGCGCTCCCCGATGCGGATGGTCAGATTCTTCATCAGCACCAGCTCATTCCACGGTTCTACGTCGTATTCGAAGCGGAATTTAAGCTGGTTCGTCTCATCTTTTGGGGCCTCGGTGATCTCCAGCTTTTCCAGCTGCCTGCGGCGGCTCTGGGCCATTTTGGTCGTGGAAGCGCGGACCAGATTGCGGTCCACGTAGTCCTGCAATTTTTCGGCCAGTGCCACATCGGCGTCGTGCTGCTTCTGGCGCAGGGCATCGGCGGCTTCCTTCTGGGGCAGATAGGCCGAGAAATTGCCCTTGTAGGTCGTCATGGTCTGGAACGAAACTTCCCAGATCTTCGTACAGACGTTATCGAGGAAGTAGCGGTCATGGCTGACGACGAGGACCGCGCCGGAATAGCCCTTGAGGTAGGTTTCCAGCCATTCCATCGTCGCAAAATCGAGGTGGTTGGTGGGCTCGTCCAGAATGAGGACGTCCGGCTTTTGCAGCAGCAGCTTTGCCAGACGCAGACGGGTCAGCTCGCCGCCGGACAGGACTGCGATGTTCTTGGTCCAGGTATCCTGTGCAAAGCCCATGCCGGACAACACCTTTTTGATGTTGACGTCCATATTGTATCCATCGGCTGCGTCGATGATGTTCTGCAGTGCATCGTGCTGCTCCAGCAGAGAGGCATTCTCCGGCGAAGCCGCCATCCGGCGCTCCAGGATCTGCATCTGTGCCATGGCATCCAGCACATGGGCGAAGCAGGAGCGCATCTCGCCGTAGATGTCCAGCGTGGGGTCCAGCTTCGCGTTCTGTTCCAGATACCCAAGGGTGACGCCATGGGTCACACTGAACTCGCCCTCATAGTCGGTATATTCCCCGGTCAGGATCTTCAGAAGGGTGGTCTTGCCTGCACCGTTCTGGCCCACGATGCCGATGCGGTCCTCCCGCTCGACGCTGGCCGTGACATCATGCAGGACGATCTTCTCGCCGAAGGTCTTGCCCAGTTTTTCCAAATGTATCAGCATTGTTGTTCATCCAATCTTTTTGTTCCCACTTGCCGCACAGCACAGGAGCTTAGAGCTGATGGCGGCGGTTCTTCAGCCCGACATTGGCCAGCTCTTCCGGCTCCATGACCAGCTGATACAGCTCTTCGAGATTCGAGATCTCGTAGGTCGGGCAGACCTTGCCCGGATTTTCGGCGTGGTTCGGGTTGTACCAGCAGGTATCCAGCCCGGCGTTGATGCCGCCCTGGATGTCGCTGGTGAGGCTGTCGCCCACCATCAGGACACGCTCGCGGTTCTCCACCCCCAGCGAACGGAGCGCCGTGTCAAAGATCTTGCGGTTCGGCTTTTCGCTGTCGAGTTTCTCGGAGACGAAGACCTCCTCGACGAACTCCTTCAGGCCGGACTCGGCCACACGGCGGGACTGCACCCGGTCGAAGCCGTTTGTCACAACGGCCAGCGTTGCCACCTCGGCCAGCTCCTTCATCACGTCCAGCACATTGGGCGCGGCGAGGTCCGGGTGGGTGGAGAGCTGGTCGAGATAATATTGATTCATCTCGGCACCGCTGCCTGCGGCATTCACGGCCTTCAGGAAGCGGGTGAAGCGCTCCGCCATCAGCTTGTCGCGGCGGATCTGGCCTTTTTCCAGCTGACGCCACAGCTCCCCATTGATGGTGCGGTAAGTCTGCAACGTCTCGGCGTCCGGCTCGATGCCGTAGTTGCGGAGCGTATCGGCCAGCGCCTTACTTTCGGCTGCATCAAAATCCAGCAGCGTATTGTCTGCATCGAACAGGATGCAATAGTATTTTGCCATGGTTCAGTTTCCCCTCTCTTGTTGCATGTTCCGGGGAGCTTGTCCTCCCCAGCCGGAGCCGGTCTATTCCGGATCGCCGGATTTGCCGGATCGTAAGAACAGCGAGAAGCCAGCCCCGCCCCGGCAGAGCTGGCTTCGCCTTATTCCTCGACTACTTCATACGTTTCATCGTCGGTTTGTTCCGGGGTGTTGTCCTCGCAGCGGGAAGCGGCGGAACAGGGTGTTTCCGGGCATTTGGGCATCTCGGATTCCAAAACGCCATTGTCCACATTCTCCCAGTCCATCTCGTACCAGTCCACACTGCCGTCGGTCACATCTTCCTCACCGGGAAGCCCCGGAACACGGATCTTCTCGAAGAACATCCACTCACGCTCCCTTCGGAACAGCCTATGCAGCGGAGTGGAAAAGTGTCAGCGGCTTGCTGCGGCCTCGGTGTTCTCTGCGCTCGTCTCGCTGGAAGCGTGCAGATCGTTCTCTGCCTTGCTTTCCGAAGCTTCGGTCTTCGATTCGGTTTTTGATTCTGCCTTCGACTCGCTGTGGGAAGAAGCGCTTTCCTCTTTGGATTCACTCTTTGATTCGCTCTTCGACTCACTCTGAGAAGCGCTGGCCGACTCTGCCTTGGACTCGGCTTTCGACTCGCTCGTGGACGCCGATGCACTGGAAGCAGAGCTGGAGGAGTGCTCCGAGCTGCTGCCGGAGGTGCTGTGGGACGAGCTGGAACTGCCGGAAGAAGCGGCTTCTTCTTTGGACGAAGCGGAGGAACCGGATGTACTGCCGGAGGAAGCTCCGGACGAAGACGAGCTGCTGCTCGACGTGCTCGAACTGGACGATTCGCTGTTGACAGTCAAGGTCAGCGTGTTGCTCTTCACGGTGCAGTCGTTGTAGGTGACGACGGCGTAGATCTTATAGCTGCCGACGGTCACGGAGGAGACCGGAACGGTCACGGTCGTCTGGCCTGCAGCGGCCTTGACCTCTTCCCCGTTGGCGTACCAGCGGAGATTGTCGCTGTTGGCATACTTGCCGCCGAGCTTTGCCTTGAAGATATAGGAGCTGCCGAACAGGCCCTTGCCCTCGTTGGAGATCTCGACGGACACTGCGGCAAACACGGCCGTGACGTCAATGTTCTGCTGGAACTTGTCATCGGTGCGGGTGCGGGTGGTGACACCGTCGCTCCACTTGACGAAGACATAGCCCTCGGCAGGAACTGCCGTCACGCTGATGGTTTGAGACGCATCGGTCACGGTGTAGCTCAGGGAGGTCTTGTCGGACTCACCGCCGGAGGTCAGCGTACCGCCGCCCTTCTTTTCGACCCGATAGTGCGCTTCATAGTGAACAGGCTCAGCGGTGGAACTGCTGGCGCTCTCGCTGGCAGACTCCGAGCTGGGAGCCTGGACCGCAGAACTGGGGTTGGAAATATACTCCAGTGTGCGGGTCGGGATGTTGGCGGTATCCGGGCGGCGGTCATCGGTGGTGTAGGCGTGGGTGCGCAGATAGCTCAGCGCTGCCTTGAGGCCCGCACTTTTCAGGTGGATGTCGCCGTTTGTGTAGTAGTCCGGCTTGCCGTAGCCATCCTCCCCCTTGAGGATCTCGGCGGTGTTCAGAAACTTGAGGCCCAGCTGCTCGCACAGGTTGAGCAGTGCCATGTTCATATCGTCGATCCTGGCCTGATCCATGTGAGGGTAGGTCGAGTGATCCGCCGGGATGGGCGGGATGGTGTTGACGATGATATCGGTATAGGGATAGCTGGCCTGGATGGCCTGGACCAGAGCGGTATAATTCGCGATAAAGTCGGCCACTTCCATGCCGTTGTCGTTGGTGCCGAGGGTGATGACCACGCGGCGGGGCTTCATCATGGCGACAGCCTGGGCAATGGGATAGGCATTGCTGTCCTTCTTAAAGGTGACGATGCCCTCATTCAGGGCCACCTGTGTGCCGATGCCCTCCTTGGCGCAGAACTGCTGCAGGGAGATCAGGCCGTTGTTGTACAGGCGCACCGTGTTGGAGTCGCCGATGAAGAGGATCTCGTCCTGGTAGGACTGCCCCGCATCGGCCGTTTCTGCCAGCAGAGAAGCCGATGAATTGTCGATCTGATAGTGCTCTGCCAGATCTTCGCCACCCGCGGGTGTTTCCGAGGAGACGGAGTCTGCATCGGGTACATTCGGGGCGTCCACTTTGCCCCGCCTGAGCAGGGTCAGGGTGATGCCGATGGTCAGCAGCGCCGCCAGCGCACACACAACGCAGACCAGAACAGCCTGCCGCTGCAAAGGAGTCATAGATTGCTTGTCCGATTGTGTCCTACGATTCATAATGATTCACCATTTTTATTCTCAATCAGCGGTCCGGTCAGGCGTTCACAAGGGCGTCCGCAAGGGCGGCACAGCTCTCGGCCAGAAAGACCGGGTGGAACGGTTCCAGCTCATCCCGGCTGCCATAGCCGTACAGCGCACCGGCAGCATCCAGACCGCAGTCTGCCGCACCGCGCATATCGTCGTTGCGGTCCCCGACCATCAGGACCCGTTTGCCCTTGACGCAGGGCTGCTCCAGCACGTAGCGGACGACCTCGGTCTTGGTGTCGCGGCTCTCATCCATGGAGGCCCCGCCGATGAAATCGAAGTATGGGGCAAGGCCCTGCTCTTTGAGAATGGGCGTCACCACCTGGGTGGGCTTGGAGGTCGCCGTGCAGAGCACAAAGCCCGCTTCCTTCAGGCGGTGGAGCATCTCAGCCGCACCGGGGAACACGCGGCACTCGTGGCTGCCCTTGACGGCATAGCTGGCACGGTAGAGCCCGGCGGCTTCCTCGACCCTGGCCGAGTCGGTAAAGTGCTCTGCGAACGTCTTGCGCAGCGGCGGGCCAAGATAGCGGCGCAGGTCCACACCGGTGATATCTACGTTCATCTTGCGGAAGACCTCTTCCAGTGTATTCAGGATGCCGGGTGCGGAATCAATGAGCGTTCCGTCCACGTCGAATAAGATCACGTCATAGTGCTGCAAGGTTCATTTCCTCTCTTTCACACATATACAGTGTATAGTATAGCACAGTTTTCTGTATTCAGCAATTCCGCACAAAACGTTTTTTCATCTTTTGGCTAGATTGTTCATAGAATAGCCACAAACACAAAAAGCCTGCCCGGCAAAGTGCGGGCAGGCAGGGGCAACCGCCGGTTATTGCGCGGTGGTGGTGTTTTCCGTCGAGGGGTAATAGAGGTTGTTGGAGATAAATTCCAGCTTATCCTTGAGCGCCAGCTCCAGATTGGCCACGGCATGGACCATGTTGGTGGCCGAGTCGTTGATCTCCAGCAGCTTGCACAGGTCGACTTCCTTCATGGCCATCGCGGTCTTCATCTTCTGGCTCTCCGCGCAGAGGATGTGGCTGAGGGCAGACTCCTGCAGCGCAATGCTCTCCAGCAGGTCGATGACGGCCTGGTCGAGGGTGACACGGGGCAGTGCGGGGCATTCCAGCGTAGGCGTGCAGTTGGTTTCCGTGATCATAAATCGGGTCATCCTTTCTTATATAAGGTATGCCCCATTGTATGTCCGGGCCGCTGCCTGTGTCACTCGGCGGAATCGGCCGCTTCCTTCGCAGAGACTTTTTCGATGACGTCGCGGTAGCCGCCGGAGCCGTACTGGATGCAGCGGTTGATCCGGCTGATGGTGGCCGTGCTGATCTCCACAGCTTTGACGATCTGGTCATAGGTGCTGCCACCCAAAAGCAGCTTGGCCGCTTCCAGGCGCTGCGCCATATCGGAGATCTCCTTTACGGTGCACAGATCCTCAAAGAAATTGTAGCACTCTTCCCGTGTTTCAAGGCTCAGGATCGCATCGAACAGTGCGTCCGTGGTCGGGTTCTTTCTGGGGTTTTTCTCAGCCATAGCGGCCTCCTTTGCGGCAAGCGCCGGGTATTTGGAAGATTTTATGATTTTGTATTATCACTTTAGCACACGAAAGCGCGAAAGTCAAGTCTTTTTACAACATGAGTGATTTTCACATCTCAATGTGCATAGTTTTCTTCTCTTCACACATGAACAAAAATCACCTAAAAATTTTTACCAGCATTTTTCCCGAATTGGCACATCCTCCTAACTTGCCCAAAATATATTGACAAATTATGAAATCGGGACTAAAGTATACACAATCATTCGGCAAATGCAGTGAACAGGACACGACCTTTTCCCACACCTGCTCCCAGAGAGCTGTTGGTTTTGGTGTAAGACGGCAGCAAAGAGAGAGAGGTTATCCCCTGCGAGCAGCCGGTGCGAACCGAACAGTAGCACCTGGCCGATCCGCCCCCGTTACAGGGCGTCCCGCTCCGGTGAGGTTCTCCCGGAGCGGGCAGAAAGTGGCTGCCCTCAAAAGCAGCAAGCGAAGTGGTACCGCGGAGAATTGCAGCCGGGAGACCGGTTGTCAGGCCTTCGTCTTCGGGTGGATGCGGTCTGCATCCAGAACGAAGATGGGGGCTTTTTTCATCCCCTGCCGCCCGGCGCTTGTGGTTTTTGAGTGCAGCCGCCAGATGGACCCTGGCCGCTTTGCCGTTTGGAAAGAAAGGAAAGAGGTAAAAGAAATGAACACGCTGGTCATCGTTTTGATCGCAGCCGTGTGTCTGTTAGGAGCTTACACCTTCTACGGACGCTGGCTGGCAAACAAGTGGGGCATCGACCCCAAGGCCAAGACCCCCGCAGTCGTCCACGAGGACGGCCGCGACTACGTCCCCACCAACGGCTGGACCGTTTTTGCCCATCAGTTCAGCTCCATCGCAGGTGCCGGCCCTGTCACCGGTGCCATCCAGGCTGCCGCATTCGGCTGGCTGCCCGTTCTGCTGTGGGTCCTGATCGGCGGCATCTTCTTTGGTGCTGTGACCGACTTCGGCGCGCTGTATGCTTCCGTCAAGAACGACGGCAAGTCCATGGGTATGCTGATCGAGAAGTACATCGGCAAGACCGGCCGCAAGCTGTTCCTGCTGTTCTGCTGGCTGTTCTGCGGCATCGTCATCGCAGCGTTTGCTGACATGGTCGCCGGCACCTTCAATGCCTTTGGCACCGACGGTGCTCTGGTCGAGGCCGCACAGACCAACGGTGCTGCCGGCATGGTCTCCATCATGTTCATGGTGTTCGCCGTCGTCTTCGGCCTGATCCAGAAGAAGTTCAACTTCTCCGGCTGGAAGGAGAGCGTCATCAGCATCGTCTTCATCGTTCTGTCTTTCGTGATCGGTGCAAACTTCCCCATCATCCTGGGCAAGGCTGCATGGAGCTACATCACCTTCATCTACATCTTCTTTGCAGCCGTCCTGCCCATGTGGCTGCTGAAGCAGCCCCGTGACCACATGACCACCTTCATGTTCGTGGCCATGATCGCAGGTGCTGTGGTCGGCCTGCTGGTCGCACACCCCACCATGAATCTGCCCGTTTTCACCGGTTTCACCAATGAGAAGCTGGGCACCATGTTCCCCATCCTGTTCGTTACCGTGGCCTGCGGTGCCGTTTCCGGTTTCCACAGCCTGGTCTCTTCCGGCACTTCTTCCAAGACCGTGGAGAACGAAAAGGATATGCTGAAAGTCGGCTATGGTGCCATGATCCTCGAAAGCCTGCTGGCTGTTCTGGCCCTGTGCGTTGCAGGCGCTGCTGCCGCTGCGGACGGCACCCCCGCTGCAGGCACCCCGTTCCAGATCTTCAGCCGCGGCGTTGCCGGTTTCTTTGAGATGTTCGGCATCCCCGCCTACGCTGCTACCGTCTTCATGACCATGTGCGTTTCTGCTCTGGCTCTGACCAGCCTGGATGCCGTTGCACGTATCGGCCGCATGAGCTTCCAGGAGCTGTTCAGCGTCGATGACATGGAGCATGCAGAGGGCTGGCGCAAGCTGTTCTGCAACGTCTACTTCTCTACTTTCATCACACTGGTGTTCGGCTTCATCCTGACCAAGATCGGCTACGCCAACATTTGGCCGCTGTTCGGTTCCGCCAACCAGCTGCTGAGCGCTCTGGTTCTGGCCACCCTGTGCGTCTTCCTGAAGGTCACCGGCCGCAACAACAAGATGCTCTTCCCCCCGCTGGTCATCATGCTGTGCGTCACCTTCACCGCGCTGGTTCAGCGTCTGATCGCGATGGTCAAGGCCATCAGCGCTGCCGCTTCGGTGGGCATCCCTGCGGGTGAGACCACCTGGGGCGCTGTGTTCATCGCCAACGGCCTGCAGCTGATTTTGGCTGTCCTGCTGATTGTTCTGGGCCTGAACATCGTCTTCCACTCCTTCAAGGCTTACTCCAACGCCGAGCACAACAGCGAAGCAAAGGTCTAAAAACAACTACGGTTTTCACGATTCGTTCGTAAAAACAGAAAGAGATCCCCGCTGACGTCATCGAACCCGTCAGCGGGGATCTCTGTTTTTCTGCGCTTCAGAGATGCGCACCTTCCCAGGCCTGCAGCACGGCCAGCTGCGTCTCGGTGTGGAACCAGTGCTCCCCATCGGCCAGAAGGGTCAGCTGTGCCCCGGTCACGCGCTTGAAGCGGTCAAGCACAGCATAGGAAGTCAGCGCGTCAGCTTCGCCATAGAGCACCTGCGTGGGGATGCGCCAGCGAAACGGATGCTCCCGCACCCAGCAGAGATACGGCCATGAAAGCGTCTCTCCGAAAGTTGTGGGGATTTCCCCTGCCGCCTTCAGCTGCTCTTCGGTCACGTTGGCCTGCTGCATCATCCTGCCGATGAGGTCTGCCATATCCACGATGGGCGAAACGAAGAGCGCACGGCGCAGTGCCTTCTCCTGTAACGCCAGCATGGAAAACCACGCGCCGATGCTCGTGGCCCGCAGCGAGACCTGCCGCCAGTGCACTCTTGCATACTGATCCATAAATTGCAGCTCCGGAACGACCACCCATGGCAGGAGCCGTTCCGGGCCGTTCTTTCGCTCGCCATGTTCGGGCAGGTCAATGGCCAGCACCTGGTAACCTGCCGGGCAGGCCTGCTCTGCAAATGCAAGGGCTTCCTCTTTGCTGCCCATTTTTCCGTGGACGTAGAGATACACCTTGTGGGAAGGCTCGCCGATGAGGAGTGCGGGGATGCCCTTCAGGGTAATGCGTTCTGTTTTCATAGCATCTTCACCATCATGATCTCGTCGCGGTAGGTTCCATCCTTGAGTTTGAAGGCACGGGGCTGGATGCCGCAGCGCGCAAAGCCAAATTTCTCATAGAGATGGATAGCACGGGTGTTATCGCTGTACACCCCCAGTTCCAGCTGTTCGAAACCGTTGGTGCGGGTCTGGTCAATGGCCAGATGCATCAGATAACTGCCCAGACCGCAGCCCCAATACTCTTTCCGGACAGAGATGCCCATTATGGCACGATGGCGATACTTGATGTGCGGCCGCACCTGTGCAACGCCAAACTCCCCCACCAGCTTTTCTCCGGAAAAAGCACCGACCTCAAAATTCAGCGCGCTGGCTTCAGAGCCTGCCAGCCCCTTTTGCAGCGTTTCCAGATTCGCGCCTTCTTCCGGGTAGCGGGCCATAAAGTGTGTTTCGCGGTAGGTTGCAAGGCGGAATGCGTTGAGCGCTTCGGCGTCGTCTGCGCACAGACTGCGCACCGTCAGCATTTCCCCGTTGGGCAGTTGGAACGCACACGGGACGATCTTCATGGTCAGCACTTCTTTCTGTTTGGAATGGGTCTATCATAACATCTTCGGTCAGGTTTTACAACCCCGGAACGCAAAAAAGGAGCCGCAGCACCCTATGACAGGCACTGCGGCTCCCATTTTCAGCCTGGAAGCTTGAATTACTTCACCATGCTTGCGACTTCAGCAGCGAAGTCGTCAGCGCGCTTCTCCAGGCCCTCGCCCTTCTGGAAGCGGGTAAACTTGACGATCTTGATGTCGCCGCCCAGGTCCTTAGCGACCTTAGCGGTGTACTGAGCAACAGACAGGTCGCCGTCCTTGACGAACTCCTGATCGACCAGGCAGTTCTCCTTGAAGAACTTCTTGATCTTGCCCTCGATCATCTTCTGCTTGACTGCATCCGGCTTGTTGGCGGTCTTCGGATCGCCAGCCATCTGAGCGAGCATGATCTCCTTCTCCTTGGCCACGACCTCAGCAGGGACAGAAGCCTCGTCCACATAGCTGGGGTTTGCAGCAGCGACCTGCATAGCGATGTCCTTGCCGTAAGCAACGAACTCGTCCTTTGCGTCGATGTCGTTGGTGGTCTCGAAGTTGACCAGGATGCCGTGGGTGCCGCCGCCGTGGACGTAAGCAGAGCAGACGCCCTCGTAACGGACGAAACGACGAACCTTGATGTTCTCCTTGATGACCAAGATCAGGTTCTTCAGAGCCTCGTCCACGGTCTCGCCGGACTCGGTCTTGCAAGCCATCAGAGCCTCAACGTCAGCAGGGTTCTGCTTCATGATGACCTGAGTTGCCTCCTTGACGAAAGCAACAAACTTGTCGTTCTTGGCAACGAAGTCGGTCTCAGCATTGACTTCGATGACAACGCCGACCTTGCACTGCGGGCAGTAATCCGCGTAGACCATGCCCTCAGCAGCGGTACGGCTTGCCTTCTTTGCAGCGGTAGCCAGACCACGCTCACGCAGGATCTCGATTGCCTTCTCGAAGTTGCCGTCAGCCTCAGTCAGAGCCTTCTTGCACTCCATCATGCCGCAGTCGGTCTGCTTGCGCAGCTCCATAACGTCTTTTGCAGTAATAGCCATTTTTATTCTCCCTTACACGTTACTAAACGGGTTTGTTCGGAATACGGAAAAATCAGGCGTTTGCTTCCTCAGCGGGAGCTTCCTGGTTGCCCTGCTTGCCTTCCAGAACAGCGTCGGCCATTGCACCGGCGATCAGCTTGACAGCGCGGATCGCGTCGTCGTTGCCGGGGATCACGTAATCGATCTCATCGGGGTTGCAGTTGGTATCGACGATTGCAACGATGGGGATGTTCAGCTTGCGGGCCTCAGCAACAGCGATGCGCTCCTTGTGAGGATCGACGATGAACATGGCCTTCGGCAGGGTCTTCATGTTCTTGACGCCGCCCAGGTACTTGTCCAGCTTCTCCATCTCCAGCTCCAGCTTTGCCACTTCCTTCTTGGGCAGCAGCTCGAAGGTGCCGTTCTCCTGCATCTTAGCCAGCTGATCCATGCGGTCGATACGCTTGCGGATGGTGCGGAAGTTGGTCAGCATACCGCCCAGCCAGCGAGCGTTGACATAGTGCATGCCGCAGCGCAGAGCCTCGTCACGGATGGACTCCTGAGCCTGCTTCTTGGTGCCGACGAACAGGATGTCGCCGCCCTCAGCTGCAACTTCCTTCACGTAGTTGTAAGCCTCATCCAGCTTCTTCACGGTCTTCTGCAGATCGATGATATAAATGCCGTTGCGCTCGGTGAAGATATACTTCGCCATCTTGGGGTTCCAGCGACGGGTCTGGTGACCGAAGTGCACACCTGCTTCGAGAAGCTGCTTCATAGAAACGACTGCCATAGTAAAAATACCTCCAGATATTGTTTTGCCTCCGCACACCGTGATCAGGGCACCGTATCGGACGGGCCTGACTGCCCTCCACCCGGATGGGCACAAAAGGGCATAGTGATGCGTGTGTAATGCTGAATTATAATAGCACAAAAAGGACGCGGATTCAAGAGCTTTTCGCTGTTTTTTACAAAAAGATTTTGCGATCTTCTCTTATTTGCCGGTCGGTGCCGCTTCCAGGCCCTCCATCCCCATCCGGCTGAGAGCATAGCCCTTGCCGAACATCAGGTCGTATTGGAGTAGCCAGTGGTTGGCGCTCCACTGCTGCTGCAATGCAGTAGGCTCCTGGGTGGTGGTGCCGTCCCGGTTCATGACGGTGCCGCGGGTGTTCGTGCGGTACGCCACCTGCAGCTGGCGGTTCAGATACTGGAAATAGAGCGGCTGCTTCAGGCCGTAGATGTTCATCATGACCGGCGAAATGTCGTAGGCGGCGATGGTGCCAAGGTCCACAGGCTGCTGCGAATAGTTCGACCACATGAGCAGGGTCGTCTGGTGGAGACGGGGGTCAGCGCTGGAATCGCTGGCATAGCCGCTCTTGGTGAAGACGTCGTAGTTGGAATCAATGGGGTTGTAATGGTCGCCCCAGAACACGAGGATGACCGGCTCGTCCACCTGAGAGAAGTAGTCGGTCAGGCGGCCCAGCATGGCGTCGGCATCCCGGATGCCGGTGGCAAAGTCTTCGAGCGCCCCCAGTGTGCTCCGGCTGATGCCAGACGGAGCGCTCAGCACCTTGACGCGCTGGTCGTCGGGGTAGTTGTCCTTATTATAATTGGTGTGGTTCTGCATCGTGACGGCATGGAGGAAGACCGGCGCATCGGACGAGGCCTTCATGCTCTCGTACTGCTGGATGATCTGGTCGGCCATGGAGTCGTCCGTGACAAGGCCGGAAGTCCAGTAGTGCCTGCGCACCTTGTTGACGTGGGTCATCTTTTCCAGACTGAGGAAGGTGTCCAGACCCAGATTCGGATAGGCCGTGTCGCGGCTCCAGTATTTGGCCCAGAAGCAGTGGACGGCGGCGGTCTGATAGCCCTGCGTCTTGAGGTAATTCGGCAGAGAGAACATGGGCCGGGTCACATGCTGCTGATAGGGCTTGCTGCCGTTGGGCAGATAGGAGACGGAATAGCCGGTCAGCGCCTCAAACTCCACGTCGCAGGTGCCGCCGCCGAAGCTGGGGCTGTAGGCCCGGCCGGAAGCGCTGGTCTCCTGCAGCCGATGGAGGTTGGCGGAGACATCCGTGTCGAATGCAAAGCCATACTGCTCCAGCTCCGAGACATCCCAGTAGGACTCGTCCATCACATAGATGATGGTGGGGCTCTGTTCGGTCTCCCCGGCAGGCGTGACCGCCCCATAGGACGCCGGGTAGAGCGGTGCCGTCTGGTAGTTCCCGGCTGCGGCGGTGTCGTCCAAAATCTCGTTCACGGCATCTTCCGAGTAGTCGTCCGGTTTCGAGATTTCCAAATTGGTGAGGTTGGTCAGAAAACTGGTAGTGACACCGTAGTAGCGATAATAGCGGTCCTGCATCCAGGCGTCGGGCAGAATGCCGATGGCCTTGGTGACTGCGGGCTGCAGGAAAACGCCGAAGAGCAGGCCGCAGACGGCCGCAGCGCTGGCCACAACGCCCAGCACACGAGGCTTCCAGTTCAGCTTTTTCCTCCCGCGGTAGAGGAAGAAGCTGGCCACAAGCAGCAGCAGAATGATAACGATGGAGACCACCATGCTGGTCTGGATATGGATCCCGGCAGCGGAAGCAACGCCCGCCGCTTCCGAGACCTGCGCCAGATCCCACGGGAGAAACGGCTCACCGCGCAGCTGCAGCGTGTAGAAATCCACCGCCGCCGGGACACAGCCGAGAATGGCCGCGATCAGGGTCGCCAGCGGCGCGAACCGGGTCAGCCAGTCCACCGTCAGCCAGATGAGGAAAAGCAACGCCCATGCCAGAAGATACGCTTCAGCGTGGGGAAAAATGTATTGGGTCAGAGTGTCCACGGTCAGACTGCCGCGGGCGATCCACTCCGTGAGCACCACAAGCACCAGCGTGACGACCGGCGGGAAAGCCAGCCGCAGCGCATGGAGCCAGGCCGGAGTGCGGGATGCGCGTTTATTCATACAAGAACCGTTCCTTTCACTTCCTGAGCGCCCCAATGGGGCGATGATCTTTGAGTTTGCGAGCACAAATCATGGCCCACGGTTCCCTATTATAATCCTGTTTTCTGTAAAATCAAACCCTAATTCCGGAAAAACAGATGAAAAACTTTCATCCATCCAACCAGCGGCGCAGCTTTTGCCAGAACGAAGCACTTTTTTGCTCCGGCAAAGGCAGTTCTGTGCGCACCAGAACGGCATCCAGCCCGATCTTGTCGATCTCCTCCCAGGGGATGGTCAGCGTCTCGTCCCGCCCCAGCAGCCCGAACAGATGCGGCCTGCCCAGCAAAAGCAGGCTCCGGACCTGCGCGGTCTGCGGGTCAAGTTCCAGATCATCGGCCCTGCCCAGGCAGGCCCCATTGGACAGCTGCACGACCTCTTTGGCGCAAAGCTCCCGGAATGTCATCGGCTCCCCTCCCCGCTGTGTGTTCTCTTTTACTGTATGCGGCAGGGCGGCGCTTGATGCAGACCGGTCCCTTGTGTTATACTGAGTGCAGCGACCAATTGGAAAACTCACCCATTCAGATCGAGGTATGTGTCGATGTATAAAAATATCGTGTTTGATTTCGGCGGCGTCATGGTCGATTTTGACCCCAAGGAGTATCTGGTGGACCGTTTCTGCAACGCCGATGTGGAGGAGCAGGTCAGCGCCCTGACCTTTGACAGCGAAGAGTGGAAGCTACTGGACGCCGGGCTCATCACCCGGTTCGAGGCCAACCAGCGGATGCTGGCCAAGGCCAGAGAACAGGGCTGCGCCTTTGAGGTGCAGGGCGTTCTGGATGACTGGATGCACATCCTGCGCCCCCGCCGCCGGATGCAGGAGCTGGTGCAGAAACTGAAAGCCCACGGCTACTGCGTTTATTACCTGAGCAATATTCCGGAAGATGTGCTCGACCTGCTGATGAACCGGGACATGAAGGGCCTGTTCGACGGCGGCGTGGCCTCCTGCGAGGTCCACATCAACAAGCCGGACCCCCGCATCTACAAGGCGCTGCTGGAAAAATACCACCTCAAGGCACAGGAGAGCGTCTTCATCGACGACCGGCTGGACAATGTGCAGGCGGCCTTCCGGCTGGGCTTTGCCGGCATCCAGATGAAGGAGAGCGTCGGCACACTGGTGCGCAGCCTTGCCACCTGCGGCGTGGCCCTGCGCTGAGCCGCACCAAAACACAAACCGCCCGGTTCCATGCTGTTTTCGGCACGGAACCGGGCGGTTTTCTGCGCGTAGGAGTTACGAAGTTACTTGGCTTCGTAATTCTGGCAGAAGTGCGGGGTCTCGATCTGCTGAGTGGTGCAGGAGCAGTGCTCCGTCACCTTGATCTGCGGCAGGTCACACTTGCAGCTCTCCACATTGTGGCGGCACTTGCAGACGTCGCAGACAACACCGGTATTTTCCATTCGTTCTCACCTCTTTGAATCTGGGATGCTTCTAGGATGCCCCCATTCCGTGAGATTTATACACCGGTCACTTTTCTGCCCCGGCCTCGCGTTTGGCCCGGATGGTCACGACCACATGCCGGATGGAAAGGATGGGGTGCACCGGCAGCATCCGCGGCCCGGCCCAGCGCATGACCGTGCGGATCTTCTCCTGCATGGCAGGCTTGTAGCAGTGGACTTTGCAGGCCGAACAGAAGGTCTTCGTCTCCATGAACGGGCAATGGTCGATGCGGGCCAGCGCATAATCGCGAAGCTCCTGACATTCCGGGCAGAGCGAGCCTTTGGGGGTGTGGTGCTGCCTGCGGCAGTAGAGCGCGATCATCTCACTCACCAGAAGTTGTTCATCCGCGCGCTTTTTCACAAGGTCTTTCGGGGTGGTCTGTTTCATGCGTTCCTCCAGATACAACAAAAAACCGGCAGAAAGCCGGTATCGTTCGGTTCTCTGTCGGTTAGTTTATCAAGACAAACTCATTTTGTCAAGAGAAAAGGCTTACCATGCAGCCAGGTCAGCGCCCAGCTTGCGGCAGGCAGCCTGGACATCATCATCGGGCGTCTCGTTGCAGATGAGGCCCTCTTCGCTGAACAGGACCGCGCCGTCCTCCTTGACACGCTCGCACCAATCGCGCATCCACTGGCCGTCGCCCCAGCCGTAGGAGCCGAACAGAGCGACCTTCTTGCCGTTCAGGGAACCTTCCAGAGACGCGAACATCGGCTCGAACTCGCTCTCCTCCAGCTGCTCAGCGCCCATTGCGGGGCAGCCGAATGCCACAACGTCATATTCGCCCAGCTTGGCAGCATTCATCTCGCCGCAGGGAACGATGGTGGCGGCAGCACCTGCCCCCTCAGCGATGCAGTTTGCCATGGTCTCGGTGTTGCCGGTCGCGCTCCAGAATACGATTGCTACTTTGCTCATAAAGAAGAACCTCTCTTTCAATTGCGGTTAGTATGTTCTAACTTTTATCGCCAGGAAAATGCGTCATCCGAAACGGACGCGCATTTTCACGGTTAGATTTCTCTAACCACAGACAGGATACCACAATGCAGCAGGGTTGTCAAGGTTCTTTTGCAGTTTTTTCCACTCCCCTGCTCAAAGCAGCTGCGGAACGGTGAACACCAGCGTCAGCACACCGAAAATGACCGGCTGATGGAGCAGATACAGCACCAGCGAGTGCCGCCCCAGCCAGCCCAGCGGCGGGCAGACCGACCGGCGCAGCGGCTCCATCCGTTTGCGGCCGACAAGAGGATGCAGATAGTACCCCGCCCAGAATAAAAACAGCCACGGCAGCAGTGGGAAGTAATCGGAGGAGTAAAAAGAGACCGGATAAAAGCCGAAGTATGCCGTGAGGTAGTTGGCATACAGCCCCTGCGGCAGCGCCCAGCGCAGCGGGCCAAGCCCCCAATAGCCGTCCATCGTGTGATAGGTCAGCGCGAACAGGATCAAACTGACCGCCAGCCCCACCGCCGACGGGATCTTTTGCAGCCACTTCTGCACAAGGCCCGTCAGGAGCATGGCTGAGCCTAGCAGGGTCAGCACCCCAAACCAGACCACATCTTCCGGCATGAACAGCAGCGTCACCGCTGTGACCAGCGCTCCGGCACCAAAGACCGCCGCGCCACGTTTGAGCGGATGATGCCCCAGCGGCAGACAGAAACCGGACAGCAGGATGAACACCCAGCAGATGGATTGCTGCCACAGCCGCCCCTGCCCGGCGGAATACCACGGCACCACGACCCCGAACAGATACACGGCATCCCACATGCCATGGTAGAGCATCATGCTGATGAGGTCAAGCCCGCGCAGCTCGTCCAGCAGCGCGTAACGGGATGAAGACGATTTCATGAGGAAACTTCCTTTTTTGTTTTTGTCTCATTGTACGCTTTGCCGCCTGGCGCGTCAAGCAAAAAAGCTGCTGTGCAGCTTGAGCCACACAGCAGCTTTTGAAAAAACGGGATCAGACCTCAGTGTTGAAGTAGCGCTTCAGCAGGCCCTCGAAGCCACGGCCATGACGGGCTTCGTCCTTCGCCATCTCATGGACGGTGTCGTGGATGGCATCCAGGTTCAGAGCCTTTGCCTTCTTGGCCAGGTCCATCTTGCCAGCGCAGGCACCGCACTCGGCCTCAGCGCGCATCATCAGGTTCTTCTTGGTGCTGTCGGTGACGACCTCACCCAGCAGCTCGGCGAAGCGGGATGCGTGGTCAGCTTCCTCGTAAGCGTAGCGCTTGTAAGCCTCAGCGATCTCCGGGTAGCCCTCGCGCTCTGCGACGCGGGCCATGGCCAGATACATGCCGACCTCGCTGCACTCACCCTCGAAGTTTGCGCGCAGACCGTCCACGATCTCCTGAGGGACACCCTCAGCCTTGCCGATGCCGACGACATGCTCGGTCACATAGGTGTTGCCGGTCTTCTCTACGAATGCAGAAGCGGGAGCCTTGCAGACGGGGCACTGCTCCGGGATGGAGCCTTCAGCGATATAACCACAAACGGTGCAGACATACTTTTTCATAAGATAGACCTCCATAATTTCTCAGTTATTCTTTTGGCCTTCCCTGGTACGGTCGGCCTTGGTTTCTGAGCCTATTATAGCAATGATTCCTAGGTTAGTCAAGGATAATTTTAAGAATTATTCCTATTTAACAGTTTGTTTACACCTGGAGATTGCCGCTGGTGGCAGCGTCAGAACCGTCGGCTGCGTCGAACTCATAATCGTTGCCGGGCAGGATGGCGTTGAGCAGGATGCCGACGATGGCAGCGATGGCCAGACCGGACAGATTGATGGAGACGCTGCCCACCATGAAGGTCAGGCCGCCCACCGAGTTGAAGCCCAGCGCAGACACCAGAATGACAGCAGCAACGATCAGGTTGCGGCTGTTGGTGAAGTCCACCCGGTTCTCGACCACGTTGCGGACACCGATGGCAGAGATCATGCCGTACAGCACGAAGCTGATACCGCCGATGATGCCGGTAGGGATGGTGTTGATGACAGCCTCAAACTTGGGGCTGAAGCTCAGGATGATGGCCAGCACCGCAGCGATGCGGATGACCAGCGGGTCGTAGATGCGGCTCAGCGCGAGAACGCCGGTGTTCTCGCCGTAGGTGGTGTTGGCCGGGCCGCCCAGCAGGCCGGCCATGGCGGTCGCAAGGCCGTCGCCCATCAGGGTGCGGTTCAGGCCGGGGTCGTTGATATAGTTGTGGCCGACGGTGGCGCTGATGGCGGCAATATCACCGACGTGCTCCATCATGGTCGCCAGTGCGATGGGCAGGATGGTGAAGAGGGCGCTGATGAACTCCGGGCTGCCGTCGATGGCGAACAGGCCCATGGCGTTCTGATGCAGCGGGATGCCGAACCAGTCGGCGGCAGCGATGGCCTGGAAATCCACGGCGCCGGTCACGAGAGCGACCGCATAGGAGACCAGAACACCGATGAGGATGGGCAGGATCTTGACCATGCCCTTGCCCCAGATGTTGCAGACGATGACCGTGCCCAGCGCCACAAAGGCCAGCAGCCAGTTCGACTCACAGTTGGTGATGGCAGAGGGTGCCAGGATCAGACCGATGGAGATGATGATGGGGCCCGTGACCACCGGCGGGAAGAACTTCATGATGCGGCGGATGCCGAAGGTGGAGATGAGCAGGCTGACCACCAGATACAGGATGCCGGAAAAGGCAACGCCTGCGCAGGCATAAGGCAGCATCTTCGTGTTGGCAACGGTCAGGTTGCCGTTGGCATCTGCCAGCATGGGGGCTACGATGGAAAAGCCGCCCAGATAGGCAAACGACGAGCCAAGAAAAGCCGGGACCTTGCCTCTGGTGACCAGATGGAACAGCAGCGTACCAAGACCTGCGCAGAGCAGCGTGGTGGAGACGCTCAGGCCCGTCAGCAGCGGCACCAGCACCGTGGCACCGAACATGGCGAACATGTGCTGTACGCCGAGGATCAGCATCCGACCCGTGCCCAGCTGGCGCGCGTCGTAAATGCCTTTGGAGTAGTCGATTTTTTCACTCATAAAAGAGTTCTCCTTTCGCGTTTTACTTCCAAAAAAAGAGGCATTGCCGCAAAAAAGCGACAGTGCCTCAACTTTCGGGAAGAAAAAACATTCGGGACGGGAGAACAGCCTCCGTGCTCCGCAAAGTTGAACCGTGCATTCTGCTCTCCCCTTCCCTTCGTACGCTGTAAAGTATATCAGAAACCACCCCGTTCTGCAATGGATTTCCGGTTTTTTGGTGTTCTTTCTGCGATTGCTTTCTTTTTCAGGTTTTATTCCCCTGCGGCAGCATTTTGCACCTGCATCTTGCAATCCGGCCCCCTGCGCACTATAATAATACCGATTAAATGGATTGAGATTTAAGGAGACCCAATGATCTATCTGGATTATTCCGCCAATACCCCGGCCGACCCGCAGGTGCTCGACCGGTTCTGCTCCGTAGAGCGGCGCTGCATCGGCAACGCCAACTCCCATCATCAGGCAGGCACCGCCGCCAGAGCCGAGATCGACGCTGCCACGATGAAGATCGCCGCTTTGCTGGGCGTACAGCCTGCCGAGATCATCTATACCTCCGGTGCCAGCGAATCCAACAACTTCGCGCTCAAGGGGCTGGCCCGGCTCTCCCGCCATGCGGGCAGGCACATCATCTCCACCCCGCTGGAGCATTCGTCCGTCAGCGGCACTCTGACCGCGCTGCAGGAGCAGGGCTATGAGATCGACCTGCTGGACATCCGGCGGGACGGAACCGTAGACCTCGACCATCTGAAAGAGCTGCTGCGGCCGGACACCATCGCCGTGGCGGTCACGCTGGTAGACAGCGAACTCGGCGTCGTGCAGCCGGTGGAGGAGATCGCCGCCATCCTGAAGGACTACCCCAACTGCCACCTGCATGTCGATGCCACCCAGGCTGTTGGAAAGATTCCCGTCTCGTTTGAAGGGGTGGACACCATGAGCCTGACAGCTCACAAATTCTATGGCCTGAACGGCATCGGCCTGCTGCTCAAGCGGCGGAATCTGGCACTGGAGCCGCTCATCCACGGCGGCGAGAGCACCACCATCTACCGCAGCGGCACCCCTACGGTGGCGCTGGCGTCTTCCCTGGCCTGTGCACTGGAACTTGCCGTGGAAAATCTACCGGAACGCTCTGCCTCTGTCCAAAAGTGGAACGCGGAACTCCGCGCGGCCCTGTGCCAGCACCCGGAGGTGCGCATCAACAGCCCGGAAAACGCCATCCCGCACATCCTGAACCTCAGTGTCCGGGACGTGAAGGGCACGGTCTTTCAGCGGGAACTGGACGCCCACGGCGTCTGCGTCTCGGTCAAATCAGCCTGCTCGTCGGATGGCCTGCCCTCCCGCGCAGTGTTTGCCGTCAGCCGAGACCGCCGCAATGCCCTCTCGTCCTGGCGCATCAGTCTAAGCCATCTGACCACCGAGGCAGAGATCCAGGAATTTTTACGGGTGTTCGACGTCTGCTGCCAGCAGCTGACCGCCGCACACGGAGATCGATAAGGAGAAATCATGAAACGCGAACTCGAACCCTATCAGATGATCGAACGCAGCATCATCAAAAAATACCGCAAAGAGCTTTGGACCCCCTTCATCGTAGCCGTCAAACGGTATGAGCTTATCCAGGCAGGCGACAAAATCGCCGTCTGCATCTCCGGCGGCAAGGACTCCATGCTGATGGCAAAGCTTATGCAGGAACTGCAAAAGCACAGCGATGTCCCCTTTGAGCTGGTCTTCCTCGTGATGGACCCCGGCTACAATGAGCTCAACCGCCAGAAGATCGAATCCAACGCGGCGCTGCTGCACATCCCGGTGACCATCTTTGAGAGCAACATCTTCTCGGTGGCCAACAACACCGACAAGAACCCCTGCTACCTGTGCGCCCGGATGCGCCGCGGTCACCTGTACAGCAAGGCCAAGGAGCTTGGCTGCAACAAGATCGCGCTGGGCCACCACTTCAACGATGTCATCGAGACGACCGTCATGAGCATGTTCTACGGCTCCCAGCTGCAGGCTATGCCGCCCAAGCTTCACAGCACCAGCTTCCCCGGCATGACCCTCATCCGCCCGATGTACTGCATCCGCGAGGAGGACATTCTGGCCTGGAAGCGGTACAACGACCTGGAATTCATCCAGTGCGCCTGCCGCTTCACCGAGAACTGCACCATGTGCGACAATGGCGGCGGCGGTTCCAAGCGGCAGGAGACCAAGCTCTTGCTCCGCCGCCTCAAGCGCGACAACCCCAACATCGAAAACAGCATTTTCCGCAGCATCCATGCCGTTGCGCTGGACACCATGCCGGGCTATAAATCCGAGGGCGTAGAGCACAGCTTTCTGGAACGGTTTCATGCGATGGAAGCAGCAGCTGACGTTGAGCTGTGAGGTTCTGCGAAAAATCATGCAGCATCGGTGGTATCATAAACAAGCTGTTTCACTAAAAAAGCGGGAATGGACCGGACGATTCCGATCCATTCCCGCTTTTCAGCTTTGTGAAACCAGTTGGAGTCAAACGCTTACAGCAAGTTCACGTACACTCAACAGGGGCTTCCTCTTTTATTAGATAGAGATCGTGTTACAAACGTCGATCAGCACCGGGTCGAGGGTCTTGGTCATTTCAAGAGCCTCATCGACGGGGTAATCCACGAGGTGCTCTCCCTTCATGCCGACGATGCGGTTGTACTTTCCCTCTTCCAGCAGGCAGACAGCGTGGTAGCCCATGGCGGAAGCGTTTACGCGGTCGCGCAGAGTGGGCGAGCCGCCGCGCTGGACGTGGCCCAGAATGGTGGCACGGGTATCAATGCCGGTGCGGGCCTGGATCTCGTTGGCGATCTCCTGCGAGTGGCCAATGCCCTCGGCAACGATGACGATGAAGTGGCGCTTGCCGGTGCGCTGCGTCTCGGTGATCTTATCGAGGATGTCGTGCTGCATGTCGAATTCCTTCTCCGGCAGCAGGACCGCCATTGCACCAGAGGCGATGGCGACGTTCAGAGCGATGTAACCCGCATTGCGGCCCATGACCTCGACAACGCTGCAGCGGTCGTGGCTCTGGGTGGTGTCGCGCAGTTTGTCGATCATTTCCAGAGCGGTGTTCATCGCGGTATCGTAGCCGATGGTGTAATCGGTGCAGGCAATATCATTGTCGATGGTGCCGGGCAGGCCGATCATCGGGATGCCGCGGTGTGCCAGCTCACGGGCGCCACGGTAGGAGCCGTCGCCGCCGATGACGACCAGCGCATCAATGCCGAGTTCGCGGCACTTGGCAGCGCCCTTGTCCTGGCCCTCTTTGGTCTTGAACTCCAGGCAGCGGGCGGTGTACAGGATGGTGCCGCCGGCCTGGATGATGTTGGAAACACTGCGCAGGTTCATTTCAAAGCACTCGCCGTTCAGCAGGCCGTTGTAGCCGCGCTGAATGCCGATCATCCGAAATCCCTTGTGCAGGCCGGTACGAACCACAGCGCGCACTGCAGCATTCATGCCGGGGGCGTCGCCGCCGCTGGTCAAGACACCAATCGTTTTGATTTGCTTTTCCATAAGAGAGATTCCCTCCAATTGTTTCTTCATTCACCTCGGAGCAGTGCCCCTTCTTCCTGACACTGCTCCATTGCTTTGCTCATTTCTGATACGACTTGCCTTGAATTATTATAGCACAGTTTTCCTGTGAATCCAATACCTTTTTGAAACTCCGTTAAAATTTTGCTAAAGTCTGCTTTGCCGCGAAGCTGCGATAATTTTTATGAAAGTTGCATCTGCACGATTCGTTCCGCGGCATGTTATTTTGTTGCAACGTTCTTTTCGCCGACCAGACGCCGCAGCTCCTGGAAGAAGAGCGGATGGCCGGAAGTATACAGTCTGCGGGGGGCCGCAAGCTTCTGTTTGGTGTCCTCCAGATAGAAGATGACCGGCATATCACCGTCAAAAATCTCCAGCAGGTTGACGACTTTTGCATACTGCGGGCAGCTGCGCGACGGCAGACGGATATAGAGCCGCTGGGCCGCATCCCGCATCCGGTCCGGACGGTTTGCCTGCGGGTGTTTGGGGTCGTAGCCTTCAATGGGCGAGATGCTTTCGGCCATCAGCTTGGACGGCTCGTCCTCGCGGACCGACAGACGCCCCTCAATGACCACAACGGCATTTTCTCGGATGGCATCCCGGAAGACCTCCAGCACCTTCGGGAAGACGATGACCTCCATTGTGCCGGTCAGGTCTTCCACGCTGGTAAAGGCCATCAGGCTGTTCGACTTGGTGGTCATCATCCGGCTCTTGACAATGGTGCAGACGATACGGACATGGGCGTTGTCCAGCCCATGCGCTTCCTCGCCGGTCAGGGCCTTGATGGAATGGGTCGCAAACTTTGCCGACTGCTCCCGGTACGCATCCAGCGGGTGGCCGGACAGATATAGGCCGCTGACCTCTTTTTCCTGCTGCAACAGTTCGGTGTGGGAGTATTCTTCGAGGTGCCGGATCTCATACACATCCTTCGACGTGCTCTGTGCTCCCCCGCTCATCAGCGAGAACAGGTCGAGCTGCCCGTCCAGATTCCGCCGGGAGTCGCTCTCCACGCTCTTGATGATGCCATCCACGGCCTCCACGAGGCTGTGGCGGTTCTCGCCCATGCTGTCGAATGCGCCCGCCTTGACGAGGCTTTCCACGGCCCGGCGGTTCATTTCGTTGCCGTACAGCCGCTTGCAGAAATCATACAGGCTGGCATAGGGCTTTTCCCCACGCTCTTCCACGATGCGTTCCACAAGGTTGCGGCCCACGCTCTTGACCGCGTTCAGGCCGAACCGGATCTGCCCCCTGGCATCCGCCGTAAAGCCGCCGTTCGAGATGTTGATATCCGGCGGGAGCACCCGGATGCCCAGGCGGGCACATTCGCCCGAATACTCGATGACCTTGTCGGTATTATCGAGCACGCTGGTCAGCAAGGCCGCCATGAACTCGCTGGGGTAATGGCACTTGAGATAGGCTGTCTGGAATGCGACATACGCATAGCAGGCCGCATGGCTCTTGTTGAACGCATAGGACGCAAAGCTCGACATTTCGTCATAGATCTCGTTGGCGACCTTTTCCGAGATGCCGTTGGCCACGCAGCCGGGACACTCGTGGCCGGGCTCGGTGCAACCGTGGACAAAGTGTTCCCGCTCTGCCTCCATGACCGCATGTTTCTTCTTGCTCATGGCGCGGCGGACATTGTCTGCCTGCCCGAACGAAAAGCCTGCCAGCTCACGGAAGATCTGCATGACCTGCTCCTGATAGACAATGCAGCCGTTGGTCACATCCAGAATGTGGGCCAGCTGCGGGGTCTTGTAGCTGATCTTTTCCGGCTCGTGGCGGTTGCGCAGATAGGTCGGGATGGAATCCATCGGGCCGGGGCGGTACAGACTGATGAGTGCGATGACATCTTCCAGGTTCTGCGGCTGCAGCCCTACGAGGACCTGCTTCATGCCCGAAGATTCGAGCTGGAACACGCCCTCCGTCTCGCCTTGACCCAGCATTTTGTAGGTCTCCGGGTCATCGTAATCGAGCGCTGCAACGGAGAAATCCGGCTCTTTTTTCTGGATGGCCGTTTCCGCATCCCGAATGACCGTCAGTGTGCGCAGGCCGAGGAAGTCCATCTTCAGCAGGCCAAGCTCCTCGATCTCGGTCATGTTGAACTGGGTCACAGGCAAACCGTCGTTGGTGGCGAGGGGCAGATAGTAGTCGGTCGGTTCCGGGGTGATGACGACGCCCGCCGCGTGGGTGGACGCATGGCGCGGCATTCCCTCCACCTTGAGGGCCGTGTCGATCAGTTCCTGGACCTTCGGGTCGGTGTCGTACATCCGCTTCAGCTCGGCCGAGACTTCCAATGCGCGCTTCAGCGTCATCTTCAGTTCCATCGGGACCTGCTTTGCGACCACATCCACGTCCTGATAGGGCATCCCCATCACACGGCCCACGTCACGGATGGCGTTGCGGGCGGCCATGGTGCCAAAGGTGACGATCTGCGCCACATGGTCAGCACCATATTTCCGGTTGACGTAGTCGATGACTTCCTGACGGCGCTCATAGCAGAAGTCCACGTCGAAGTCGGGCATACTGACACGTTCGGGGTTCAGGAAACGCTCGAAGATGAGGTTGTAGCGGATGGGGTCGATGTCGGTGATGCCGACGCTGTAGGCGGCAATGCTGCCTGCACCGGAACCACGGCCCGGCCCCACCGGGATGCCCTGGCTCTTGGCGTAGTTGATATAATCCCAGACGATCAGATAGTAGTTCGTGTAGCCCATCGTCTTGACCACGCCGATCTCGTAGGTCAGGCGGTCTTTGTTGGCCTGCGGGACATCGGGGCCGTAGCGGCGCTCCAGACCCTCCCAGCAGAGCTTTTCAAAAAAGGCCTGGTTGTCCATCCCGTTGGGCGCTTTGTAGTAGGGGATCTTGGTGTGGCCGAAGTCAAAATCAAAGTTACACTGGTCCGCGATCTTCTGGGTGTTCTCGCAGGCCTCCGGCACCATGGCGAACAGATCGTACATTTCATCCGTCGTCTTGACGTAAAACTCATCGGTCTGGAACTCCATCTTATCGGCGTCCTGCATGGTCTTGCCGGTCTGGATGCAGAGAAGGATGCTCTGCATTTTGGCGTCTTCCCTGCGCAGATAGTGGGAGTCGTTGGTGGCGGCCATGGGGATGCCCGTCTCCCGCGCCAGCTTGATGAGCTGGGGCAGAACGATGGTGTCCTCTTCCAGGCCGTGGTCCTGCAGCTCAATGTAGTAATTGCCTTCGCCAAACAGGTCCCGATACCACAGCGCTGAGCTTTTAGCCCGCTCGTAGTCCCCCGCCAGAATGGCCTGCGGGATCTCACCCGCCAGACAGGCTGAAAGGCAGATAAGTCCTTCGTGGTATTGTTCGAGCAGCTGCTTATCAACGCGGGGCTTGGAGTAAAACCCCTCGGTGAAGGCCGCGGAGACCATCTTGATGAGGTTCTTGTAGCCGGTCTCATTTTTGCACAGCAGGATCAAATGGTTGTTGCCGTCGATCTTGTTGACCTTATCGAACCGGGTACGGGTGGCAACGTAGACTTCGCAGCCGATGATGGGCTTGATGCCCGCTTTTTTGGCCGCTTTGTAAAACTGCACACAGCCGTACATGACACCGTGGTCGGTGCAGGCGATGGCCGTCTGCCCGCACTCCTTCACGCGGTCCATCAGCTGGTCGATGCGGCAGGCACCGTCCAGCAGGCTGTATTCCGTATGGATATGGAGGTGGACGAAATCCCGCCCCAGATGATTGTTTTCGCTGATCTCGCTCACTTCGTTTCCTCCTGTTCCATCCGTTCCCGCATGGTCTGCGCCAGCAGTTCCAGCTTTTTCATCCGATGCGACAGCCCTGATTTGCTGACCGGCGGGTCAAAGCAGGCACAGAGCGCCGTCAACGAGAGGTCCGGATTTTCCAGCCGCTTTGCCGCTGCCTGCTGCAGCACCTCTGGCAGGGTCTCCAGCGCATTCTGCTCCTGCAAAAAGCGGATGGCTTTCAGCGTCTGCGCATTGGCGCGGGCTGTTTTGCCGAGGTTGGCGGTATCGCAGTTGGTGTGGCGGTTGATCTGGTTCCGCATCTGCTTCACGGCTTTCTGCGCATTGATCTGCGCTGCCGCCTGGGCCGCACCCATAAACGCCAGAATGCGCTCCACGTTGGCGCAGCTCTTGACGTAAACCAGGTTCACGCCGTTGCGGCGGGTGCGGTGGGGCGCAAACTCGTGCTCGGCCAGCAACGCTTCAAAGTCTCTGGCGAGATTGGTGCGGCTCGTTAAAAATTCGATGTTGTATTCTTTTTTTGGGTCCGTGACGGTTCCGCCGCAGAGAAACGCCATACCGATGTAGGCGCTGACGCAGGTCTGGCAGCGGATCATCCGGGGGTCGATCTGCAAGCTCGTCTCGCTACCGGTGGTGCCGAACAGTTCATGCAGCCGCGCCACCTGTTCAGGCTCCCGGATGCCAAACTCGTACACCACCCCGCTGGGGCGGCTCTTTTCCAGAATGGTGCCCCGGACGCCGCAACGGGCAAACAGCTGCTCAGCCACGCGGGCGGTCAGCTCCTGCTCCGTCTGGAGCACAAGGCCCTTGGCGTCGAAATATTTGGCAAAGCAGGCGATGCCGTAGGCCGCCGCGCGGACGCAGCAGTCTTTCTGCAATTGCAGGCTGTGCTGCGCGATCTCTTCCCGTGCCTGGGATGCAAAACTCATTTTGTCGTTCCTTCTTCGATCTGCCGTTCAGCGGGAGGCATCGCGGTGCTGGACGCCGGGCTGGTAGCCCAGGCCCTCGCAGTATTCCGCGATCTTCCGCGCAAAGGTGATGGAGCGGTGTTTGCCGCCCGTGCACCCCACGGCAATGGTCAGCTGGCTCTTACCCTCCTTGACGTAGAGCGGCAGGGCATATTCCAGAAATGCTTCGTACCGGCGCAGCAGTTCCTGCGCCTCCGGTTTGCCCATGACGAAATCCACGACCTCCTGATCCAGGCCGGTCTTGAACTTCAGATCCGGGACATAGAACGGATTGGGCAGGCAGCGCACATCCAGCACCAGGTCTGCGTCCGCCGGGACGCCGAACTTGAAG
Source organism: Faecalibacterium sp. Marseille-Q3530 (assembly GCF_017377625.1). Taxonomy (NCBI): domain Bacteria; kingdom Bacillati; phylum Bacillota; class Clostridia; order Eubacteriales; family Oscillospiraceae; genus Faecalibacterium; species Faecalibacterium sp. Marseille-Q3530. The sequence continues at coordinate 135,362 of NZ_JAFREH010000002.1, read as the reverse complement.
CCGAACGACATCACCGTCAGCCGCATCGCGCTTTTCGCCCCGCCGTTCTGCACAAAGAGTTCGCAGATGCGCTCCTTGTTCTGCGCGGTGGAGAGCAGCGCCGTATCCACGATATAATTCGCACGTTCCTTAAAGGGGCGGAGGATCTGGTGTTCTTTCTGGAAAGCTTCCCGCGTGGAGATGCCCTCCGCAATGCTGATCGGGTGGCGGCGGCGGGTCTCGCTGTAACGGCGCATCAGCACATCGTCCGGTGCGTCGAGGAAGAGGATCTCGTAGGCGATCCCCTGCTGGTCCAGCAGGTCGAGCGCCTTTTCGATTTCCTCGCTGGAACGGCAGCCGCGCACGTCCATGGACAGCGCCACCCGCTTCAGCTTGTTGTCACCGGCTTTGGAGAATGCGGTGATGCTCGGCAGCAGTTCCGCCGGGACATTGTCGATGCAGAAAAAGCCGATATCTTCCAGCGCATTCATAGCCACAGACTTTCCTGCGCCGGAAAGCCCGCTTACGATCAGCAGATCCATTTTTCTTCCCTCTTATGCTTTCACGACACGAATCTCTTTTTCCAGGTCGAACCCGGTCTTTTCCTTTACGATGGCCCGCACCTCGTCGCACAGGGCCAGCACATCGGCGCAGGTCGCGCCGCCCAGGTTCACCACGAAGCCGCAGTGCTTCTCGCTGACGGCCGCGCCACCGTGGCGGAAGCCACGCAAGCCGCACTGGTCGATGAGGGCCGCCGCAAACGCGCCAGCCGGGCGCTTGAAGGTGCTGCCGGCGCTGGGCTTGTCGAGCGGTTGCTTTTCCACCCGCTTTGCCATCAGCTCGTTCATCCGGGCTTTGATGGCGTCCGGGTCGCCCCGCTTCAGATGGAACGTTGCGCTCAGGATGCAGCCGCCGTTTTCCTCAAAGATGCTGTGCCGGTAGGAAAGGTCGAGCGCGGCAGTCTCTGCCTCCACAATGTCGCCGTCCTGCGTCAGATACCGCACCGACTGCAGCACATCCTTCATCTCGCCGCCGTAGGCTCCAGCGTTCATATAGACCGCACCGCCCACCGTGCCGGGGATGCCGTAGGCAAATTCCAGCCCGGTCAGGCTGTCTTCCAGTGCGGCGGTGCACAGGCTCGAAAGCTTCAGGCCCGCACCGGCAACCACAGCATCATAGACCTCGCCCGGCGCTGCCCCCGGATGCGCGACCTGTTCCAGAAAGCCGATGCCCATTTTCAGGGCCATGGTATCAATGACCACGCCCCGGTAACCGGCATCCTCAAACAGAATGTTGCTGCCGTTGCCCAGCAGGTAGTACTTCACGCCCTGCTCTTTGCAGAGTGCGATCACGCGGCAGAGCTGCTCTTCGGTCTCCGGCAGGGCGAACACATCCGCCGGGCCGCCGATCTTAAAGGTGCAGTGGGCTGCCAGCGGCTCGTCTGCCCGGTAGGCAATGCCTTCGGCCTGCAGCTGTTGTTTCAATCGTTCCATAAACGCTTCGTTCCTTTTCGTATGAGAATCTTATTCGATGGTGCCTTCGAGGCCCAGACGGATGAGCAGCTCCTTGGCGGCGTTGTAGCCCATCTTCTTCTGGCGGTTGTTGATGGCTGCCGTTTCCAGCACAACGGCGAGGTTGCGTCCCGGCGAGACCGGGATGCTGGTGCTGGGGATGTTGACGCCCAGGATCTCGTAATACTCGCTTTCGAGACCGGTGCGCTGATAGTTTTTGGTGGGGTCCCAGGCTTCCAGCTGGACCACGAGATCCAGACTCTCGCTCACCTTGACCGCGCCCACACCGAACACGCGGGCCACATTGACGATGCCGATGCCGCGCAGTTCAATGAAGTGGCGGATGTTCTCCGGGGCCGTGCCCATGATCTGGCGGTTCGAGACCTTGCGCAGCTCCACAGCATCGTCGGCCACAAGGCGGTGGCCGCGCTTGACCAGCTCGATCGCCAGCTCGCTCTTGCCGATGCCGCTGTCACCCAGAATGAGGATGCCCTCGCCGTACACCTCCACCAGCACACCGTGGCGGGTGATGCGGGGGGCCAGCTCCAGGTTCAGCACACTGATGAGGCTGCCCATCAGGGTGCAGGTCGTTTCGTTGGAGCGCAGCAGCGCCACGCCGTGCTTTTTGGCCAGCTCCTGCATCTCCGGGAACGGTTTCAGCTCCTCGCTGCGGCCCACGATAACAGCCGGCGGCTGCTGACGGAACAGCTGGTCCAGCGCTTCGTAGCGCTTTTCCGGCGAAAGGCCGGACAGGAAGTTCATCTCGGCCAGCCCCATGATCTGCAGCCGCAGTTTATCAAAGTAATCGTAATAGCCCGCCAGGAACAGACCCGGACGGTTGACTTCCGCGATCTCGACGCTGATGTTTTCGAGGTCCTGCGGAGCGTAGACCACATCCATGCTGACCTTTTCGGTCAGCTTCTTGAGCGAAACGGTAAAATTCGCCATCGTTCTTCCTCCTGCGTGTATTCCTCAACTGCGGGCAGACCCTCCCGCAGGCATTCCTTCTCTTATTATAAACGAGATGGTTTCGGATTACAATGATTCTTTTGGGAAAAGTTCCTGCGTTTCACGGTTGCATCCACCCGATTTTCCTTTATAATAGGAAGTAAGCCCTGAAGAGCGGAAAAAGTCTGTCGCTTTACATGAATTTTACACTCTGCCGATTTCCGATTTTACATTGCGTGTCTATACTCAGAATCAGGAGAATTTCACGTCAATTAAAAGTGAGGAACGCATATATGACAATCTTCAACGTTTTTTCGCTCCTGGGAGGCCTGGCCCTGTTCCTGTTCGGCATGGACATCATGGGCAAGGCTCTGGAAAAGCAGGCGGGCGGCCAGCTGCAAAAGATCCTGAGCAAGCTGACCGATAACCCGCTCAAGGGCTTTTTCCTGGGCCTCGGCGTCACTGCCGTGATCCAGTCTTCCAGCGCCACCACCGTTATGGTGGTCGGCTTCGTCAACAGCGGCATCATGGAGCTGCACCAGGCCATCGGCATCATCATGGGCAGCAACGTGGGCACCACCGTCACCAGCTGGATCCTGAGCCTTTCCGGCCTGCAGGGCGACAGCTTCTTTATCCAGCTGCTCAAGCCAACCTCGTTCAGCCCCCTGCTGGCTTTCATCGGCATCCTGCTCTACATGGGCAAGAACGAAAAGCGGAAGGGCATCGGCACCATCCTCATCGGCTTTGCCGTTCTGATGACCGGCATGACCGCCATGTCCAATGCGGTCACCCCGCTGCAGGATGAAGTCTGGTTCACCAACCTCTTCATCCGCTTCTCCAACCCGCTGCTGGGTGTTCTGGTCGGCGCACTCGTCACCGGCATCATCCAGAGCTCCAGCGCCAGCGTCGGCATCCTGCAGGCGCTCAGCTCCACCGGCGTCATCACCTACGGCAGCGCCATCCCCATCATCATGGGCCAGAACATCGGCACCTGCGTCACCGCGCTGATCTCCTCTGTGGGTGCCAACAAAAATGCCCGCCGCGCCGCCATGGTGCATCTGTACTTCAACATCATCGGTGTGACCCTCTTTCTGGCAATGTACTATGGCCTGAATCTGGTCCTGCACTTCACCTTTGTCAACGATACCGTCACGGCGTGGGGCATCGCTGTCATCCACTCTGTGTTCAACATTGCGGCCACGGCGGTCCTGCTGCCGTTCGCCAACGTTCTGGAAAAGCTGGCCATCCTCACCATCCCGGACGATGCCAAGAAAGAGAGCTTCGCCCTGCTGGATGAGCGTCTGCTCAAGACGCCCGCCGTTGCTGTGGAGCGCGCCCGCGCCGCCACTGCAGATATGGCCGAGCTGGCCCGCGTGGGTGTGGTGCAGGCCATGAGCCTGACCCACCAGTGGGACGACACACTGGCCCAGAAAGTCCGGGACGAAGAGGCCAAGGTAGACCAGTACGAAGATGCCCTCGGCACCTATCTGGTCAAGCTGTCCAGCCGGGAGCTGAGCCACGCCGACAGCCAGAGCGTGAACACCCTGCTCCACACCATCAGCGATTTCGAGCGCATCAGCGACCACTCTGTGAATCTGCTCAGCTCTGCCGAAGAGATCCACGCCAAGAACATCGCGTTCTCCCAGGATGCGCACGAGGAGCTGCAGGTTCTGGAAGGCGCGGTGCAGGATGTGCTGAGCCGCACGACCGATGCGTTCCGCAAGGCCGACCTGCATCTGGCCAGCAAGGTCGAACCCATGGAGACCGTTGTGGACGAACTGGTCCGCGCCATCAAGGCACGGCATGTGGCCCGCCTGCAGGCTGGCAGCTGCTCCATCGAATACGGCTTCGTGCTGGAAGACCTGCTGACCAACTATGAGCGTGTCTGCGACCACTGCAGCAACGTTGCCGTTGCCCAGATCGAAGTCGCACAGGACAGCTTTGATACCCACGCCTATCTGAACGATCTCCGCTACGGCAACGACACCAAGGAGAGCGAACAGTTCCGCCGCCGCCTGGACCGTTACCGCGAGCGGTATCTCTTCCCAGACGGTGAACCCGCCGTGGCAAGCGAAAAGGAGGACCCCAAGGCATGATCTATATCGTAGAAGACGACGCCGCCATCCGGGAGCTGGAGCAGTATGCACTTCAGTCCAGCGGATATGACGTGCAGAGCTTTGAATCGTCCGAGAGCTTCTGGCAGGCCATGAATGCCGCCGTGCCGGAGCTGGTCATCCTGGACGTCATGCTTCCCGGTGAGGATGGCTTCTCCATCCTGAAAAAGCTGCGCAATACCCCTTCCCTGCGGCGCCTGCCCATCATCATGGTCACGGCCAAATCCAGCGAGCTGGACACCGTGCGCGGGCTGGACTGCGGCGCAGACGATTACATCACTAAGCCGTTTGGCATCATGGAGTTTTTGAGCCGGGTGCGAGCTGCGCTGCGCCGCTCGGCCCCGGAGGAAAAGACGAATGTCTACGCCTTCCATGAGATCCTGCTGGACAACGCCCGCCACATCGTGACGGTGAACGACGCCCACATCGACCTGACCTACAAGGAATACAGCCTGCTCCGCCTGCTGCTGGAAAACACCAACCTTGTTGTGACCCGCGAGACCATCTTGCAGGTGGTGTGGGGCACCGACATCTCGGTGGAGAGCCGCACCGTGGATATGCACATCCGCACCCTGCGCAAAAAGCTGGGCGATGCCGGAAAGTACATCTGCACCGTGCGGAAGGTCGGCTACAAGCTGGCCGACAACGAGGAGGAAAACGAAGAATGAAACCACGGAGCATGGAAGAAAAAATCAGTTATCGGCTGTTCTGGATGGGCTTTGTCGGGCTGATCTGCACCGCCGTGCTCTGCATCTTCGTATTCCACAGAGCCTTCCGGGAGCAGGCATGGGCGGCGCTGGAAAACGAGGCCAGCCTCGTTGCCGCCGGGTGTGAACAGATCGACGACCCGGCCCAGCTCTCTGCCTATGTCAACGGCGATCTGCGCATCACGCTCATCGCCTCGGACGGCAGTGTCCTGTTCGAATCCGCGACCAGCCAGCAGATGGAGAACCACCTGGGCCGCCCGGAGATCCAGCAGGCCAAGCAGGAGGGAATCGGCCGCAACCGCCGCGACTCCCAGACGCTGGGGTATGAGACGTATTACTACGCCATGCTCCTGCCGGATGGTGACATCCTCCGTGTGGCGCAGGATTCCGAGACCATCTGGTCCATCTACGATGCGGCCCTGCCGGCCATCGTGCTGAGCTGCATCGTGATGATGGGCGCAGCTGCCATGATGGCCGGTCTGCTGACCCGGAGCCTCGTCCAGCCCATTCTGAAGATGACGGACGATCTGGAACACATCCAGGAAAATGTGCCGTACAAGGAGCTGATCCCCTTTGCCGAGAGCATCCACTCGGACCGGTTGCTCCGCGAAAACAACGAGAAGATGCGGCAGGAGTTTACGGCCAATGTCAGCCACGAGCTGAAAACACCCCTGACCAGCATTTCCGGTTATGCCGAACTCATTGAGACCGGCATCGCCAAGTCTGCGGATGTGCCGGAGTTCGGCCGGAAGATCCATGTAGAAGCCAGCCGGATGATCCAGCTGGTCAACGATATCTTGCAGCTGTCCCATCTGGACAACGTTTCGGAGACCAACGACACTCCCCAGATGGAGACGGTCGATCTGCTGGATGTGGCCAAGGAGTGCGTCGAGCGCCAGAAGGTGAACGCGCAGAAGTCGTTCATCTCCCTGACCTACCTCGGCGAGAGCTCCCCTGTGCTGGGCAGCCGGAGCCTGCTGGATGAGCTGTGCCAGAACCTTTGCGACAACGCCATCCGGTACAACCGCCCCGGCGGAAAGGTCCAGCTCATCACCGCCTGCACACGGGATGGGCACTGCACCCTGACCGTCAAGGACAATGGCATCGGCATCCCGAAAGAAGCCCAGTCCAGCGTGTTCGAGCGCTTCTACCGGGTCGATAAGAGCCGGAGCAAGGCCACCGGCGGCACCGGGCTGGGGCTGGCCATCGTCAAGCACATTGCCCGCATCCACAACGCCCGTATCCGGCTGGAAAGCGAGATCAATGTCGGCACGACCATCACCGTCGTCTTTGAGACTGCCCATTAAAGATCCAGCATTTTCACGCTTGCCCGCACTTCCGGGCAGGCGTTTTTTGTTGTAAAAAAGGCACCCGGCCCTTCCTTCAGCGCACGGACTGCGCCCAGCCGGAGAAGGTCTGCGCCTGACTGCCAGGTCCGGACGATGGTTCCTTCGCAGAGAGCCTCCAGCTGGCGGCACACGCTTTCCGCCACCGGCGGTGTGCCCGCCCTGCGCTGGCCGGTCAGCATGACCGCAAACCCGTTTCCTTCCGCTTCCACCGAAACGACACAGCGCCGGAGGATGACAGTCTCCCCTTCCAGTGCGAACTCCACCGGCATCGTCCGTTCCTGCAAGAGCTGCGCCATGGCCGTCTCGTTCGGGGAAAGTCGGGTGCTTTCCTGCGCAGTCAAAAGGCGGCTCTCCTTCTGCCATGTCACCCCGTTCTCCTCAATTTCTAAGATGGGGATCACGGCCCCCGCTGCGCACTCGTACAAATGCGGAGCCCGTGCGGCGGTATCCTCGGCGGCCTGTAAAAGCGCTCCCGGAAGCGTTTCCGAGGCTGCATCGGTCTCTTCCGATTCCGCCCCGCTGCCCGGCAGACCATCCGGCGGAGTTTCTTCCGTCAGTTTCCCGATGCCAGCGACAAAGAGCACCCGCGCCGACAGGCGGCTGACGGGTTCCGTTTGCAGAAACTCCTCCAGCTCCAAGACATCTGTTTGTGACGCTGTTTCGTCAAAGAGAAGATATTCACACAGCCGGTAATTTGCAGTTTTGGGCAGTTCCAGTTCGGCTTTGTGCAGCGCGAGCGGCAGCGTGGCATCCTCGGCCGAACAGCTTCGAATTTCTGCCACGGCGTCGGAGGCATCCGCAGCTGCTTCCGGGAACTGATAGAGCAGCTGCACCGCCCAGCCGCTGCGGTTCGGCTGGACGATGAGTGCCCGCACCATACTTTTCTCGGTGGTCTCCATCCGCAGAAAGACGCCGCACCAGAGCACCAGAACGCCCCCTGCCAGCCAGCGCAGTGCATGAGAAGCTCTCATTCCGGCACCCCCTTTTCCGGTTCCTCCGGGCGGCAGAGCAGTTCCCGCAGGACCCGCACCAGAAAGCAGCCCCGGAACAGTGCCGCTGCCAGCCAGACGAGCAGGAAGGCTGCATCCAGCCGGGAGACACGTCCCAGCGTCCCGGTGTGTAGCAGCTCATTTCCCGGAAGCGGACGGCCAGGCCCGAACAGAAGTTCCCGCCCCAGCGCAAAACCGAACAGCCCCGCCAGCGTCAGAAACGGCAGCAGGAAGCAGCGCCTTCCGGTGCATCCGCGTTTTCCAAATAGAAGCGGCCACGCGATGGATTCCGCATAAAGCGGGAAACGGAGATTCCCTGTGGGTTCCGCTGCGGGGAAAAGATTCTCCCAGTGAAGCTGGCCGTGCAGGCTTCCAACGCAGGCAAGGCCCGCCAGCGCCAGTGCCCACCACAAGACCCCCGCACTGCGGGAAAAGACGTCCGGCTTCAGCTGCCAGCCCGCCCACAGCAGCAGCGGCAGAACGCCGAGGACTGCCATGGACGAAAACTGCTCCCGGCACACCTGCTGTGACTGCCAAAGCGTCTCCCACAGCTCTGCGCCAAACCACACGGACAAAAGCAGACAGAGCAGCCGGGGGCGGATGCCGGTTTCGGAACGAAGCCCCTCTTCCCCTTCGGCGGGCATCAAGCAGGACGAAAGCAGGCCGATGCCCAGCGCCATGGGGAACCCCTGCAGCAGCAACAGCCGGGCTGGCATGGCGCTGCCGGAAGTGATGCACTGCCCCAGCACCGCGGTCAGAACGCTGAGCGGCACGGCGGCACGGAACGATCCGGTTTGCTCCATTGGCTCACCTCCGTTTCTGCCAGATGGAAAAAGGATGTGCGGACAGGGTGCGGTAGGTCCGGCGGGTCACACCGTCCGGAGAAAGTGCGGTTTGCGGGAAACGCACCGGTGCACAATAGGGCACCCCCAGCGCTGACACCTGCGCCAGAGCGAGCAGAACGACCAACGCCGCGCACACAAGCCCCACAGGTCCTGCCACTCCCGCCGCCAGCAGGACCAGAAAGCGGAAGGCCGTGGCCATTTCGTAGAGGGACGGCACCACGAAGACAGCGATGGATGCAACCGCTGCAATGAGAATGACGGGTGTGCTCAGCAGACCGGTGGCGATGGCTGCGTCCCCGATGATGAGCGCTGCGACCAGACTGACCGAGTGCCCCAGCGTCTGCGGCATCCGAAGCCCTGCCTCCCGGATGATCTCCAGCAGCAGGATGACCAGCACCATCTCCCCAAACAGCGGGAACGGAGTGGCCCGCTCAGCAGCTTCGATCTTGAAGAGCAGCTGCGGCGGGAGCAGTTCCGGCAGGTAGACCGCCAGGCAGACGAACACCCCCGGCAGAAAGATGCTCAGGTAGAAGGAACCATATTTCAGAAAGCGCAGGAAGGACGCAAAAAACGCAGGCTGGGCGTAGTCGTCCAGACACTCGAAGTTTTCGCCGAAAAGGGTCGGCAGGACCATCGCGGATGGGCTCCCGTTGACGAGAACGACGATCTTCCCCTCACAGAGCTTCGCGGAGGCCACGGCGGGGCGCTCGGTGTAGCTCACCGGAGACGCTGTGCGCACCCGGCAGGGGAACAGCCAGGGCAGAAAGTAGCTCGAATCCAACAGCAGCTGCGGCTTTGCGCGGCGCAGCGTCTCTTTCACCTGCTCCACTGCGGCGGGCGAGGCCTTATCTTTGCAGTAGCAGACGGCATATTCCGTTTTCATCGCGCAGTCTGCCTGCTGCACTTCCATCACCAGCGCTTCGGTGCGGATGAGCCGCCGCAGCAGGCTCAGATTGATCCGCAGCAGGTCGGAAAATCCCTCGCGGGAGCCGCGGAGATCTCCTTCACCGGATGGCTCCTCCACCGAGCGGAATTTCAGGCTCTGCACCGAAAACGCCAGCCCTTTCGCACTGCCGTCCAGCAGTAAGACCGCCATTCCGGCGGTCAGGCGCTGCATCAGATCCTCCCAGTTCTCCACGGGGCTGCTCTCGGCGGGCAATGCCGAGTGGCGGCTGAGCAGCTCATAGACCTGTTCCCCACTCGGCAGCGCGCCCAGCCGCAGCGGCGGCGTCTGGCGGCTGGCTGCGTCCAGCAGAAGTTCCCACAGGGATTCGAGGCTGGCCATCCCGTCAAAGAGCAGAATAGCACCCCGAATGTGGTAAAGCTCGATGCGCTTCGCATAAAAATCGGCGGAGCTGCCCAACCTAGCGTTGAGCGCCGCGAGGTTCGTTTCCAGATGTTCGGAAAGCTGCATGGTCCCATCCCCCTTTTGCAGTAGGATACCCGCCGCCGCGCCGGTTATTCCCGCAGGAGGTGTTCCACCTTGAAGCTCTTGATCGTTCGCACCGTTTTGATCTATCTCTGCGTCCTGTTTGCCATGCGGCTGATGGGCAAGCGCCAGCTGGGTGAGCTGCAGCCGGAAGAGCTGGTCTCGACCATCCTCATCTCCAATCTGGCGTCCATCTCCATCGAATCGGAGGAAGTCCCCGTGACCGCCAGCCTCATCCCGCTCTTCCTCATTGCAGCGCTGGAGCTTCTGGGGTCCATTCTCAGCTTCCAGAGCCAGAAATTTTTCAATCTGATGTCCGGCCGGCCCAAAACGGTCATTCTGGATGGGCAGATCGACCAGAATGCCCTGCGCACCCTGCGGCTGACGACGGCCGACCTGATGGAGGCCCTGCGCGGCAAGGACGTCTTTGACCCACGGGATGTCTCCTACGCCGTTGTGGAGACGAACGGCAGCCTTTCGGTGGCGCTGCGCCCCGAAAAAGAGCCTGCCACCCTCTCCGACCTGGCACTCAAGGTCCAGCACGGTCAGGCGACCATCCCCTTTGTGCTGGATGGGCAGGTGCTGGACGACAACCTCCACTGGTGCGGCAAGGACCACGCCTGGCTGGAACGGACGGCACAGGCCAATACCCTGCTGGTGGAGGAGATCCTTCTTCTGATCGGCAACGACACCGAAGATTACTTTCTGCTGAAGAAAGAGCCTCGCCGCACGGCCCGCCCGCTCAGAAAGGAGGACGCATGAAACGCATCTACGCCTGCCTCGGCATCGTGGCCACCCTGCTCGCGGTGGCCTTTTACAGCAGCTTCCGGGTGCAGATGTTCGCCGAAGACATCTCCGGCGACATCGACCATGCGATGGAAGCCATCCGGGAGGATGACCTGACCGGTGCCCGTCAGGCCCTTGCCGAAGGAGCCGACCTCTGCGACCGGATGCGCGAAGGGATGAACCACCTGCTCAAAACGGAAGACTTCACCGAACTGGAAGCGGCCCTCCGCGCCGCCGACGGCCATCTGGAATGGAACGCCCCCGAAGAAGCGTTCGGGGAGCTGCGCCGCGCTCAGGTCCAGGTCGAAACGCTGGCCTGGCTCGCCCGGCGCATCCTCTGAGGCAATTCAACATTTCGCATAATCGAAATTATGCGAAGGATCTGCTGCAACGAAAAAGCGTACAGCCCTGCCGCCCAAATCCAGGCGGAGGCTGTGCGCTTTTTTGAAGGATTCTCTTACTTTTTCCGGTCGCCCATCAGCTTTTGCAGCTCGGTGAAAAAGCTCTCGACGTCGGCAAACTGCTGGTAGACCGACGCAAAGCGGACATAGGCCACTTCGTCGATCTTTTTCAGCTCCTGCATGGTCAGCTCACCGATGCGGACGCTGGTCACTTCCCGGTCGTAGGAGCTCATCAGCGTCTGCTCAATGCTGCTGACGGCACGTTCCAGCGACTCATAGCTGACCGGGCGCTTGGCGCAGGCGCGCAGCATGGCGTTGAGCACCTTCTGCCGGTCAAAGGGTTCGCGGGAATTATCCTTTTTGATGACGATCAGCGGGACCGTCTCCACCACCTCATAGGTCGTGAACCGCATGTGGCAGCGCAGGCACTCCCGGCGGCGGCGGATGCGCTCGCCATCTTCGGTCGGGCGGGAATCGATGACCTTGGATTCTTCATCGCCGCAATAGGGACATTTCATGGTTTGTTCCTCCTGATTTGGTCATGTTCACGTTCGGGCGAAGCTCACGCTTTCTTTTTGCCGGTCTTGCGCTCGCTCCACAGCACCCACGCAGAAGTGGACACGCACAGCGAGGTGTAAACACCACTGATCATGCCCATCATCAGCGGGAACGCAAAGGTGAAGATGCTGTCCAGGCCGTAGAGTTTGGAGATGATGCACATCACGCCCAGCGCCATCACGGTGGTGACGGTGGTGATGATGGTGCGGCGGGCCGACTGATTGACCGAGTGGTTGACCAATTCTTCGAAGGAGGTCTTCTTCTCCATCAGGGTGCGGTTCTCGCGGATGCGGTCGTACACAACGACGGTATCGTTGATGGAGTAGCCCAGAATGGTCAGCATGGCGGCGATGAAGTTGCCGTCCAGCGGGGTGCGCAGCAGCACGAAGGTGCCAAACACGACCATCAGGTCGTTCAGCAGGGCCAGAACGGCCATCATGCCGCCGGTCAGGCCGCCGATCTTCTGGAAACGGAAGCCGATATACAGCAGGATGAGCACCAGCGCAAAGAGAACGGCGACCAGACTCTTCTGCAGGAACTTGGTACCCATGGCCGCGCTGACGTTGCTCAGCGACAACTGAACGAAGCCGTTGTCCGGGTAGGTCTCGTTCAGGGAACCCAGCAGGTTCTCCACCTGATCGGTGGTCACGGTCTCGTTGCCGGGCATGGAGATCTTCAGGGTCTGCTCCCCGGTGGCGACGTTCTCGCCGGTCTGGAGGGTCAGGTCCTTGCTGCCCAGTGCGGCAGAAGCAGTCTTCTGCACATCGGCCGTGGTGAACTCGCCCTCATAGCTCAGGGTGATCATCGCACCGCCGGTGAACTCGGTATCCAGCCGGACGCCAAACACCACCGCGCAGAGCAGGATGACTGCCATCAGACAGGAGGAAATGGTCAGGAAGCGCTTGCGCAGGCTCACAAAGTCGATGGGCTTCTTCTCCGCAGGCTCCTTGCCGGGGCGGTCTGCGCCGTAGAGCCAGGGGTCGCGCAGGGCCTTGATGGCCGCTGCCCCGCGGATCATCACGCGGGTGGCGAAGACGCCGAATACGAAGTTGAGCAGCACACCGGTGAGCAGCGTGTAGCCGAAGGCATAGATGGTGCCCGCAGTGGACGGGCCAAAGGCAAAGAAGACGAAGTGGAGCATCTTTGCAAAGAAACCGTCCGAGGGGCCGAAGGCACCCATCAGCACGACCGCCACGATGACGATGGTCACGTTGCCGTCGATGATGGGCGTCAGGCCGCGGGCAAAGCCGCTCTTGAGGGCACCATCCAGAGACTTGCCGCTGCGCAGTTCTTCCTTGATGCGCTCGGCGGTGATGACGTTGGCGTCCACACCCATGCCGATGGCCAGGATGATGCCGGCAATGCCGGGCAGCGTCAGGGTAAAGCTCTCAAACACCGAGAAATAACCGGAGACGAAGGCCAGCGTAGCCGCCACCTGACCGGCCAGTGCGATGCAGGCCAGGAAACCGGGCAGACGGTACAGCGCCGTCATCAGGACCACGATGAGGGCAAAAGCGATGAGACCGGCCAGCACCATAGCGCTCAGGCTGTTCTCGCCCAGACTGGGGCTGATGGTGGAGTAGCTGTCCACGGTCAGCGCAAAGGGCAGCGAGCCGGAATTGATCTGGCGGGCCATCTTGACGACATCGTCCTGCGTAAAGGGGTTGGATGCCGAGCTTGTGATGATGGCAGCGCCATCGGTAATGGCCGCATGGACCGTGGCCGTGCTGACATTCTCGTCATCCAGCCAGATGCTGATGGTGCCGCTGCTCTGGTAGAGCCGGGTGGTGGCATCGCCAAAGGCTTTGGCACCCGCATCGGTGAACTTGAGGGCCACATAATACTCCGAAGAGCTGCCGCTCACCGGGCCGTACTGTGCCGCTGCGCTCTCGACCATGGAGCCGTCCAGGATCAGCTCACCGTCTGCACTGCTCCCCTCCCGGAAGGTCAGGTAGGCGGTGGTACCGATCTCTTCGATGGCAGCTTCGGGGTCGAAATCCGTCTCGCCGGACTGCCACGGAAATTCGAGGATCAGACGGTCGGAATCGTAGTCCACATACAGCTCGTAGTCGGTCACGTTCAGACCGACCAGACGGTTCTCAATGACGAGCTGCGCGGCGTCCAGCTGCTCATCGGTGGCATCGTAGCCGTCCGAGGGTGCAAACGTCACGTTGACGCCGCCCTTGATATCCACGCCGAAGCGGATATCCTGCGCGCCCTTGATATAGGTCCGGGTCACATCGCCATATTTGACCGCAACGCCGAAGAATGCCGTGTAGACAAACGCCGCGATCAGAAGCACTGTGACAACAAGCTGCCATGCTTTGCCTTTCGTCTTCATAAAAATTGGGAAACCTCCAAAATATAATAAACCTCCGCCGTGCGGCAGGATTCCGCCGCGCGGGGAGATCTTCAACAACGGGGACGCTTACGCTTCCTGATCCGCAAGCAGCTTTTCCACGGTGGCCAGCTTTACGCAGACGCACAGCAGGTCCGAAGCGGTCTCCACCTCGTCCAGGCTGGGATAGGTGGGCGCAATGCGCAGATGGGAATCTTCCGGGTCTTTGTGGTAAGGGTAAGCGGAACCGGCACCCGTCAGGGTCAGGCCGCACTCCTTGCACAGGGCTGCCACACGCTTGGCACAGCCGGGCATCACGTACAGGCTGATGAAGTAACCGCCCTTGGGGTTGGTCCAGTGGGCAATGTCGCCGCAGGGGGTCAGCTCCTCGGAGAAGGCCGTCTTCACTGCATCGAAGCAGGGGATCAGGCGGCGGCGGTGCTTGGCCATGTGGGCCAGGACGCCTTCCTTGTTCTTCAGGAAGCGGACGTGGCGCAGCTGGTTCATCTTATCGTAGCTGATGATCATGACCGAGAAGCGCTTGCAGATGTACTTCATGGAGTTCTCGCTGCAGGCGATCGCGGAGACGCCTGCACCGGGGAAGGTGATCTTGCTGGTGGAGGTGAACATGAAGACGCGGTCCTGCGTACCGTACTTCTTGCACTCGTTCAGCAGAACGGGGGTCTCGATGATCTCATCGGTCAGATGGTGGACGATGTAGGCCTCATCCCAGAAGATCTTGAAATCGGGAGCGGCCGTCTTCATCTTAGCAAAACGCTCGATCGTTTCGTCACTGTAGGTGTAGCCGTCGGGGTTGGAATACTGCGGCACACACCAGATGCCCTTGATGGTGTCATCCTCGGCCACCAGCTTCTCGACCACATCCATATCGGGGCCGTTCGGGGTCATGGGCACACTGATGAGTTCAAAGCCGAACTCCTCGGTGATGGCAAAGTGGCGGTCATAGCCGGGCACCGGGCAGAGGAACTTGCGCTTTTCCACCTGAGACCAGGGGCAGGGAGACTCCGGGAAGCCGAACACATAGCCGATGTTGATGAGGTTGTACATCAGCTGCAGGCTGGAGTTGCCGCCCACGAAGACTTCTGCGGGCTTGACGCCGAAGACATCCGCAAACAGGACGCGGGCCTCGTGCAGACCCTCCAGGTCGCCGTAGTTGCGGGCGTCGGTGCCGGCATCGGTGGTATAATCGGTCATCTGCAGCAGGCCCATGGCCAGATCCATCTGGTGAGGGCCGGGCTTGCCGCGGGCCATATTCAGCTTCAGGTCCATTGCCTGAAATGCTTTGTACTGCTCTTCCAGTTTTGCCTTTTCGGCTACGAGTTCGTCGCGGTTCATCTCAAAATAAGTTGCCATTGAAAACACACTCCTTTATCGTACTTCCTGTTCCCACAGTGTCCGCGCCGGGCTTTGAAAAGAAGCTTCCTGCCAGAGAGAGCCGCAGCCCAGCCGTCCAGACTTTAATATTATAGCTCATATCTGCTCTTAAAACAAGCATATCTCAAAAAAAGCCCCGCCAAAAGTCATAGCTTTCAGCGGGGCAGCGGCCCGGAGCAGCCTGCCGGGTGGGCAGATCAGCTCAGGGACGTCTGATTCTTATAGCGCTTGCGGACCGCGCCGTATTCCAGCTTCGGTTCGCCGCCCTCAACGGTGTCCGCATCGATGGTCACGCGGATGATGGTGGCATCGCTGGGCACCTTGTACATGATGGGCATCAGGATGCTTTCCATCACGCTGCGCAGGCCGCGCGCACCGGTCTTGCGCTCGATGGTCTTGCGGGCGATCGCATGGAGGGCCTCATCGGTGATCTCCAGCTCCACACTGTCCATGTTGAGTAGCTCTTTGTACTGCTTGACCAGGCTGTTGCGGGGCTCCTTGAGCACACGGACCAGAGCGTCCTCGTCCAGATCATCCAGCACGGTGATGACCGGCAGACGACCGATCAGCTCCGGGATGAGGCCGAACTTGACCAGATCGTGCGGCTCCACCTTGCGCAGCAGCGCCTTCTGGGCATCGTCGGAGTTGTCCTTCAGGGAGCTGCCGAAGCCCAGTGCGGACTTATCGGTGCGGCGCTGGATGTACTTGTCCAGGCCGTCAAAGGCACCGCCGCAGATGAAGAGGATATTGGTGGTGTCGATCTGGATGAACTCCTGCTGGGGGTGCTTGCGGCCGCCCTGGGGCGGGACATTGCTGACCGTGCCTTCCAGGATCTTCAGCAGGGCCTGCTGCACACCCTCGCCGCCCACATCGCGGGTGATGGAGGGATTCTCGCTCTTGCGGGTGATCTTGTCGATCTCATCAATGTAGATGATGCCGATCTGTGCCTTCTGCACATCAAAATCGGCCGCCTGGATGAGCTTGAGCAGGATGTTCTCGACGTCCTCGCCGACATAGCCTGCCTCGGTGAGGGTGGTGGCATCCGCAATAGCGAAGGGCACCCCCAGCATCTTGGCCAGCGTCTGGGCCAGCAGGGTCTTGCCGACACCGGAGGGGCCAAGGAGCAGGACGTTGGACTTTTGCAGCTCCACGTCCGAGCCCTTGCCGCTCAGGATACGCTTGTAGTGGTTGTAGACAGAGACCGCCAGCACACGCTTGGCCTCGTCCTGCCCGATGACATACTGGTCCAGGCCGTTTTTGATCTCCTCCGGGGTCAGGATGTTGACCGAGAGGTCCTCCGCAGCCTGCACACGGGCGCGGCTTGCATTGCCGCGGCTGGGGCGGTTCGAGCCCGGATGCTCCGGCTTGTCCGCGAGCAGGTCGTAACACAGGCCGATGCACTCGCTGCAGATGTTGACGCCGGGGCCGATGATCATCCGCTCCACTTCGTCCTGATGCTTACCGCAGAAGCTGCAAACCAGATCTTTTTCGTTTTTGTCTCTGCCGGAATTGTTGTTTGCCATAGCCGTTTTTCCTTATTCTGGGTCGTCAGACGCAGCGGGGTTCTCCCCTGCTGCGCCGATTGGTTTCAGCGATCCCTCAGCGGTGGGTGATGACCTCATCGATCAGGCCGTATTCCTTTGCTTGCTGCGCAGACATATAGTTGTCGCGCTCGGTATCCAGCTGGAGCTTTTCCAGCGGCTGGCCGGTGTACTCGCTCAGCATCCGGTTCATCTTATCGCGGATATAGACCATGTGCTCGGCATGGATCTTGATATCCGTGGTCTGGCCGGAAAGGCCGCCGCCCTGACCGCCTGCGATGAGGGGCTGGTGGATCATGATCTCAGCGTTGGGCAGCGCAAAGCGCTTGCCCTTGGTGCCGCTGGCCAGCAGGAACGCGCCCATGGAGGCTGCCATGCCCATGCAGATGGTGGAGACATCGCACTTGATATACCGCATGGTATCGTGGATGGCCATGCCCGCACTGATGGAGCCGCCGGGGCTGTTGATATACAGGCTGATATCCTTATCCGGGTCCTGGCCTTCCAGATACAGCAGCTGTGCCACAACAAGGCTGGCCGTGGTATCGTTGACATCCTCGCTCAGCACGATGATGCGGTCATTCAGCAGACGGGAGAAGATATCGTAGGAACGCTCGCCGTGTGCCGACTGTTCTACAACATAAGGAACAAAACTCATAAAGTTCGCCTCCTGGATTGAAAATGTTTGGTATTTGCAAAATTGACCGATACGGCAAAAGAAACAGGGCCGTATCGGTCAATTTTAACAACCTTTGCTCACAAAAGCGGCGAAACACCGTTTTTGCGATGGCGGCCTTGGAAGCTGAACTTACTCAGCGTCCTCGGTCTTCTCGGCTTCCGCAGCCTTCTCCACGACGTTGGCGTGGCTCTTGATGAAGTCGATGGCCTTGTTGACGGCCAGATCCTTCTTCAGGTCATCGACGTTGACCAGCTCACGGACCTTGTCCTCTTCCATCTTGTACTGGTCTGCGATGCGCTTGATCTCAGCAGAGACCTCTTCCTCAGAAGCCTCGATGTTCTCAGCGGCAGCAACAGCCTCCAGAGCCAGACGGATCTTGACCTGCTTCTCAGCCTGGGGCATGAAGGAAGCGCGGAACTGCTCCACGGTCTGGCCCATATACTTCAGGTAGTCTTCCAGGCGCAGGCCCTGCTGCTCCACACGGAAAGCGAAGTCGTTGACCATCTCGTCCATACGGGTGTCATACATGGCCTGGGGGATCTCAGCCTCCATGCTCTCGATGACCTGATCGACCAGAGCATTCTCGACAGCCAGGTCGTCCTGCTTGTCCAGCTGCTCCTGGTTGTTCTTGCGGATGGACTCCTTGAAGGCCTCCAGCGTGTCATACTCAGAGCAATCCTTTGCCAGCTCGTCGTCCAGAGCGGGCAGTTCCTTGTACTTGACCTCGTGCAGCTTGATCTTGAAGACAGCTTCCTTGCCAGCCAGCTCAGCAGCCTGATACTCGGTGGGGAAGGTGACGTTGACGTCGAACTCTTCGCCAGCAGAGTGGCCGACGATCTGATCCTCGAAGCCGGGGATGAAGGAGCCGCTGCCCAGGGTCAGGCTGTAGTGCTCAGCCTTGCCGCCCTCGAATGCAACGCCATCGACGAAGCCTTCGAAGTCGATATCAACGATGTCGCCGTTCTCAGCAGCGCCCTCACGGGTCAGCTCACGGGCGTTGCGCTCCTGCACACGCTTCAGCTCGGCATCGACGGTCTCATCGGTAACAGTATGGACCGTCTTCTCAACGGTCAGACCGTTGTAGTTGCCGACCTTGACTTCGGGCTTGACGGCGACCTTGACAGTCAGGGTCACGCCCTCGGTCTCGTTTGCGGAATCCACGCTGACCTCCGGGCGGCCAACGGGCTCGATGCCAGCTTCCTTGACGGCTGCCTCGTATGCGTCGGGGAACAGCTCGTTGATGGCATCGTAGGTAAAGACATCAGCGCCGTACATCTTCTCGATCAGAGCGCGGGGAGCCTTGCCCTTGCGGAAGCCGGGAACTGCGTACTTCTTGCCCTCCTTCTTGAAGACATCGGCAACTGCGGCCTTGAAGGCCTCAGCGTCGATGGAGAACTGCAGCTCTGCCATGCTCTTTTCGAGCTTTTCGCACTTGATGAAATTCATTTGTGTATCCTCCACTCAAAAATTCTATTGCGTTGGGAGCGGGGTGTTCCCCCTCCCCTGCAACCGCGCACCGCGTCCTTGCTGTTTGCGAAATGCGGGGACGCGCGCGCTCAATTGGGTGCAACAATCGCGTCAAAACTTATTATAGCACGTTCCAGACACAATTGCCAGACCAAATTTTGACTTTTTGTTCTTTTTGCCCACTCTGTCCGCCTTTAATTGATGCGGTACGGGCAGAAACGCAGGCCGTCGGCACTGACGAGCTTGTAACGGATGCCGTCCACATCGCCCTGCACGGCATAGCGGATGGCATTTCCGTGCAGATGGCCATAGAAGCAGCGCCGGATGCCATAGTCCTTCAGCGTCGCCACGATCTCCGGGGCGCTGGTACCGGTGTAGACCGGTGGATAATGCAGGAACACGAGCTTTTCCAGCCCCGGTTCCGCAGCGTCCAGGCTCATTTTCAGCCGCCCGATCTCGCGGTTCATGACCTTTTCGTCATGCGGCTCCCCCACATCGAACAGCCAGCCCCGTGTGCCGCACAGGGCGTAGCCCTCCACCGTGTAGGAGTTGTTGTGCAGGATGTGCAGGGTATCGAAGCCCTCCGCTTTCAGGTAGGCGTTCATTTTGTTGGCCGTACTCCACCAGTAATCGTGGTTGCCCTTCATGATGAGCTTCTGGCCCGGAAGCTGCTGCAAAAACGCGAAATCCCTGCGGGTATCGGTCAGGCGCATGGCCCAGCTGATATCCCCCGCCAGCACGATGGTGTCCTGCGGGGTGATGAGTTTGCGCCAGCTGCGCTCCAGCCGCTCTACGTAATTGTCCCACCCCGGAAAAATATCCATGGGCTTGGATGCGCCGAGGGAAAGATGGGTATCGCCAAGCACATAAAGTGCCATTCTGTTACTCCTGTTCTAGGTCGGATCACGCCTGATAGCGCAGCGCCACCTGTGCGATCTGCTCCGGGTCGATGACGGTGTGGAAGCGCTCCGCTTTCTGGCGCAGTGCTGACAGGCTGGCCGGAGCGGTGCAGCCGGTGGCCTCTTCCAGCTGCTGCATGGCCTCGAAATCGTTGGCCGGGGCAGCATGGCCCAGTGCTTCCAGCACACTGCGCGGGAACTTGAAGGGCGATGCGGTGGAGAGCACCACCATCGGCACCCCATCCCGCTTATGCTGGGCCGCCACATGGAACGCCACGGCGGTGTGGGTATCGCAGAGGTAGTGGTCCTGCTCGTAGCGGGCGCGGATCTCCTCTGCCACCTGCGCTTCGCTGCTCCACCCGCAGGCGAAGCTCTCCTGGATGGCGGCCAGCGTTTCGGGGCGGACGGTGTAGCTGCCCGTCTCGTTCAGCTGCTTCATCAGAGAAGCCACTTCGGTGTCGCTGCCGGTGACATGGTACAGCAGGCGTTCCAGGTTCGACGAGACCAAAATGTCCATGCTGGGCGAGGTGGTTTTGTAGAACGCGCGCCGGGCCGTGTAAGTGCCGGTGGTGAGGAAGTCGGTGAGGACATTGTTTTCGTTGGAAGCGCAGACCAGTTTGCCCACGGGCAGACCCATCTGCTTGGCGTAATAGCCCGCCAGAATGTCACCAAAGTTGCCGGTGGGAACGCAGAAATCCACTGCGTCGCCCAGCGCGATCTGCCCCGCCTTAAGAAGCTGAGCGTACGCAGCAAAATAATAGACGATCTGCGGGACCAGACGGCCCCAGTTGATGGAGTTGGCGCTGGACAGGCGGATGTTCCGCTTTGCCAGCTCGGCAGCAATATCCGTGTCGCCGAAGACCCGCTTCACGCCGGTCTGGGCGTCGTCAAAGTTGCCGTGCACTGCATAGACGGCGACATTATCGCCCTCCTGCGTGGCCATCTGCAGGCGCTGGATCTCGCTGGTGCCGCCCGTGGGGAAGAACACGGCGATCTCGACACCGGGGATGTCGTGGTAGCCATCCAGCGCGGCCTTGCCGGTATCGCCGCTGGTCGCCACCAGGATCAGCGTCTTCTCAGTGCGGCCCAGATTCTTCTTGGCCTCCACCAGGAGCTTCGGCATCAGCTGAAGGGCATAGTCCTTGAATGCACAGGTCGGGCCGTGCCACAGTTCCAGCGAATAGACCTCGTCCGACACAGGGGCCAGATAGCCCGCCTTGCCGTCAAATGCTTCGCCATAGGTGGTCTTTGCCGCCTCTGTGAGGAACGGCTGGGAATAATCGGTCAGGTACTGGCCCACGATGGCCGCAGCCATTTCGGGGTAATCGAGTGCACAAATCGATGCAACGTCCACTTTCGGAAAGCTCTGCGGAACAAACAGACCGCCCTCGTCCGACAGGCCCTGTGCAATGGCCTGCGAAGCATTTACCACACGGTTTCGGTCTCTCGTACTGAAAAACTGCATTGTCGTCGCTCCTTTTCGTCCGCGGGTCCACAATGACCCTTTTTTGTCGGCAGCGGCAAACGCCGATTTCTGCCTTTTTCCCACCGGTGCATCCCCGCTCACGCGGTAAATGCGCCCTTTATAATATGTACCATCCAGCGCCCGCTGTCAAGAGGGGTCACCTCGGCAACGTCAAATCGGGCGGGCGCATCGCTCTGCCCGGTCTGCTGAAGATACTGCTTTGCGGCGCGGATGAGTCTGCGCTGCTTGGCTAGTGTAACGGCGGAGGCGGGGCTTGCCAGCGGGTCCGGGCTGCGGGTCTTGACCTCACACAGCACGATGGTCCCGTCCGGCTCCCGCAGGATGAGGTCGATCTCCCCCATCCGGGTGCGGTAATCGTGGGCCAGCAGCAGGCAGCCCCGCTGCTGGTAATAGCGCGCGGCGACGGCCTCGCCTTTCCGGCCGGTCTCGGCGGCATCCATCACTTGCCCTCCGGCCAATAGCCCTGTTTTTTGAGGAAGCTGCGGCGGTAGAATGGCTGGATGCCGTATTGTGCGATCAGCTCATAGTGGAGCTTTGTCGGGTAGCCCTTGTGTTTGGCCAGCTGGTACTGCGGGTACTGGCGGTCCAGTTCCAGCATGTAGCGGTCCCGGCTGACTTTGGCCAGCACCGAGGCCGCGCCGATGCTGGCGCTGGTCGCATCGCCCTTGACCACCGGCTGTGCGGGCATGGTCAGCCCGGCCGGGGTGCGGTTGCCGTCGATGAGGACAAGGTTCGGCACGATGTCCAATTCTTCCACGGCCTGCCGCATCCCGCCCATGGTGGCGTTGAGGATGTTATCGCGGTCGATGATCTCCGGCCCCACGAAAACGATCTTGTAAGCCAGCGCTTTTTCGATGATCTCGTCAAACAGGGCTTCCCGCTTTTTCTCGGTCAGCTTTTTGGAGTCGTTGATGCCGTAGACCGGGTGTTCCGGGTCCAGGATGCAGGCAGCCACGCAGACGGGGCCGCAGAGCGGGCCGCGCCCGGCTTCGTCCACCCCGGCAAAGCAGCCGTATTCTGCCCGAATAGCTGCGTCATACGCATACAGCGGTGCGGAGATCTCTTCGTCGGAACGCCGTTTCATTCGTCGTCCTCCTGTGCAAAGTCCGCGAGGTCGTCCCTCTGGGGCGGGCACTCCAGCGAGATCCGGCCCCACTTGCAGGCGCGGAACTCGTCCACCAGCATGATGGCACAGCGCTCGGTGTTGACCTCGCCGCCGCGCACCAGCAGGCCGCGCTTGCGGCCGATGGCTTCCATCAGCTCATAGGGCGGCAGCGCCATCGTCTCGGCGTCCAGCTTGTAGCGCTGGGCCACGAGGTCGGGGTAATTGCGGCGCACCTCGTCCAGCAGGTTCATCGCCAGCTCCTCCACATCCAGAATGTCGTCCTTGATGGAGCCGATGAAGGCCAGATTAGAGGCGATGGTCTTGGAATCAAACTTTTTCCAGAGCACACCGGGCATGTCCAGCAGGTCAAACTTCTCGGTGCTGACCCACTGCTTGCCCTTGGTCACGCCGGGGCGGTCGGCGGCTTTGGCGCGGGCTGAACCCGCAAACGTGTTGATAAAGGTCGATTTGCCCACATTGGGGATGCCGCAGAGCATCACCTGCGTCTTGGCACCGCCCATGCCGCGCACCTGACGGCGCGCCAGCAGACCGGCCAGTTCTTTTTCGATGGCGGCCTGGACCGCCTTGGCCCCGCCCTTCTGCTTGGCGCTGATGGCCACACAGCCGGCATCGGCGGCGCGGAAGTACCGGATCCATGCCTCTGTCACAACGGGGTCGGCCAGGTCGGCCTTGTTCAGCACATAGAGCTTGGGCTTCCGGGCCGTGATCCGCTCGATTTCCGGGTTCAGGCTGGAGAGCGGGATGCGGGCATCCAGCAGCACGAGGCTTGCATCCACATGCTGGATCTCCTGCTCCATCATCCGCAGCGTCTTGGTCATATGGCCGGGGAACCACTGGATGTTATATTGGTTTGCGAACCGGGTATCCTGATTGTTCATTTTACCACTCCAAAATCCGAAACGGGCAAAAAGCAGAGCAGCACCTTGCCCAGAATATCACGTTCATCAATGCAGCCTACGTAGGACGAGCGGCTGTCCAGCGAATTGTTGCGGTTGTCGCCCATGACGAAGACGGTGCCTTCCGGCACGGTGTACGGGAACTCCACATCATAGCCGAGATAGGTCGGCTCAGCGATGTAATCCTCCCGCAGCACTTCGCCGTTCACAGTAACGGTGCCGGTCTCGTAGTCGATGCAGATGGTGTCGCCGCCTTTGGCGATGACCCGTTTGACCAGCGGCTTGCCGTAGGGCGTGTAGCTGTCCACGATGACCACATCTCCGCGCTGAGGCTCGTACCCGGCACCCCAGACGATGAGCTTTTCACCGTTCTGCAAGGTAGGCACCATGGACTCGCCATCCACCTGAATGATCCGGAAAAAGAACGAAAAGATGAGCACCAGCACCAGAGCCGCCGAGATCAGCGCCTCGTACCATTCAAATGCGCCCTGGCCTTTTGCAGCTTTTGGCTGCTGTGTCGTCTGTTTTTCCATTTCCCGATGCACCTCTCAATCCAGTTTGCCGGGCAATACCCGACAAATAAAGAAAAAAGGGACAACAAGTTGTCCCTTTTTTCCCGTTTTACGCGGGGATCATCAAATATCGCTCTTGACCTTGGCAGCCTTGCCAGTACGGCCACGCAGGTAGAACAGCTTTGCGCGGCGGACCTTGCCCTTGCGGACAACCGTGACCTTCTCAACGAAGGGGCTGTTGATGGGGAAGACACGCTCAACACCAACGCCGTAGGAAACGCGGCGAACGGTGAAGGTCTCAGCAACACCACCGTGCTTCTTTGCGATGACAGTGCCCTCGAAAGCCTGGATACGCTCACGATCGCCGTCCTTGATACGAACATCAACGCGGACGGTGTCGCCAACGTTGAACTGAGGCTTTTCAGCCTTGATGCTGCCTTCAGAAATAATCTTCAGTGCGTCCATTTTTGAATCCTCCATTTGTTTTTAGACGTTCATGCACGGCTTGCCGCCGCCAGAGGACCGCCCGTTTAATGATATCGTGTCATTAACCCCGCTGTGGTTTCAGCGGACACTAACGCCTTAATAGGATAGCACAAATCGTCCGCAAATGCAAGCGATTTGTCCAAAATAATCCCAAAAATTTTCTGTTCTGCCCAAAAGACATTCTTCTCAGGCGAACAACGTCTTTTCTGCCGTCAGGAAATGGGTGCGCAGGATGCTGGCCTCCGCCGCCGGGACGCCGAAGGTCTCTTCCAGCGCCGCCGTGAGCAGGGCAGGGTTCAGGGTAAGCTCCTGCGAAGCGGGCAGGCAGATGGAAAAACGCACCTGCTCCCCTTCTTCCGTCAAGTCCAGCGAAGGAACGAATTCCTTCAGTTCCACCGTCTTGACCTTGCGCTTGCTCTTTTTTTCTACCGGGACGCTTTCCAGCGCATTGTACGCTTCCAGTGCAGCCTTTCGCGCAGCCGGATAACGGACCTCGTAGCAGGCATAGGCGATGAGGTCAGCCTTCATCTCGACGGGGGCCACCTTCGTGACCACGATACCGGCGGGCATGATGGCATTCAGGGCCGTCTTCCACTGCTCAAAATCCGGGGCTTCGGCCTCGGTCTTGACATCCACGCACTCACACGCGCTCTCCTGCCCCAGCGACAACGGGCAGGCAAAGGTCATGTAGATATGGGGGTTGAAGCCCAGCGTATGCCACACCGGCAGGCTGCTGCGCTTGAGCACCCGCTGCATCACCCGCTGCATGTCCAGCAGCGAGATGTAGGAGGCCTCATTTTTCTTTTCAAACGAGATTCTGACTGTAATCAAAGCAAGGCCCTCCTAACAGATGGTTGGCACCGCAGCCGTGGCAGGCACGGTTGCAGGGCTGGGTGGTCTGGGCCGCAAGGGCCTTCTGGTACTCCCGCACCAGATATTCGTGGGTGACGCCGTAATCCATGTGGCTCCACGGAGTCACCTCGTCCAGGCCGATGGGGCGCTGGCAGTAGAAGAACGGGTCCACGCCGAGGTCGGCGAAGGTCTGCATCCAGGTGTCGTACCGGAAGCACTCGTCCCAGCCGTCAAAGAAGCAGCCGCGCTTGTAGGCTTCCAGGATGACCGGGGCCAGACGGCGGTCGCCCTTGGCGAATACGCCTTCCAGGAAGCTGGTCTTGCTGTCGTGGTAGTTGACCCGGATCTTCCGGCT
Source organism: Faecalibacterium sp. Marseille-Q3530 (assembly GCF_017377625.1). Classification (NCBI taxonomy): domain Bacteria; kingdom Bacillati; phylum Bacillota; class Clostridia; order Eubacteriales; family Oscillospiraceae; genus Faecalibacterium; species Faecalibacterium sp. Marseille-Q3530. The sequence goes on along the minus strand of NZ_JAFREH010000002.1, from coordinate 109,714 downwards.
GCGGGCACGGGCGCACTCCACCAGATGCTTCTGCTTCTCGCGCAGCATCTCCTCCGTATCCATGGGGACGAACTGGAAGGGTGTGTGGGGCTTGGGGACAAAGCAGGAACAGCTGATGGTCACCTGCACCCCGCGGCCCTTGGCATGGGGCGTATTATAGTAGAGGTCCACGACCTTCTGGGCCGTCTCGGCGATGCCCTCGATGTCCTCCATCGTCTCGGTGGGCAGGCCCATCATGAAGTAAAGCTTGACTGAGGAATAGCCGTTGGCAAACGCGATGGAGCAGGTCTTTTCGATCTCGTCCCAGGTGACGTTCTTATTGATGACATCGCGCAGGCGCTGGGTACCGGCCTCGGCCGCAAAGGTCAGGCCGCTCTTGCGCACCTTGGTGGTCTTTTCGATGAGGCTCTGGGAGAAGTTGTCCATGCGCAGAGACGGCAGCGACAGGCTGACGTGCTCCTGCGGTGCCCACTCGTTCAGGTCGTCCAGCAGCTCTTCGAGCTGGCTGTGGTCGGAGGTGGACAGGCTGGACAGGCTCAGCTCCTCGTAGCCGGTGTTGGCGCAGAGGTCCTTTGCCGCCCGGTTCAGCAGGCCCGCGTCGCGCTGACGCATGGGGCGGTACAAAAAGCCCGCCTGACAGAAGCGGCAGCCGCGCACACAGCCGCGCAGCACCTCAATGCTGGCGCGGTCCTGGATGGCACCCACCATGGGCACCACGAAGTTCGTCGGGGGCGCAAACTCGTTCAGGTCCTTGATGATGGCCTTGGTGATGACGGCCGGGATGTCCGGCTCGTTGGGAGTGATGGACTTCACACGGCCGTCTTCCTGATACGCCACGTCGTAGAAAGCCGGAATGTAGATGCCGGGGATCTTGGCAATGCGGCGGAGCAGCTCCTTTTTGGAGACACCGCCCTCTTTTTTGGCCTTTTCGATCTCGGCGCAGATGCCGGGCAGCTGGTTCTCGCCCTCGCCCAGCTGGATGACATCAAAGAAATCCGCGATGGGCTCGGAGTTGCAGGCGCAGGGGCCGCCCGCCACGATGAGCGGCCAGCTCTCGTCGCGGTCCTTGGCATAGAACGGGATGTGCGCCAGGTCCAGCATGGCCAGGATGTTGGTATAGGAAAGCTCATATTGCAGGGTAAAGCCCACGGCATCAAAGGCGGTCAGCGGGTCCTTGCTCTCCATGGTGTAAAGGGGCAGGCCCAGCCGCTCCATCTCCGCCTTCATATCCAGCCAGGGCATGAACGCACGCTCGCACCACCAGTTCGCGTGGCTGTTGAGCAGCTCGTACAAAATCTTCTCGCCGAGGAAGGACATGCCCACCTCATACGTATCCGGGAAGCAGAACGCAAACCGGACATCCATCTTCTCTTTGTCTTTGTATACGCTGCCCGGCTCGCCGCCGGTATAGCGGCCCGGCTTCTGCACCCGGCCCAGCGCTTCTTTCAGTTTCGGGTCAAACATCAAGTTCCTCCATTGACAGAACGTTTTTTCATTCGTTTTATTTTACCCGATTTCCGGGGGAATTGCAATCCTTGATTTCGCTGCCGCAGCGCCTCCCGGAGGGCAAGGCCCATCTGCGCCCCATCCAGCGGCGGGATGGGCAGGAGGTTGAATGCCCCAGTCAGAAGATTGGCCGCCCAGAACGCGCTGCCCCGGATGGTGGCCTCCTGTTCCAGCCGGACGGCCCAGAGAGCCGCCAGCAGAACATTCGTCAGCGGCCCGGCCGCAGCCAGCCAAAACGTCTGCTGCGGCGTCATGCTGCGGCCCCGTGTGCGCATGCAAAAACCGGTCAGGGTCACTTCGATGGTCGGGAATGTGCGGAACATCGCCCAATAGACCAGAATATGCCCCCACTCGTGGAGGAAGGCCGCGCACAGCCCCAGCCGCAGAAAGCCGCTGGCGTCGAACCAGAGCAGCACATAGAGGACCCCGCAGAGCAGGACCGGGTCCCGGAAGATGAGCGGCCCAATGCGCAGCGCCCGCTTCATGGCAGGCCCAGCGCCTTGGCCGGGTCGTACCGGATGCCCTGTGTCAGAAATTCAAAGTGCAGATGGGCACCGGTAGACCGGCCCGTCTGCCCGGCGGTCCCCAGGCACTGGCCCGCAAACACCACCTCCCCTGCCCGGACATAGAGATACTGCATGTGGGCATAGACCGTCTCCTGCCCGCCGGGGTGCGAGATGCACAGGTAGTTGCCGTAGGTCCCGCTGCGGCGGGCGGCGGTCACGGTGCCGCCCAGCGCCGCCAGAACAGGCGTTCCCTCTGCGCAGGCAAGGTCTACCCCACGGTGAAAGGCTTCTGCCCCGGTGAAGGGGTCTGCCCGCCAGCCATAGGCGTCCGAAACGCGGAATGCCGTGGTCCCCAGCGGAAAGCAGAGCGCTTCGCTCGGCTTTGCCGGTTCCAGCGACGCACCCGCCGGGGCCGCCCGTTCTGCACTTTTAGCCCGTGCCGGGAGCACGACGCCTGCCACCAGTCCCAGCAACAGCGCCGCCAGCACCCCGGTCGCCGCTGCCCGCCTGAGGATCTTCTTTCCGCCTGCTCGTCCCATTTCTGCCCGCATCGCACATTCCTCCCTTGGGGTATTTTATGCCGGTCATCCCGTTCGGAGAACAAAAACGCCCCCACAGAGCATCGTTCTCTGTGAGGGCGTGGTCTCAGCGCTTGGGGCGGAGCCAGTGGTGGAACTGTTCAAAAAGGTCCATCAGACCGCCGCAGGGCTTGGCCGGGGTGTGCGGGGCGGGATGTGTGACCGCGACCGGATGGTGCACCGTCTGTTCCGCCTGCGGGGCGGTTTCGGGCGCCACGGCTGGCTTTGCAGGCTCTGCCGTCAGCAGCGGCGTCGGCTCCGAAGGGGCTTTGGGTGCTTCCGCAGCCGGTGCAGGCGTTTCCACCGGGGCAGCGGCACGAACTGGTTCCGGTCGGGCGGGTGTTTCCTCCGGAACGTCATCGCGGGCCGTCCAGTCATTTTTCAGCAGGTCGTACATCCCCATCTGGCCGTTGACGAGTGCTTCGTCCGGGGCGGCTTTGACCTTCTGGTAGCTGCCGTCCGCCTTCATCTCGCGGGCATTGACGTTATCCCGCAGCTGAAGCTGCAGGATCTCGCTGAGCTTCCGGATGAGAACGGGGTCTTCCACCCGGACGCCCACCTCCACGCGGCACTCGGTGTTGCGGGTCAGGAAGTCGCCGGAGGCAATGTAGATGCGGGTGGTGGTGCCATCGTAGAAGCTGTAGATGCGGCCATGCTCCAGATAGCGGCCCACCAGGCTGCGGATGTGCAGGTTCTCGGTCTTGCCCGGCACCTCGGCGCGGACGCAGCAGATGCCGCGGACGATCATATCAATGCGGACCCCGGCGCAGCTGGCTTCTTCCAGCTTGAGGATGATGTCGCGGTCCGAGATGGAGTTGTTTTTCAGGATCATCGACGCCGGGCGGCCCAGGCGGGCGGCATTGATGACGCGGTCCATCTCATCCAGCAGAACGCTCTTGAAGCGCAGCGGAGCCACCAGCATCTTTTCACTGGTCTCCGTCAGCTTCTGGACGGCGAGATTCTGGAAGACGTTGGAAGCCTCCTCGCCGATGCCGAGGTCTGCCGTGATGAAGGAATAATCGGTGTAAAGCTCGCTGGTCTTCTCGTTGTAGTTGCCGGTGCCGATCTGGGTGATATAGCTGTAGCCCTGCGGGCCTTTCTTGGTGATGAGGGTCAGCTTGGAGTGGACCTTGTAATCTTCAAAGCCGTAGAGGACGGTGCACCCGGCTTCTTCCAGCTGCTTGGACCAGTCGATGTTGTTCTGCTCGTCAAAACGGGCGCGCAGCTCCACCAGCGCTACGACTTCCTTGCCGTTTTCGGCGGCCTCCATCAGCGCCTGCACGATCTGGGACTCCCGCGCCATCCGGTAGAGGGTCATCTTGATGGAGATGACCGCCGGGTCCTGCGCGGCCTTTTTCAGCATGGCGATGAAGGGCCGGATGGACTGATACGGATAGCTGAGGAGGACGTCGTGCTTTTCCACCTCGGCCGCGAGGTCATAATCCGGCGGCGGCAGCATGGGCCGGGCTGCGGGGTAGAACAGCTCCGGGTGGCCGTCGGCTTCCATCCTGGAAGTAAGTTTATAGAAGAAGCTCAGGTCCAGCGGGCTTTTCTGCGCAAACACCCGCTTGTGGGTCAGTTCCAGCTTCTCGCAGAGGATGCGGACGATCTCCTGCGGGGCCGTGGGCGTGACCTGCAGGCGGACTGCCGCCAGCTTGCGGCGGCGCTTGAGCAGGTCGGCCATGATCTCGCGGTAGTCGATATCGTGGTCCATCATCCCCTCTTTGACGTCAATGTCGGCGTTGCGGGTGACGCGGAAGAGGCAGGTCTCCTGCACGGCATCCTTGCCGAAGATGAGGGACGCATAGTGCAGCACCAGCTCCTCGGTCAGGGCAAATTCCGTGCGGCCGTCCCGGCGGATGACCTGCATCCGCTCCATCTGGCTGGAAATGGGGACCATGCCGAGGCTCTGCTCCCCTTTTTCCTTGAGCAGGACGCCGAGATAGATCTCCTTGTTCCGCAAAAAGGGGAACGGATGGCGGCTGTCCACGATCTGCGGGCTGAGGATGGGGAACAGCTCGCTCTGGAAGTATTTTTTCCAGAAGTGCTCCTCCTCTTTGGAAAGCGCGTTGAAGTCCACCTTCTTATAACCGCATCCTGCCAGACTTTCCAGCGCCTTCTCGTAATATTTATCACAATCCTCCTGCAAATGCGCCACCTTGGGCATGATGGCGGTCAGCTGCTCTTCGGCGGTCATATTCGTCTTGTTCTCGCGCTTGTCCCGCTCCTTTTTGGCGCGCATCAGGCTGGCCCGCTCCTGCAGCGAACCCACGCGCACCATGAAGAACTCGTCGAGATTGGAGCCGTAAATGGCCAGGAACTTGACCTGCTCGGCCAGCGGGACATTTTTATCCTTGCCCAGCACGAGCACCCGGCGGTTGAAATCCAGCCAGCTCAGTTCGCGGTTGATGAAAATGGTATCCTCTTTCATAATTACTCCCCTTTTCTGGGTTTGTTCAGCTCACATAGGCCAGTCCGTCCCAGGAAGCCACGATGCTCTCGCTGAGGCCGGGCACCTCGGCCGCATCCGCAACATGCCGGAACGGGCCGTGCGTGCCGCGGTATTCCAGGAGCGCCTGCGCTCGCTTTTCGCCGACGTTTGGCAGGATGCAGAGCGTTTCGAGGTCTGCTGTGTTCAGGTCCACCCGGATGAGCTGGACCATGGGCGTTTCGGATGCTGCCTTTGGCGTCAGCCTGGGCGGCGCAAGGGCAGCCGCCAGCAGGATGCAGACCACAGCCGCCGCTGGCGCGCACAGCAAAAACAGCCGCTCGTGCCGCCGGGCAGATGCCTGAGAACCGGTTTCCTTCATTGTACCCGACTTTCCTCCAAAAAGAAAGCCCCCTGCACGAAAAATACAGGAGACTTTACACAACTTTTACGCAGACGTTTCCGCAGAGCGCACCATGCCATAGAGCAGCTCCGCCGCAGCACCGGCATCGTGGTCGGTGAGGGTGGTCTGCCTGGCGGCAAGGCGCAGCTCAGCCGGGGCATCGGCGGGGACAACGCTGTTCCCCGCCAGATGGACCAGCTCTGCCATCTGGGTGCAGTCGGCCAGAACGGTCAGCTGCTCGGCAGAATAGCCTGCCGGGGAGCAGACGGCCTGGACCATCGCACTGCCGGACACACTGCCCGGCAGAAGCGCCAGTACATCCGGACCCATCCGCTCGGCGCGGAGGGTCACGGTGGCCTCGCCCAGCGCCTTTTCCAGCAGCGCCGTCAGGGGGACCTGCTTTTTGTCCTGATAGAACAGGATGCGCAGCACATCCTCTCCCCGGACGTCCGCCGCATTGCTCAGCACAAAGGTGGTCCACTCCTGCCGCAGGTGGGCTTCCAGAGATTCGCTCATCCGCAGCACACGGGTGGAACCGTTCTTCATCTGCAAAGCAATGCCGACGCCCGGCACACCGGGAAGCACCCGGAGGACGGATTCCTCCATCCCGGCAAAACTGCACAGGGCCGTGCCCGTGCCCTCGGCAAAGTTGTAAGCCAGCACACCGCCGCAGACCAGCGCGGGCGCGCTGAGCCGCACCCCGCCCAGCAGAGAACGCACCACCTTGGGCGACCGCTGGGAGTAGATGGTCAGCTTGCCGCCGCGGCTGGCAAACAGCTGCAGCACATCGCGGTGGAGCTGGGGCAGGCTGCCCTCTGCATTCAGAAGAAGGTTGTCGAGATCGCAGAGGACCAGCGTGTTTTCGATGGAATTGCTCATTCGTTGTTTCCTCCTGTGCGCTGACGGAGCGTGGTCAGAAAGCGGGTGAAGTAATCCGGCAGTTCGGAGTCGAACCGCAGATGCTCGCCCGTGATGGGGTGGACGAAGCCCAGTGTTTTGGCATGAAGGCACTGGCCATGGAGGCTGGTGATGCAGTTGTGCGGGCCATAGACCGGGTCCCCTGCCACCGGGTGATGGATGGACGCCATATGAACGCGGATCTGGTGGGTGCGGCCTGTTTTCAGGCGGCATTCCAGCATCGTGAACTTGCCCAGGCGCTCCAGCACCCGGTAGCCGGTGTAGGCATACTTGGTGTGGGGCTCGGTGGACGGATAGACGGCCATCTTCTTGCGGTCGGTCTTCGAGCGGCCCAGATGGGACTCCACAAAGCCCTCGTCCTGTGCAAAGCCGCCGTAGACGATGGTATGGTAAGCCCGCTCCACGCTGTGGACCGCCATCTGCTGGGACAGGCCGATGTGGGTGGCGTCGTCCTTGGCGACGACGAGAAGGCCGCTGGTGTCCTTATCAATACGGTGGACGATGCCGGGGCGGATCTCGCCGCCGATGCCGGAAAGGCTGCCCTTGCAGTGCCACAGCAGCGCATTGACCAATGTGCCGTCCGGGTTGCCGGGGGCCGGGTGCACCACCATGCCCTTGGGCTTGTTGACCACCAACAGGTGCGCATCCTCAAACACGATGTCCAGCGGGATCTCCTGCGGCACGGCCTCAATGGGCCGGGCGTCCGGGATCTCCAGCAGGATGATGTCGCCGGCCTTGAGCTTCAGGCTCTTGACCGGGGCCTTGCCGTTGCACAGCACATGGCCATCTGCCACCAGCGCCTGCAGCGCGCTGCGGGAAAGGCCGGTATCCTCCCCGCTCAAAAAGCGGTCGATGCGCTGGCCTGCGCCCTCCGCTTCCACGATAAATTCACGCTGTTCCATGGGTCACGGCTCCTTTGCGTCACCGGAGTGCAGCTCCTCCAAAAAGATGACCAGCACCCAGAGCGCCACACCCACACAGACGCAGATATCCGCAAAGTTGAAGACGGCGAACCGCATGAACAGCAGGTTGATGTAGTCCACGACCTCGCCGTTCAGCACACGGTCGATGAGGTTGCCGATGCCGCCGCCCAGCACAAGGATCAGCGCCGCCTGCTGCAGGCGATCGTTCCGGCTGCGGAAAAACAGCCAGTATGCGACGAGGATCAGCGCAGCGCTGGTGGCCACGATCAAAAACAGCTGCCTGCCGCTGAGCAGGCTGAACGCCATGCCCTGGTTGAGCACGAACCGCAGCTCCACCACATGGGGGATGAGCGGCAGAGTGCCCACGGGCATCAGCACATGCACCGCCCAGAACTTGATGCCCTGGTCGATGCCGATGAGCACTGCCACACACAGCAGGTTAAAGATCACATAAGCCATAACGAAATACTCCCAACAGCGGGCCGGACCCGCCGGTCTTCTGATATCAAAAAGCGGCGCTCCCCTGCTCGAAAGGAGCGCCGCAGCGTTCAAACGGAAAAAGCCTCAGCCTTCCACCACGCTTGCGCAGCGGGCGCAGAGGGTGGGGTGAGCCGGATGAGTGCCGATGTCTGCGGAATACTTCCAGCAGCGCTCGCACTTGTCGCCGGTGGCGTGAGCCGCAGCCACGCCCAGACCCTCGACCGCAGAGGCAGCGCCGCCCTCGCCCTTGACCAGCTCCACCTGGGAGACGATCATCAGGTCAGCCAGCTCGTCCATGGGGATGCTGTTCAGCAGGTCATAGACGGCATCGTTGCAGTACAGGGTGACGGCAGCTTCCAGCGAAGCACCGATGGTCTTCTCGGCACGAGCCTGCTCCAGCACCTTCTTGACCTCGTCGCGGACAGCGATGAGCTGTGCCCACTTGGCCTTGAAAGCAGCGTCGGCGGCATACTGGCCCGCTTTGGGCATATCCTCGAAGACGACGTACTTGTTCATGCCCTCGGTCTTGGGCATGAAGTCCCAGATCTCCTGGCTGGTGAAGCAGAGGATGGGGGCGATGATCTTATCCAGTGCGACCAGGATCTTGTACATGGTGGTCTGTGCTGCGCGGCGGGCTGCGCCGTTGGTGCAGTAGAGACGATCCTTGGTGACATCCAGATAGAAGTTGGACATGGCCACGACACAGAAGTTGTAGACTGCGTGGTAGACCTTGTTGAAGTCGTAGACCTCATAACCGGCGTGTGCGTTGACGATCAGGTCGTCCAGCGCAGCCAGTGCCCAGCGGTCGATCTCCTGCAGCTGGTCGTCGGTGACGCAGTCGGTGTTGGGGTCGAAGCCGTCCAGGTTGCCCAGGATGAAGCGGGCGGTATTGCGGATCTTGCGGTAAGCCTCGCTCAGCTGCTTGAAGATGTTCTTACCGGCGCGCACATCGACGGTGTAGTCGGAAGAAGCGACCCACAGGCGGATGATATCAGCGCCGTAGTCCTTGATGATCTCGCTGGGCTCCACGCCGTTGCCGGCGCTCTTGTGCATCTGCTTGCCCTGCTCGTCCACGACCCAGCCGTGGCACAGAACGGACTTGTAGGGGGCGCAGCCCTTGCTTGCAACGCTGGTCAGCAGGCTGGACTGGAACCAGCCGCGGAACTGGTCGCCGCCCTCCATATACATGTCAGCCGGGAAGTGCAGCTCCGGGCGCTCTTCCAGAACGGCTGCATGGGTGGAGCCGGAATCGAACCAGACGTCCATGATATCGGTGTCCTTGGTCCACTCGGAAGCGCCGCACTTCTCGCAGACTTCGCCTGCGGGGATGATCTGCTCAGCTTCGTACTTGTACCAGGCATCGGAGCCTTCCTTGCGGAACAGCTCGCTGACAGCCTTGATGGTGGCGTCGGTGATGTGGTAAGCGCCGCACTTCTTGCAGTAGAAGGCCGGGATGGGCACACCCCAGGTGCGCTGACGGCTGATGCACCAGTCGTTGCGGTCGCGGACCATGCCCTTCATGCGGTCGTGGCCCCAGTCGGGCATCCACTGCACGGTGTCGATGGCCTTGTAGACATCCTCACGGAACTTTGCGACCGAGCAGAACCACTGCTCAGTGGCGCGGAAGATGATGGGGTGATGGCAGCGCCAGCAGTGCGGGTACTGATGCTTGATGTGCACCTGACCCATGACGGCACCGGACGCGGTGAGGTCGGCCAGGATGGTCTTATTGGCTGCCCAGACGCGCTGGCCTGCGTACTTGCCGGCCAGGTCGGTCAGATAGCCGCCGTCGTCCACGGGGACGGTGATGGGCACCTGCGGATACTTCTGGCAGACGTTGAAGTCATCGACGCCGTGGCCGCCTGCGGTGTGGACGCAGCCGGAGCCGCTCTCCAGCGTGACGTGGTCGCCCAGGATGACCCAGCCCTCCTTGGGCAGGTAGACATGCTGGTAGCGCATGAGCTCGAACTCTGCACCGCTGACCGGCTCGCCCACGACCTCATAGTCGGTGATGTGGCAGGCATCCATGACGCTCTTGACCAGCTCGGTGGCCATGATGTGGTACTCCTCGCCGATCTTGACGAAGGAATACTCGAACTGGCCGTTCAGGCAGATGGCCTCGTTGGCGGGCAGGGTCCAGGTGGTGGTGGTCCAGATCACGAAGTAGGTCTTATCCATCGGGATGCCATGCTTTGCCAGCACACCGTTGGGGTCCTGAGTGACATGGAAGCGGACGAAGATGGAATCGCAGTCGTCCTCACCGTACTCGATCTCGGCCTCAGCCAGAGCGGTGCGGCAGTCAGGGCACCAGTAAACGGGCTTCAGGCCCTTGTAGATGTAGCCCTTCTTGGCCATCTCACCGAAGATCTCGATCTGGCGGGCCTCAAACTCCGGCTTCAGGGTCAGGTAGGGGTGCTCAAAGTCGCCGATGACACCCAGACGCTTGAACTGGTCGCTCATGATGTCGATGTGCTCGGTGGCGAACTTTTCGCAGATCTGGCGCAGCTCCAGCTTGGAGATGTCCTTCTTCTTCTCGCCGACGGAGGACAGCGCCTTCAGCTCAATGGGCAGGCCGTGGGTATCAAAGCCGGGCACATAGGGAGCCTGGAAGCCCTCCATGTTCTTGTCGCGGATGATGATATCCTTGATGATCTTGTTCAGCGCGGTGCCCATGTGGATGTTGCCGTTTGCATACGGGGGGCCGTCGTGCAGAACGAACTTGGGCTTGCCGTCGTTGTGCTTGATGAGCTGATTGTACAGGTCGTTGTCTTCCCAGTCCTTGAGCATGACAGGCTCCTTTTTGGGCAGGCCTGCGCGCATCTCGAACAGCGTCTTGGGCAGATTCAACGTATTGTCGTACTGAGACTTATTCTTAGCCAATGGTTACACACTCCTCTAATTTATTGAAACGCTCCGGTCACTCGCTGAATTTGACGCCCTTGAAAGCGGCATAATCCGGCTCTGCCGGTTCTTCCTCTTCCTCTGCGCCAACGGGTGCCTGAGACGGGTCCAGCTTGATCTTGAGCTGGCTCTCATCCTTGGACCAGAAATCCTCGCTCTTGTCGTCCTCTGCGGTTTCCTCGTCCGCAGGGGCGGCATCGGTCTCCGGCTGTGCCTGCTCGATCTCCTCGGTCAGAGCCGCAGCAGTGGTCTCCTCTGCTTTTTCCTCCACAGCGGGCTCGGCAGCCTCCGGCTCCTCCTTCTGGAACTCCGGCAGGCGGCTCAGAGACTCGACATGGCTGCGGTACAGGTTGAGCACGTCGGACTTGAAACGGGTGACTTCCAGACGGACGCGGTCATACTCGCGCTCCTCTGCCAGCTTTTTATCGTTTGCTTCGTTGATGATCTCATCCGCGCGGTCACTGGCCTTCTGGAGCAGCTCATTGGCATCGCGGATAATATCATCCCCGCGCAGATTTGCACGGTGCAGGATCTCTTCCGACTTCTGGTTTGCTTCGCGGATGACGTTCTCGCCCATGCGCTGTGCATTGATGAGCGCACTCTTGAGCATGTCGCCGTCCGCCTCGTAGTTCTTCATCTCTTCGTGGAGACGCTGGTTTTCCGCTGTCAGGTCTGCGATCTGCTTGCGCAGCTCCTCGGCCAGGGCATCGTCCTGCCGGAGCTGCTCTTCGACCTTATCCAGGAAACGGTCCACCTCTTCGGTGCGATAGCCGCGGAGGTTTTTTTCAAATTGAACGTTGCGCACGTCCTGCGAGGTCAGCATAGTAGTTTCCTCCCAAATTCATTTAATATTGAAAAAACTCGATGATCGCCCGGTCTTTTCTGCTTTTTCCGGGCAGTGCCGTCAGACCAAAGCGGCCCTTGCCCCGCACGGTGAAGACATCGCCCTCATACACCGGGGCGTGGACGCTCTCCACAGGAAGGTGGTTGATCTCCACCCGGCCTGCCGTGATGAGCTCCGCTGCCATGTTGCGGCTGCAGTGGAGCATGGCTGCCAGCACCGCATCCAGCCGCAGGGAAGAAACGGTCGCCGTTTGCAGCGTCCGCTCCGCCTGCGGGAACTCCGGAAGCTCTTCCAGCTGCAGAAGCCGGGTCGTGACCTCCACCCGGCCCGCCTGCAGCAGTTCCTGACAGATGAGCTGCGCCGCCGGTTCCAGCGCAAAGACATAGGCCGTGCCCGGCGCATCGGAGGGCAGGACGATGTCGCCCAGCGCCTCCCGCCGCAATTCCAGCCCCATCAGGCTGCCGAGGTAATCCTTGTGCGCCGGAAGAGCAGCCCCGGCCTGCACCCGGCAGGTGAGCCGGACGCAGCACAGCGGGCTGTCCGGCCAGCTGCCCTCCGGTTCCAGGCAGAGGAGCCGACGCTCTGCACCGGGCCAGCCGCCCTCGAAGTGATACACATTTTCCGGGACGGCGGCGCGGTTGAGCGCTGCTCTGGCAAGATCCTGCTCCCGGTCACTCAGAAAGGCGGAATAGCGCGGGATGCCGCGGCTCTCCGCCGTGCGGGCCAGGTCCTCGATGTGCCGCATCAGATAGCGCTCTTCATCGCTGCGGGCGGGGACGAAGCCCCGCACGGCTTTGGGGGCAGGATCAATAGAATGCGCCATTGTTCTCCAGCTCGTCCAGCAGATCACCCATGATATCCACGTTGTAGGGGGTGATGATGAAGGTGCTGTTTGCCACGCGCTTGATCTGGCCGTTGTTGGCGTAGGCGACGCCGGAGAGGAAATCGACCAGGCGGCGGGAAACTTCCTTGTTGGTAGACTCCAGGTTCAGGACCACGGTGCGCTTGTTGTTCAGGTGGTCGGCGATGGTGCTGGCATCCTCAAAGCGCTCCGGCTTGACCAAAACGACCTTGAGCTGGGTGGTCGCATGGATGTTGACCACCTTGTTCTTTCTGGGGGTGCCCTCTGCGGGCTCCTCATCCTCTTCGTCTGCCCCGACGCCCAGACCGTTGTTGTTGTTCACCATCTGGGGGCCGTCGTCGATGTACTGATCGTCGTACTCGTCCTCGCTGCCGAAAAGCCCCTTCTTCAGACTATCCACAAAAGACATAGAAACTGCTCCTTTCATTCGGGCAGCTTGCGCTGCCTGGCTGATTTTGCAAAGAGATGCAAATAGCTTCTACTATTATCGGATTTTTTGCCGCAGATGTCAATAACTACAAAAGTTTTCCATCATACAAATTTTGTCCGGAGACGATAATCTCGTCATAAAGGCGAACCTGACTGATCGAACCGGCCGTTCCGCTGGGCAAAACGATGAGATAATCGCCATCCAGCACCTGGGGGTGCTGGTCGTCCACGGGGTCGATCTTGCAGAAGCGGGCCAGGTTGCCGTACTTGACATAGACGCCGGGGATGTAGTTCTCGCCCTGACTCTCGGCCTCGGAGCCGTCCTCTTTGAGGTAGTGGACCGCCGCCTGCGGCACCCGCAGGCCAGTGCTCTGCCCCACGATGACCTGCGCATTGGCCCGGTTCAGCCGCAGCACGTCGCCGTTGATGACCTCGCACGAGAGGACGAAGCGGGTCATGTCGTTCTCGGTGTCGATGTTCACTTCCTGCACAGTGGCCTTGAGGGGCGTTTCCGCCTGACCGGGGAAGCGGATCTCCACCGAGGTCTTCCGCGGTTTTCCGTCCGAGCCCAGCAGCTTTTCGCCCTGTTTGGCCGAGCAGATACCAGCATAGTACCAAGTGAAGCCGGAGACGATCTTGCCCGCGCAGCCGTCCAGTTTGATCTCCGGGGAGGACTCGATATAGGCTTTCAGGTCCGCAGCACCCAGCGCAAGGATATCTTCCATGCCGGCATTGAGCCGCCCGGAACTGGCCGAACGGATGAAATAGCCCGTCTGCGGGGCGGTGATCTGGGTGGGGCTGCCCAGCTGGGCCTGCACATTGGACGCCTGCTGCACCAGCGCGGCGATCTGGTCCGAGAAGGTGGAGACCTCACCGGTGATGATCCAGAGCTTGTTCTGGGCCAGCAGATAGTCCTCCGTCTGGGCGTCGGTATCCTCGTAGTCGGAGGCATCCAGCGCATCCATCAGATCGTACAGCGCCGCCGAGCGGTCTTTGCGCAGGGACTCCATCTGCGCCGAGGTGGTGTTCTGCGATTTTTGCAGCAGGTCGATCTGGTCGTTGATCTGGGTCAGCTGCTGGCGCAGACCAGCCTGGGAAGCATCGCTGTAGACTTCTGCCACCGCAGTGCCCGCCGAGACGCGCTCGCCATCGGCCACAAGGTAGCCCAGTGTACCGTCCCCGGCCACATAGCTTTCGTTGAACAGCAGCACGCCCTCGGCATCCACCGTGTCTTCTACCGTGGCCAGAAGGGCCGTTTCGTAGGTGTTGGGCGGGAACAGCACCTGCATGGCCTGATAGAAGACATACATGGCCGCCAGCAGCAAAAAGACGATGGCAACGCCTGCCAGCGTCTTCAGTGCGCCGGGCAGCTCACGTTTTTCCTTCTCTTCCTGCATTCTGCTCATCCTTTCGTGATAAATTCCTGCGTCAGTGCGGCAGCGCGGGCTTTGAGATCCGGTGCCGCTGCGTCCAGCCAGACCACGCCGTCCATGTGGCGGAACCAGGTCAGCTGACGCTTGGCGTAGTTGCGGGAAGCCTGCTTGAGCTTCTCCACGCAGGGCGTCAGTTCCGACTCCCCCATAAAGTAGGGAAAGAATTCCTTATAGCCAATGGCCTGCGCTGCCGTTTTGAAGCGGGCCCGGTTCGCAAACACGGTTTCGGCTTCGGCCAGAAGGCCCGCGTCCATCATCCGGTCCACCCGCAGGTCGATGCGGCGGTAGAGCTGGGCGCGCTCCGGGAAGTCCAGCCCCAGCACCAGTGCGCGGTAGGGCCGCTCCGGCGGGAGCGATGCCGCCTTCTGTTCACTGAGGCGTCGGCCGGTGGCGCGGTAGTGTTCCAGCGCCCGCAGCACCCGCACCTGATTGTTCGGGTGGATGGCGGCAGCGGCTTCCGGGTCCACCTGTTTCAGCTCTTCGTACAGGGCAGCCGGGCCTTTTTCGGCCAGCTCTGCCGCCAGCTGCTCCCGCAGACCGTCCGGGGCTTTTTCGGCCGTGAAGCGGACGCCGTAGAGGAAGCTCTGGACGTACAGCCCGGTGCCGCCCACCAGAATGGGCAGCTTTCCGCGGGCGGAGAGGTCGGTTTCCAGCGTTCCGGCCAGCGCAGTGAAATCCGCCACGCTGAAGGTTTGGTCCGGCTCCAGAAGATCGACGGCATGGTGCGGGATGCCGCGGGTCTCTTCCGGCGTCACCTTGGCGGTGCCGACATCGAGGCCTTTGTAGATCTGCATCGAATCTGCGCTGATGATCTCACCGCCGAACTGCTCGGCCAGCGCAACGCCCAGCGCGGTCTTGCCGGTCGCGGTCGGGCCGACCACAGCGAGGACCGGGTGCTTTTTCTCAAACGATTCGGCCAAACTGCTTTTCCAGCTCCTTTCGGGTCAATTTGAGGACGCAGGGGCGACCATGCGGGCAGAAGGGCGGCACTTCGCCGGACAGGATCTTCTCGGCCAGCGCCATAAGCTCCTGCGGGGAGGTGTGGTCCCCCGCCTTGATGGCCGCACGGCAGGAGATGGAGTGGAGCACCCACTCGGTCTTTTCGCTCAGGGCGTCGCGGCTGCCGTGGGCCAGCTTCGCTGCCAGCTCCACGAGAAGGTCTTCGGCGCTGCCCTGCTCCACATCGGCAGGGACCGCGCGCAGAAAGACCGAATTTCCACCAAAGTCGTCGATCTCCAGCCCGGCACGTTCCAGCAGGTCGATGTTGGCCAGCAGCGCCGTCTTCTCCTCGGCTGAAAGCTCCACCACCACCGGTTCCAGCAGCAGCTGGCTGGGCACATCGCCGTAGGACGCGGCCAGCTTTTCAAAGAGCTGGCGCTCGTGGGCCGCGTGTTTATCAATGATGCACACCTCGTCCCCCCGCTCTGCGAGGATGTAGGTGCGGAAAAGTTCGCCCACATAGCGGAGCGGCTCCGGCCCCTCCTGAAGATCAAAGCCCATCTGTTCGGGCGTCCCGGCGGGGGCCGACGCTTCTTCCGTTTCAGCGGGTTCAGACGCAGCAGGTTCCGGCTCTGCCGTTTTGGGCTGCGGGGCCGGGTTCCATGCTGCCATGTGGTCCTGCGCTCCAGGCAGGTCGTCTGCGTCCGGCTCGATGTCGAGCTGAGCCTCGCTGGATGCTGCTCGGAAACGCGGCGCAACCGGTTCGGCAAGGTCTGCCTCCTCTTCCGGCCGCTTCGGGCTGTGCAGGCTGACGTCCGGGTTCAGGGGAGCCGAAGGTGCAACCGTTGTCCAGCTGTGCTCATTGGGGGATACCGTGGACGGCCCCGGCAGGATGTCCGCTTCTGCCGCTGTCGAGCGGACGGGCCGGGCGGGCACAGCCGGAGCCAGGGCCGCCGGTGCAGCGGATGCCATGGAAGGGGCCGTTTGGGGGTGCTGTTTCAACGTGCCCGGCTCTGCCTGCCCCGGAATAACGGCAGAAAGCGCTGTAAAGTTGTTTTTCTTTACAGTATTTTCGCTCGGATTTTCGTCTTTTTCTGAGCTATTGGATTTTTCGTTGTTCTTCTCGTTTTTGGATTCCTCGAAAGCGAACAGCCGCTCGCCGGTGCCCGGCTGGGCCAGTGCCAGCTTGGTGGCGTGGTACACGAGGTCGAAAATATCATTCTCGCGGGCGAAGCGGACTTCCGTTTTGGCCGGGTGCACGTTGACATCCACCAAGTCTGACGGCATTTCCAGAAGCAAGATTCCTCCAGGAAACTTGCCCTGCATCGTGGTGCCCTTGAACGCCATTTCCATGCCCGCCATCATGGTGCGGTTGCGGACATAGCGCCCATTGATATAGAAATACTGCATACTCCGGCTGGCACGGCAGCTTCTGGGCTGGGTGATGAGGCCCCACACCCGATAGACGCCCTCGCGGTTGTCCAGCTCGATGAGGTCCCGGCTGAATTCTCGGCCCAACACGGCATATGCTGCACTGCGCAGCTGACCGTCGCCGGGAGTGACGTACTGCAATTCCCCCTCACGGATGAACTTGAAGCTGACCTCCGGGTGGCTCAGGGCCACATGGGCGACGGTATCCGCCACAAAGGTGCCCTCACTGGAATCCTTTTTCAGGAACTTCATCCGGGCGGGCGTGTTGTAGAACAGGTCCTTCACCCGGATGGTGGTTCCCACGCTGCGGGCACCGGGTTCGATGGGATAGGCTTCCCCGCCCTCGATGCGGTAGACCGAGGCGCATTCGTCCGCTTCGGTCCGGGTCAGCACCTCCACCCGCGCCACACTGGCGATGGAGGCCAGTGCTTCGCCTCGGAAGCCGAGGGTGTGGATATGGTTCAGGTCCTCCTCGGTCTGGATCTTGCTGGTGGCATGGCGGATGAACGCCGTGGGGATGTAGGCGGCTTCGATGCCGGTGCCGTTATCGCTGATCTCGATCAACTTGACACCGCCGGACTCGATGCTCACCGTGATCTGGGCGGCACCGGCGTCGATGGCGTTTTCGAGCAGCTCTTTGACCACCGAAGCCGGCCGCTCGACGACCTCACCGGCGGCGATCAGCTCTGCGGTGTGTTTGTCCAAAACATGGATGACTGCCATGGGTTCCCTCCCCTTTTCGTTGGTGTTGCGTCAGTTTCAGCCGTTCAGGCTGCCCTTCAGGGTCTTTTTGAGCTCGTACAGGAAGTTCAGCGCTTCGATGGGCGTCAGCGTCTCCACATCGAGGGCTTCCAGCTTTTCCAGCACTTCGCTGGGAACGGCCGGAGAATTGTACTCCTGCAGGGCGTCGAAATCCATCTGTTCGACGTTGTTCTTGGGGGCGCTGGCTTCCAGTGCCCGCAGCACCTCGTGGGCGCGGCGGGTCACGGTGCCGGGCAGACCGGCCAGCTTTGCCACCTCGATGCCGTAGCTGTCATCGGCCGGGCCGCGGACGATCCGGCGAAGGAACGTGATATCTTCGCCGCGCTTTTTGACCGCGATGTTGTAGTTCTTCACGCCCTCCAGGATGCCTTCGAGGTCGGTCAGCTCGTGGTAGTGGGTGGCGAACAGCGTCTTGCAGCCAAGTCCTTTGGCCGGGTCGGAGATGTGCTCGACCACGGCGCGGGCAATGCTCATGCCGTCAAATGTAGAGGTTCCGCGGCCGATCTCGTCCAGAATGACCAGACTCTTTGTGGTGGCATTCTTCAGGATCTCGGCCACCTCGGTCATCTCCACCATGAAGGTGGACTGCCCGGCCGACAGATCGTCCGATGCACCGATGCGGGTGAAGATGGCATCCACAACGCCCACATGGCATTCTTTGGCCGGGACGAAGGAGCCGATCTGCGCCATCAGCGCGATGAGGGCATTTTGACGCATGTAGGTCGATTTACCGGCCATGTTAGGGCCGGTGATGATGAGGCAGCGGTCGGTGGAGCAGTTGAGGGTGGTATCGTTTGGCACGAACAGGCTGCCCTTGAGCATCTGCTCGACCACCGGATGACGGCCCTCCACAATGGTCAGCTCGTCGCCGTCGTCCACAACGGGGCGGCAGTAGTTGTTCTCGGCCGCCACCTGCGCCAGCGCTGCCAGCACATCCAGCTCGGCGACGGCATTGGCCGTCCGCTGGATGCGGTCCAGCTGGGCGCTGATGGTCTCCAGCAGCTCGGCAAAAAGGCGGTGTTCCAGCGCGATGAGGCGCTCGTGGGCACCGAGGATCTTGCTTTCCAGCTCCTTGAGTTCCTGGGTGATGTAGCGCTCGCCGCTGGTGAGCGTCTGCTTGCGGATGTAGGTCTCCGGCACCAGATTTTTGTAGCTGTTGCTGACCTCGATGAAGTAGCCAAAGACGTGGTTGTAGCCGATCTTCAGCTTGGGGATGCCGGTCTCCTGCCGCAGGCGGGTCTCCAGCTGGGCCAGGATGCCCTTGGTGTTATCGCGGATGGAACGCAGCTCGTCCACCTCGGTGTGGTAGCCCTTGGCGATGACACCGCCGTCCTTTAAGGTAGACGGTGCGTCCGGGCTGACCGCCGCGTAGATCTTTTCCTTGATGTCGGTCAGCGGGTCGATCTGCGCCGCCAGTTCGGCCAGCTCCGGGCAATTGCAGTTTTCGGCCTGCCGACGCAGCCCCGGCAGGCGGTCGCAGGTCTGGGCCATGGCGTAGATCTCCTTCGGCGTGGCCGAGCCGTAGACGGTGCGGGTCATCATCCGCTCCAGATCGGAGATGTAGTGCAGCTCTTCCATGAGGTCACCGCGCTGGACGGTCTGGTTGACCAGACTTTCCACCTCGTTCAGGCGGCGGTTGATGATGCCGCTGGAAACGAGCGGCTGTTCGATCCAGCTGCGGAGCATCCGCTTGCCCATGGCGGTGCTGGTCTTGTCCAGCACCCAGAGCAGGGTACCCCGCTTCTCGCGGCCGCGCAGCGTCTCGGTCAGTTCCAGATTGGCCCGCGTGACCGGCGACAGCCGCATGAACTGCGCCTTGTTGTAGCTGATGACGGTCTTCAGGCGTTCGACGCCCTTGATCTGGGTGTCGTGCAGATATTCCAGCAACGCCGCCATGGCAAAGCGGACATTGCCCTTTTCGTCGATGCCGGTCTTCGCGGGCCAGTCGCGGCCGAACTGATTTTCCAGCGCGATGGCCACAAGGCCCGGCGCATAGCGTTCCTCTTCGACAAGTTCGACGGAGCACTGCATATTTTTCTTCAGGTAGGTGGTCAGCTCCCGGCAGTCGAGGGTGTTGGGGTTCATCAGCACCTCGCTGGGGTGGTAGCGGCACAGCTCGGTGATGACAGCCGGGACGACCTTTTCCTGCCGGAGTTCCGTGATGTGGGCCGTGCCGGTGGAAACGTCGGCAAAGCAGAGGCCCGCCGTGTTCCCCTTGATGAAAATGCTCGCGATGTAGTTGTTTTTATCATCTTGGAGCATGCTGCTCTCGATGATGGTGCCGGGCGTGACCACACGGATGATATCCCGCTTGACGAGGCCCTTGGCCTTGGCGGGGTCTTCCACCTGCTCACAGATGGCGACCTTGTAGCCTTTGGCGATGAGCCGGGCCACATAGCCTTCGTAGCTGTGGAAGGGCACCCCGCACATGGGGGCGCGCTCCTCCTGACCGCACTGCTTTCCGGTCAGCGTCAGGTCCAGCTCCCGCGAGGCCGTCCGGGCATCGTCGAAGAACATCTCGTAAAAGTCGCCGATGCGGTAGAACAGAATCTCGTCCTTGTGTTGTTTTTTGATCTCCAGATATTGCTGCATCATGGGCGACAGTTCCGCCATGGTAGTCCACCTTTCTTGCATTGAATCCCTGTTTGATCGCAGTTTTGAAACATCATGCCGGGAAAACCGGCCTGTGTGCGAGAGGCTGTCTGCTCTGGTTTGCAGGGAGTAACCGCTTTTGCAAGGAAAACGCGGCCTGCAAAGCGCAGCCGCGTTTTCCGTTTCACATGTGCTCAGTGGCAGCCGCCGCAGGTGGAGCAGCTGCCGGTGCAGGACGCGCTGGGTTCCTGCACGGTCATGGGGTCGCCGCCGTTCATCGCGGTGTTGATGATGGCGTCGATGTAGTTGACGAGGTTCTCGCAGTCCTTCTTGGCCTCGTTGTAGGCCACCATGCCCTCATCGGCCATGATCTTGCCGTACAGGTCGTTGACCTTCTCGTTCAGCTCGGAGATGCGCGCATCGCTGCGCTCGCTCTTGCCGATCTCGTTGTTCAGGTCCATGCGGGCAAGGTTGAACTCGCCGATCATGTTCTGCAGCTCCTCATCGTTGTCGTTGAGCTTGCGGGCCTGGTCAAGGGCCAGATAGCGGGGGTCGGTCTGCAGTGCCATGGCGGCACGCTTAAAGAGGTCGATGCAATCCATAAGAATAGTCTCCTTTAATGTTCTTTTTGTTTGATGGAGCCGTTCCGCTCCGGGAAATCCTGGTCAATCTGCCAGCTCGCCCAGTAGGACGGTGGCGCGGGCACCGGTGAGGTGCACATTGGCATACCGACCCATCCAGCCGGGGTCGGCGGCGAACTCGACGGTCAGGTTGTTGTCCAACCGGCCGGAGAGGGTGCCCTCGCTGCGGCCAAAGCTCTCCACGAGGACGCGGACAGTCTGGCCCACCTGTGCTTTGACGAGGCCCATGGCGATCTCGTCCTGGATCTTCAGCAGGCGGCTCATCCGGTCGGTCTTTTCCTTGCGGGGGGTAGGGTCAGGCATTTCTGCCGCCTTGGTCCCGGTGCGCTTGGAGTAGATGAAGGTGAACAGCTGCATGTAACCGACCTTCCGGATCAGGTCGAGGGTGCCCTGGAAATCCTCCTCCGTCTCGCCGGGGAAGCCGATGATGATGTCGCTGGAGAAGGTAATGCCGGGCACAGTCCTGCGGGCGTACTCGATGAGTTCGAGGTACTGCGCAACGGTGTAATGGCGGTTCATCTGGGCCAGCATCCGGTCCGAGCCGCACTGCACCGGCAGATGCAGGTGCTTGCACAGGTGCGGCTGCGCGGCGATGGTGTCAATGAGCTTATGGCTGGCGTCCTTCGGGTGGCTGGTCATGAAGCGGATCTGATAATCGCCGGGCACCGAGCAGAGCAGGTTGAGCAGGTCGGAAAAATCCACCTTCTCTTCCAGACCCTTGCCGTAGCTGTTGACATTCTGGCCCAGCAGGGTGATCTCCTTGTAGCCCGCTTCCACAAGGCCCCGGAATTCGGCCAGGATATCGCCGGGCTTGCGGCTCTTTTCGCGGCCGCGGACATAGGGCACGATGCAGTAGGTGCAGAAGTTGTCGCAGCCGTACATGATGGGCAGCCAGGCGCGGAACTCGCTCTCGCGCCGGATGGGGATGTTCTCCACGATGACGGGGCGCTGGGCAGGCTCCAGAAGGACCCGCTTGTGCTTTTGCAGCTTCTGCGCAATGAGCTGCGGCAGGGTGTCGATGCCGTCCACGCCGAAGACGAGGTCCACATACGGATAGCTCTGGCGCAGCTTTTCCACCACATGCTTCTGGTTGGCCATGCAGCCGCACAGGCCGATCATCAGGCCGGGCTTTTTCTCCTTCAGGCCCTTGAGCGCGCCCACATTGCCGAAAACGCGCTGCTCGGCGTGCTCGCGGACGGCGCAGGTATTAAAGAGGATGAGGTCGGCGTCTTCGGGCTTGTCGCACAGGCCGTAGCCGATATCCACCAGCACACCCTTGATGCGCTCGCCGTCGTTGACGTTCTGCTGGCAGCCGTAGCTGTGGACGAACGCCAGCGGCGGGGTGTCGTATGTCTTGCGCACCAGCTCTGCGGCGGGGGCGTTGTGTTCAAATGCAATGTACTCCAATGATGAAACCATCCTTCGGTTCGATATTTTCAGAAAGCTCCTTTTAGTATACCCTGTTTTGCGCCGCAGGGCAAGTAGGAAGTGCGAATTTTTCGGTTCAGACGGAGGCTTCGGCCTGCTTTTGGGCGCAGGCCTCGCACAGGCCGAACAGGACCACCGCGCAGTCCTGCACGACGCCCTTCTGGCTGCGGACCAGCTTCATCACCTGCTTTTCGTCCACATCGGCGTCCACGACGCTGCCGCAGGCGTTGCAGTAGAGATGGCTGTGCCAGCACAGGGTGTGGTCGAACCGGTCGGCCTTGCCGGGGATGGAGACGCGGCGCACCCGGCCCGCCTCCACCAGACTGTTCAGGTTGCGGTAGACCGTGCCGAGGCTCAGGCCGGGGCACTCCGGTGCAGCTTTGTCAAAAATCTCTTCCGCGGTGGGGTGGTCGCAGAGTTCTTCCACCTTCCGCAAAACCAGCTCACGCTGCTTGGAATAACGCATAAGTTCCTCCTGTTGTGGTTTTTTATACTTTGTCTTCGCCCTTGATGCGGGCCCAGTAGGCGCGGGTCGCCTGTTCGTTTTTGTTTTCCCCAAAGGTGTAGTACCGGACATCCCTGAGCACATCGGGCAGGTATTGCTGCTCGACCCAGTGGTTCGGGTAATCGTGGGCGTATTTGTAGTTCTGCCCCTTGACGAGGGCATCCTCGCCGTCAAAATGCTTGTTCTGCAGCTGGCGCGGGATCGGCCCGGTGCGCCCGGCCTGCACATCCGCGATGGCGGCATTGATTGCATTGTAAGCGCTGTTGGATTTGGGGCTGGTGGCCACCAGAATGACCGCATCCGCCAGTGGGAGCCGGGCTTCCGGCAGGCCCACCATGTTGGCCGCGTCAATGGCCGCCTTGACGATGGGGATGATCTGCGGGTAGGCAAGGCCTACATCCTCGCAGGCACAGACCATCAGGCGGCGGCAGGCCGAGGGCAGGTCCCCTGCTTCCAGCAGGCGGGCCAGATAGTGGAGCGCTGCGTCCGGGTCGGAGCCGCGCATGGATTTCTGGTAGGCGGAGACGATGTCGTAATGGTCATCGCCGTCCCGGTCGTACCGCATGGCGGTGCGGCGGGTGACCTGCCGGATCATTTCCAGGGAAATATGCTTGCCTTGCTCGTCCTGCGGCGCGGCGGTAACGGCAAAATCGAGGCAGCCCAGCGCCTTGCGCAGGTCGCCGCCGGCACTCTCGGCAAGGTACGTGCAGGCGTCTGGGTCCATTGTGACCGGGACGCCCTCCGATGCCGAGAGCTTTTCCAGCGCGTTGTGCAGGCCCTGCTCCACATCCGCCGCCGCCAGTGACCGGAACTCGAACACCGTGCAGCGGGACAGCAGCGCATTATAGATGTAAAAGTAGGGGTTTTCGGTGGTGGATGCGATGAGGGTGACGCTGCCGTCCTCGATGCACTCCAACAGGCTCTGCTGCTGCTTTTTGTTCAGGTACTGGATCTCGTCGAGGTAGAGCAGGATGCCCCCTGCCCCGGCCAGTGTGCCGATGTCCTTGAGGACCGCCTTGATGTCGCCGGTGCCGCAGGAGGTGCCGTTGAGCTTGTGGAGGGTCATCCCGCTGTTTTCGGCAATGATGCGGGCCACGGTGGTCTTGCCGGTGCCGGAGGGGCCGTAGAAGATCATGTTGGGGATCTTTCCGCTCTCGATGGTGCGGCGGAACACCCGCCCCGGTGCCAGCAGATGCTGCTGCCCACAGACCTCGGCCAGTGTTTTGGGGCGCAGACGCTGCGCCAGCGGTTCGTTCATCGGTCGTTCCTCCTCTTTGCTCATCTGAGACAATTTCCTGTTTATCATAGTATACCGCATTTCCCCGCTGAGGACAAGCGCTTCTTTGGCAAGGGCCTGCCCCGATATCGCAAAATTCATTTACAAACTCGTCGAAACATGGTATCATCAGGCTATCCTTATGTGAAACGAGGCGATCTCATGCGCAAAGCTTCCCCGGCGGAAGACCTTTCCGCCAAAAAGGCGCTGGCGCGCACGGTCATTGACCGGTTGAAACAGGAATACCCGGACGCAGGCTGCACACTGGACTACGATCACGCCTGGCAGCTGCTGGTCAGCGTGCGGCTGGCCGCACAGTGCACCGATGCACGGGTGAACATCGTCGTGCAGGACCTGTTTGCAAAGTACCCCGATGTGGCGTCGCTGGCCGCTGCTGAACCGGAGGACATCGAAGCCATCGTCAAGCCGTGCGGGCTGGGCCGCAGCAAGGCGCGGGATATCTCGGCCTGTATGCGGATGCTGCGTGACCGGTACGACTGCAAGGTGCCCACCACCTTTGAAGAGCTGCTGGCGCTGCCCGGCGTAGGCCGGAAGAGCGCGAACCTTATCATGGGCGATGTGTTCGGCAAGCCTGCCATCGTAACAGACACCCACTGCATCCGCCTGTGCAATAAGATCGGTCTGGTGGACGGCATCAAAGAACCGCAGAAGGTGGAAATGGCACTGTGGAAGATCATCCCGCCCGAAGAGGGCAGCGACCTGTGCCATCGGTTCGTCATGCACGGCCGGGCCGTCTGCAATGCCCGCAAACCCGAATGTGAACGCTGCTGCCTGAAGGATGTCTGCCGGTACGCGGCAGAGCAGGCAGCTGCACAAACCAAATAGGAGGTCTCATTATGATCACACTCTCGATCCTGATCGTCATCGCGCTCATCTGCGCTTTAGTCGGCTGCCTGATGGGCCTGTTCTCCCTTGTGGGGCTGCTGGCCTCGCTGGTCATCGGCGTACTGGTGGGCGCACTGGCCGGGTACATCGCAGGCCGCTTTATGGGCACCGAGACATCGTTTGCCCGCAACGTCGTTCTGGGTGTGCTGGGCAGCTTCGTCGGCGAGTTTCTGTTCGGCCTGGTCGGCATCCACGCGACCGGAAGCTTCAGCTCCTTTGTCATCTCCATCCTCGGTGCCTGCGTCTGCATCTGGGTGGACAATAAGTTTTTGAGAAAGTAAGATACCCTCTCAGTCGCTTCGCGCCAGATTCCCCACTCTGTCGCTATCGCGACATCTCTCCCCGGCCGGGGAGAGTCTTTCCTCGAAGAGAGAGCCCTTGGCAAATCGGCCCGGTTTCTGCTGGACTCTGAAAGTATTTTGATATCGTAAACGAAAGTGCTCCGCTGTAAAGATCAGCGGCATCTGTACTGCGCTTTGACAAAGAGCGTTTGGATAGATGCTGTGAATCAAAACAGCGGAGCACTCTATTTTATGGTTTTATTGATTTATGGTTTTATTGAACTTTGTTCCGTCAGCACAACCAAAACCGGCTTGCCAATGGCTCCCCCTTTGGGGGAGCTGTCACGCAAAGCGTGACTGAGAGGGTTTCCTGCCAAAAAGCTCTTGACAATTATATCGCTGTCCGATATAATGCAATTACGATATATCGTGTGTCGATACAAAGTGAGGCGATACAATGGAAAATTTGGCTCTGACGGAATCCACTTACTACATCCTGCTTTCCCTCTACCACCCACAACACGGTTACGGCATCATGCAGCAAACCGAACAGCTCTCCGGCGGGCGAGTGCGGCTGGCCGCCGGGACCTTGTACGGTGCTTTGAACGCGCTGTGCGAGAAAGGCTGGATCTCTCCCCTGCCCATGGAAAGCGGGAGCCGCAAGAAGGAATATCAACTGACGGAAACGGGCCTGGCCGTGCTCAAGCGGGAGCTGGCCCGCCTGGAAGAGCTGGCCGCGAATGGCCGCACCATCCTGAAGGAGGAATTGTCATGAGTGAGACGAAAACCCTGCACAAATGGTTCTGGGTCTGGGAATTTGAAAAAGAAGAACGCTGGCTCAACGAGATGGCACAGGAGGGCTGGGCGCTGACGTGTGGCGGCTTCTGCACCTACACCTTCGAAAAATGCGAGCCGGGCGAATACATCATCCGGGTAGAAACACTGGACAATTCTTCTGATTTTGAAAATTTCATGGAGGAGCTTGGGGCCGAATCCGTTGGCCGCTGCTTCCGCTGGGGCTACTTCCGCCGCAAATCGGAACTGGGCGAGTTCAACATGTTCTCCGACATCGACTCCCGCATCGCCCATCTGGACAAAATCGGCAAAACGCTGTTTCTGCTCTGTATGGCAAATATCGTGATTGGCCTTGCGAATTGTACCGGGGCCACCAGCAGCCGCCTGGGCTGGCTCAACCTGTTGTGCGCCGCCCTGCTGGCTTACGGACTGGGCCGCATTCACGGAATGCGTGACGGGCTGAAACATGACCGTACTCTTCACGAGTGACCATTTTCCCTTTGGAACGTCGTTTTTTCAGAGTTTTCAAAAAGTTCATCTTTACCCGCTTGCATTCCGGTGCAGGCGGGTATATTATTATCACGCGCAAATAGTTATCAAGTGTTAAATATTTGCAGTAGATAACAAACAAGGAGGTTCCCCATGCCGAAGGAAAACGCCCCGGAGCTGTTCGGGCTGTTTCACTACTTCCACCAGCTGAGCGACGAAGCCAAGCGCGGGATGAAGGCATCGCTGGAAGAGTGCCCCAGGTGTCATTTCGTGATGCTGGAAGGTGTTCTGGCGAACATTGAACAGCACGGAACGGATGGAGGCATCTATGTTTCCGACCTGGCCGCTGCCGTCCGGCAGCCGATGCCCGCCGTTTCGCGGTGGCTGCGCCAGCTGGAGCAGGATGGACTGATCGAACGCATCACCGACCCGAACGACCGCCGCAAGACACTGGTTCACGTCACCGAAAAAGGCCTTGCTTCCAGCCGCCAGTGCGAGCTGGCCCTCAGTGGGTATTTCGACCGGGTGGCGCGCCGCCTGACGCCCCAGCAGCTGGCCCAGCTGCGGGAGCTGAAGGATGTCCTGCTGGATGCGGTGATGGCCGAAAATGCGGAATTCCAGACCAAATCGAAGGGAGACAATCAAAATGGGTAAGATCTTCAAGCAGCTGGCCCGCCACTGGGCCGCCTGCCTGGTCGTGATCGGCCTGCTGTTCGTGCAGGCGTACTGCGACCTTTCCCTGCCGGACTACACGAGCAAGATCGTGGATACCGGCATCCAGCAGGGCGGCATCGAAAGCCCCCTGCCCCAGACCCTGCGCTCCTCCACGCGGGATGTGCTGTCGCTTTTGATGAGCGAAGAGGACGCAGAGACCTTCCGGAACGCCTACGGATATTACATTCAGGACGACGGCGTTCTGAAGCTCCGCGCTGACCTGACCGCCGAGGAGCGTGCTTCTCTGGAAGAGATCGTCACCATGCCGGACATCGTGCTGTATATGGCCGCTTCGCAGGCTGCCAATGGCACCGGGTTGCCCGCGCAGGGCATGGCTCCCCTTTCGGAGTATCCGGCTGCTTCCAGCGAGGCCGCTGAGAGCGCAGCCTCCTCGGAAAACACTGAGGATACCGCAGCGGAGACCATCGCCCCCACTGCTGCCGATCTGGACGCCGCGTGCGCCCAGTTTGCGGCCATGGCGCAGATGCCGGGCTTCTCCCGCGAGATGATCCAGCAGCAGCTTGCCAGCGCGATGGCACAGATCGACGAGACGACCCTTTCCAGCATGGCCAGCCAGGCCACCCTGCTGGTCAGCCTGGAATACGAGGCGCAGGGCGTCGCGCACGACGTCCAGATGCAGTATCTGTTCCGGGTGGGCGGGCAGATGCTGGGCCTGACGCTGCTGATGGTGGTGGTCGCCATTCTGGTGGGCCTCATCGCTTCCCGCGTGTCGGCTGCCATCGGCCGTGACCTGCGTCGGCAGACCTTCTCCTCCGTCATCCATTTCTCCAACGCAGAGATCGAGAATTTCTCCACTGCTTCCCTCATCACCCGCACCACCAACGACATCCAGCAGGTGCAGTTCGTCTGCGTCATCCTGCTGCGCATGGTGGCCTATGCGCCCATCCTGGGCATCGGCGGTGTGCTCCATGTCGTGCAGGGCAACACCGGCCTTGCCTGGATCATCGTGCTGGACGTGGTCCTGCTGCTCTGCCTCATCGTGTTCCTGATGAACATCGCGATGCCGAAATTCAAGATCATGCAGACCCTTGTGGACAAACTAAACCTCGTCAGCCGCGAGATTTTGACCGGCGTGATGCCGGTGCGCGCGTTCAGCCGCGAGACCTTCGAGGAAGAGCGCTTTGACAAGGCCAGCAAGGAGCTGATGGGCACCCAGCTGTTCACCAACCGCGCCATGGTTGCCATGATGCCCTTTATGACCCTTATCATGAACGGCACCAGCCTGCTCATCGTCTGGTTCGGCGGCAAGGCCATGGATGCCGGCAACATGCAGGTGGGCGAGATGATCGCCTTCATCACCTACACGATGCAGATCGTCATGTCCTTCCTGATGCTGGCAATGGTGGCCGTGATGCTGCCCCGTGCCGGTGTGGCCGCAGACCGCATCGACGAAGTGTGCCGCACCACCGCTTCCATCCACGACCCCGACGAAGCCGCCGCCCAGCCTGCGCGGGAGCGCAGCCATTGGAACGGTGTGGTGCGATTCGAGGATGTGAGCTTCCGCTTCCCCGGTGCCGACAGCGACGCGCTGGAACACATCAGCTTTACCGCTGAGCCGGGCCAGACGACCGCCATCATCGGTTCCACCGGCTGCGGCAAATCCACCCTGCTGAACCTCATCCCCCGCTTTTACGATGTGACCAGCGGCAAAGTGACCGTGGACGGGATCGACGTCCGCGACATGCCGCAGGAGATACTGCACAGCCTGCTGGGCTATGTGCCCCAGAAGGGTATCCTGTTCAGCGGCAGCATTGCGAGCAACCTAAAGTTCGGCGGCGAACAGATCACCGACGCCGACATGAAGAAAGCAGCTGCCATTGCACAGGCCACAGAGTTCATCGACGCCAAGCCCGAAGGCTACGACAGCCCCATCGCGCAGGGCGGCTCCAACGTCTCCGGCGGGCAGAAGCAGCGCCTTTCCATTGCGCGCGCCATTGCAAAAGCGCCGCGCATCTATCTGTTTGACGACAGCTTCTCCGCCCTGGACTACAAGACCGACGTGACCCTGCGCCGTGCCTTGAAGGCGGAGACCGGCGACGCCACCGTCATCATCGTGGCACAGCGCATCTCCACGGTGCTCCACGCCAACCAGATCCTGGTCCTCGATGAGGGCCGTCTAGTGGGCCGGGGCACCCACGCCCAGCTGATGGCCTCCTGCCCCGAATATCAGGAGATCGCGCGGAGCCAGCTGAGCCAGAAAGAGCTGGACCTGAAAGACCTGAACACCGGAAAGGAGGAGAAGTAACATGCCGAGACCCGGACGCCAGACGACGGAACGCGCCAAGGATTTCAAGGGCACGCTGCTGCAGCTGCTCAAGACCATGGGCGCGTATAAGATCTCCCTCATCGTCGTCATCGTTTTCGCCATCCTCTCCACCATCTTTAACATCGCAGGCCCGAAGATCCTGGCCAAGGCCACCACGGCCCTTGCCACCGGCTGGATCGCCAGACTGCGCGGCGTTGGCAGCATCGACTTTGGCTACATCGGCAAAATTCTGCTGATCCTGCTGGCCATGTACCTCTGCTCGGCCGCATTCAGCTTCATTCAGGGCTGGCTGATGACCGGCCTTTCGCAGAAGGTGTGCTACGACTTCCGCCGCCAGATCAGCGAGAAGATCGACCGCCTGCCCCTCGCCTACTTTGAAAAGCGCACCGTCGGTGAGGTGCTCTCCCGCATCACCAACGACGTCGATACTCTGGGCCAGAGCCTGAACCAGAGCGTCACCCAGCTCATCACCAGTGTGACCACCATGATCGGTGTACTCCTCATGATGCTCTCCATCAGCCCCAGAATGACCCTCATCGCCCTGCTCATCCTGCCCGTTTCGCTGGCGCTGGTGCTGCTGGTGGTCAAATTCAGCCAGAAATACTTCAAGGCCCAGCAGGCCACTCTGGGCGTCGTGAACGGCCAGGTGGAGGAAGTCTACTCCGGCCACAATGTCATCAAGGCATTCAACCGCGAAGCCGCTGTGCTGGCCGACTTCAACACCGCAAACGACAAGCTGTTCGAATCCGCCTGGAAGAGCCAGTTCCTCTCCGGCCTGATGCAGCCCATCATGAACTTTGTGGGCAATCTGGGCTATGTAGCCGTGGCCATCGTCGGCAGCGTGTTTGCCGCCAACGGCGTCATCACCATCGGCGACATTCAGGCGTTCATCCAATATGTCAAGAACTTCACCCAGCCCATCCAGCAGCTCGCGCAGGTGTCGAACATGCTGCAGACCATGGCCGCGGCGGCGGCGCGCGTCTTTGAGTCCCTGAACGAGCCGGAAGAAGCCCAGCTCGCCGACCCGGCCCGCCGGGCAGACCCCGCCTGCATCGACGGTCAGGTCACCTTTGACCACGTCCGGTTCGGCTATGTGCCCGAAAAGACCATCATCCACGATTTCAGCTGCACCGTGAACCCCGGCGAGAAGGTCGCCATCGTAGGCCCCACCGGCGCAGGCAAGACCACCATGGTCAAGCTGCTGATGCGGTTCTACGATGTGGATTCCGGTTCCATCACCCTGAACGGCCACGATGTGCGCGACTTTGACCGCAGCGCTCTGCGCGAGGGCTTCGGCATGGTGCTGCAGGACACCTGGCTGTTCAAGGGCACCATCATGGAGAATATCCGGTACGGCCGCCTCGACGCCACCGACGAAGAAGTCATCGCCGCAGCCAAGGCCGCCAACGCAGACCACTTCATCCGCACCCTGCCCGGCGGTTACCAGATGGAGCTGAACGAGGACGCCTCCAACGTCAGCCAGGGCCAGAAGCAGCTGCTCACCATTGCCCGCGCTATCCTGGCCGACAACCGCATCCTGATCCTGGATGAAGCCACCAGCAGCGTGGATACCCGCACCGAACAGCGCATCCAGACCGCAATGGACAACCTGATGCGCGGCCGCACCAGCTTCGTCATCGCCCACCGCCTGTCCACCATCCGGGACGCAGACCTCATCCTTGTGATGCGGGACGGCGACATCGTCGAGCAGGGCACCCATGACCAGCTCATCGAAAAGGGCGGCTTCTACGCAGACCTGTACAACAGCCAGTTCGAAGACGTTGTGGAATAAGCCACAGCTCCCTTCTCTGTGAAAATGCCTCAGCTTTCCTTCCAAAAGCTGAGGCATTTTCTTTTGTCTTTGCCGGGCGGATGTGCTATAATTGTTTTCGTTTCTTGAAGTAGGAAAGGAGTCTGGAACTCAATGGAAACTACAGTCAAGCCCTACGCATTCAGCCGGAAGGTGTTCTGCGAAGGGATGCGGGACGGTGTGCCCATCGCACTGGGGTATTTTGCCGTCTCTTTTTCGCTGGGCATTGCGGCCCGCAACGCAGGCCTGACCCCCATCCAGGGATTTGTCGCCAGCCTGTTCAACAATGCTTCCGCCGGAGAATATGCGGCGTTCTCGCTCATTGCCGCCGGGGCCACCTATGTGGAAGTGGCCATCATCACCCTCATTGCCAACGCGCGGTATCTGCTGATGAGCTGCGCGCTGGCCCAGCGGTTTGCCCCCGGCACACCCTTCTTCCATCGGCTCATCATCGGCTACGATGTTACCGATGAGCTGTTCGGCATCACCATCGCACGGCCCGGCTACCTGAACCCGTTCTACACCTACGGTGCCATCGCACTGGCGGCACCGGCCTGGGCCATGGGCACCGCGCTGGGCATCGTGGCGGGCAACCTGCTGCCCCTGCGGGCCGTCAGCGCTCTGAGTGTCGCGCTCTACGGCATGTTCCTTGCCATCATCATCCCCCCGGCCCGCAAGAACAAGGTCGTGGCTGTTCTGGTGGCGCTGAGCTTCGCCCTCAGCTTTGTCTGCAATTACCTGCCGGGCATCGCATCGCTCTCCGACGGCACCCGCACCATCCTGCTCACGGTGCTCATCTCCTGCGGGGCGGCGGTGCTGTTCCCGGTTCCAACGCAAGCTGAGGAGGCCGAACAATGACATACAACAATTGGGTCTACATCGCCGTGATGGCGGCGGTCTCCTACGCCATCCGCATTCTGCCGCTGACGCTCATCCGCAAGCCCATCCAGAACCGGTTCATCCAGTCGTTCCTATTTTATGTGCCCTATGTGACGCTGGCTGTAATGACCTTTCCGGCCATCGTCAACGCCACCCAGAGCCCTCTGGCCGGTGCGGCGGCGCTGGTGGTGGGCATCGCCGCCGCCTGGTTCGGGGCCAGCCTGTTCCAGGTGTCGGTCGCCTGCTGCGCCGTGGTGTTTGTTCTGGAATTGTTTTTGGTACGGTGATGAAGATGCAGAAGATCCTTGTTTCCGGTGCGGGCGGCTTTGTCGGGGCCCGCGTGATGCAGCAATGGCGTGATAAAGCAGAGCTTCTTGCGTTTCCGCGCGGGTTTCTGGCGGCAGCCACGCAGGAAGACCTCTGCCGTTTTGCCGCACAGGTGCAGCCGGACGTCGTGCTGCATCTGGCCGCGCTCTCTGACACCGGCTACTGCCAGCAGCACCCGGAGGACTCCCGCCGCGCCAATGTGGACGTGCCGCTCTGGATGGCGCGGGCCGCGGCCGAGACCGGCGCGAAATTCGTGGCGTTCAGCTCCGATCAGGTGTATTCCGGGGCAGCGCAGGAAGGCCCCCTGCCCGAAACGCTGTCCCTTTCCCCCTCCAACATCTATGGGCAGCACAAGCTGGAAGCCGAGCAGCGGGTGCTGGAAGTCCTGCCGGACGCCGTGTTTCTGCGGGTGCCCTGGATGTACGACCTGCCCGGCTATCAGCTGCCCATCCGGGGCAATCTGCCGCTGAACCTGCTGCGGGCCGCTCTGCGTGGGACGCCGGTGCAGTTTTCCGCCCACGACTGGCGGGGCATCAGCTTTGTGCGGGAGGTCATTGAAAATCTATATCCGGCGCTCTCCCTGCCCGGCGGTGTGTACAACTTTGGCAGCAGCAACGACCGCAGCATGGTCGAGACCGCACGGCAGTTCGCGGAATTGCTGGGCATTTCCGTTGCCATCGAGATCACCGACTGGCACCGCAACCTGCGGATGGATGGCTGCAAAGCCGCCGCGCATGGCATCACCTTCTGCTCCACGCAGGAGGGGTTTGCGCGGTGCCTGAGGGAGTATAACCTCTCAGGCGGGCCACGATAACAGCGCTTTTCTCGGTACAACCTCTCCGTCACCTTCGGTGACACCTCTCCTTGTAGGAGAGGCTTTGGCATTCCGCAGACTTCGCCTCTTCGGGAGAGGGGTCATCCTCCCATCGGCTGATATTTCTGCAAAATGGTATGCAGGCCAAGCTCCCGCGCCTGAGCCAGCAGATAGCGGTAGCGGCACAGCAGAGCCTGCCGCTCGTAGATGTGCTGTTCGATGAGGTCGGTGTCCACCTCTAGGTCGAACATCATCTCGTTCTGGCGCAGGCAGAACAGGCACTCTTTCAGCTCCTCTTCCAGTTCCGGGTGGTAGCGTTCATGTTCCGTATCCCGCGGGATGCGGTCGGACAACAAGGTTTTTTCTTTTTGCGCAGACTGGGCCATCGTGGTTCCTCCTCTTTGTGCATCTTTGC
Organism: Faecalibacterium sp. Marseille-Q3530; assembly: GCF_017377625.1. NCBI lineage: Bacteria > Bacillati > Bacillota > Clostridia > Eubacteriales > Oscillospiraceae > Faecalibacterium > Faecalibacterium sp. Marseille-Q3530. The sequence continues at coordinate 76,212 of NZ_JAFREH010000002.1, read as the reverse complement.
TTCTACTGATTTCCAGTATATGCAAAGAAAGTGAGAAGGATGACGGTTGATGGAGTCCCGTCATAAGAAATCGTCTACCTCCCCGATGACTCTGCCCCATTGCTCTGACGTTTCAAAATGTTCCGCGAAAGACCGTCTTTTTTCAAGATTTTGCAAAAAAATTTGAAAAAGTGCTTGACAACTCCGGGTTTTTCCCGTATAATAGCACACGTTGAGCGGCTCATGAGCCAAACAACAAAGCAGATCTTGGGGATTTGCATAGTGGTAGTGCGGTAGACTCTGACTCTACTTGTGGGAGTTCGATTCTCTCATCCCCAACCAAAAAAGAACCAGTCGAACATGTTCGGCTGGTTCTTTTTTCTCTTTGTTTCCCCTATGAACAGAAGCGCTCCGCTTTCAAGATTTACAACATCTGTACAGAAGCCGCAAATCGAGACAGCGGAGCACTTTATTTTATGGTTTTGTGAAACGTTATTCAAACAGCAGAATCAAGACCGTCCTGCCAATGCCTCTCCCTTTGGGAGAGGTGGCATTGCGAAGCAATGACGGAGAGGGTCAGTCGTTCAACCCAAACCCGCTGCGGTAATAGTTGCCGTCGGCGTCGCGGTAATTGCCCCTTGCCCGCCCCTGTTCAGGACAGCTTGATCTTCAGGTCAGCCAGCAGATTCACGGCTTCCGGCAGTGAAAATCTTGCATCTTTCAGGCGGCTGCCAAGAATATCCACCTTATATCCGATGGCATCCCGGAAATCCGCCTTGCGCAGGTCGCACTGGTAAAACTCCGTTTCGTGCAGCTCTATGCCCTTGAACTTGACCAGCTGCATCTCACATTTGGCAAACATCGAGCCGACAATCTCGTTCCCGTCCGAAAAGTCGAAGCGGTTGAAATTCATCTCCGTAAAGGTGTTATATTTCAGGCTGCATCCTTTCAGCGTATGAATGGGGTCCGGGAACGCGCCATTGGACATCAGGGGTGCCCACTCGATCTCATTCAGGCGGCAATCCTCAAAATCCAGCGACTGCACTGAGGAATGGGTGCTGCGCAGCCCCGTGATCTCACACCGCACGAATTTGCACTCGTTCAGTGTGGTGTGGTCCAGTTCGCACTTTGCAAACGAGCAGTCCACAAATACGCAGTCGGTAAAATCGCAGTCCTCAAAAGTCTCCTCGACAAACGACAGGTCGGCAAACCGCTCCCCCTCACAATAACGTTCTTTCATGAAATTCTCCTATCCGCGCAGTTCTTCCAGCAAGGATGTACAGCCCTCCAGCACATCCCGCCCGGTAGCTTCAAGATTCCCGGTGTAGCATGGGGCTGCCCCATCGCCGTGGCGGCGGGTGTGATTTATTTATAATACCACTTACGGCTCTTTTTGTAAAATTGATTTCCATGAGACAAGCGGGTTTTCCTCTCGCAATCCGGGGTGGGTTGTGGTATACTGGAGCAGAATCCGGAAATCATCCTTTGAAACGAGGTATCCCCATGGAGATCATCATTCATCAGGCCATCCTGCATGTGCTGGACACCACCCTCGACGCCCCGGTGCTCAGCGGCAGCTGCATGGAGCCCACCGCCGAAAAAACGGCCTATTTGCAGAACCACATCGAAAAGCTGCTGGCCAGTGACGACATCCGCCAGTGCCGCCCCCTGCCGGACTCGGCCTTCAAAAACGAGCTAGAGCACAACCAGGACTTCGTGGACCTGTCCTGCCGCATCGCGGGGGTGCTGTTCGATTACATGCACGCCCATACCACCATCCCCGGTGCCGACCTGGCTGTGGTGGATTTCACCCGCGATGGTGCCCCGTGGCTGGGCATCCTCAAGCTGAACTACAAGAACGGTTACACCCACTACACCGAGACTGTGGAGGGTGCCCCGGTCAACTCCATCATCCAGCAACGGGCCTGCCTGCCGACCCAGAGCGGCAAGGTGGAAGAAGGTGCGCTCGTCAACCTGCAGGACTACTCCATGCGCCTGTTGGAAAAGAAGTACGACATCGACGGCCACAAGGAGTTCTACCTTTCTACGGTCGTGTTCCAGTACACTCAGGCCGAACCGGAAAAGAAAAAGCTGAAGGCTATTCAAGAAGCCGCTGCACAGGCCGTGATGGACGCCTACCAGGACGAGCCCCACGCCGAGGCACAGGTCGCCATGCTCATTGCGAACCAGGCCGCCGACAACGACAACCAGGTCTCGGTGGAGCAGGTGCGCCGCCAGCTGGCCGAGGAATACCCGCTGGCCGCTGTCCCCTTTGACGACTACGTGGAGAAGAGCGATGTCATTGAGCAGTTCGAGCAGCCTGTCACCGTGACGCCCGCCCGCATCCGCCGGATGGAGAGCCGCAGCATCCACACCGCCAGCGGCATCGAGGTGAAGATCCCCACCGAGATCCTGTCCTCCGAGTCGGAAGTGGAGTTCCTCCATGACCCCGACGGCAGCGTCTCGCTGCTCATCAAGAATGTAATCCTGTAAAAAAGACCCTCTCCGTCATTGCTTTGCAATGCCACCTCTCCCAAAGGGCGAGGCCGCGAACAAAAGTGAACCGGCGAGGGTTTCATTTTTTCTCTTGCCAAATCCCCTGTTTTGTGCTATACCTTTCTTGCATTCATGCTTGTATTTATGGAGCCGGGAGGAATTTGAAAATGGAACTGGCACTTATCTGCGCACAGCAGGTCATCGTGTTGTTTTTGCTCATCGGGGCGGGCGCGGCCGCCATCAAGACCGGTGTGCTGAAGCCGGAAGGGCGGCAGACTCTCTCGAACCTGCTGGTCTATCTGGTCGTTCCGGCCATGATCGTCCACTCCTATATGATGGACTTCAGCGCGGAGATCCTGCACAACCTGCTGGCCGCGTTCGGGCTGAGTGTTCTGGCCATCCTCATCGGCACTGTGCTGACGCTGGCCCTGACTGCCCGGCAGAAAGACCGCCGGGCCCCCATCTTCCGGTTCGCATCGGTCTTCTCCAACGCAGCCTATATGGGCTTCCCGCTCATTTCGGCGCTGTTTGGGTCGGAGGGGCTGCTCTACGCCAGCGCCTACGTGACCGTGTTCAATATCCTGCTCTGGACTATGGGCTACGGCATGGTCAGCGGCAGTTCCAGCCCGAAGGAAGTGGCCCGCAGCCTGCTGCGCACCCCGGTGCTGTATGCGATGGTGGTGGGCCTCGCCGTCTACCTGCTACAGATCCCGGTGCCCGCCCTCATCGCCCAGCCGCTGGAACTGCTGAGCAACATGAACACCCCGCTTTCCATGCTCATCACCGGCATCCTCATCGCCACGGGCGACCTGAAGCAGATCGTCTGCGACCGGCACATCTGGAAACTGGCCGGGCTGCGGATGCTGGTCATCCCGGCGGTGTGTCTGGCGGCCTTTGCGGCGCTGGGTCTGCTGCGCTTCGGCATGAGCGCACAGGTGGTGCTGCTGTTGGAGTGCTGCCCTGCCGCTGCGATCACCTCGGTGTTCGCCGTTCAGTTCGGCCACGATGAGCAGTTCGCGGCCGGATGCGTGGTCCTCACCACCCTGCTCAGCATCGTCACCCTGCCCCTGTGCGCACTGGTGCTGACGGCGCTGATGTAACACGCGACGCAAAAAGGAACCGCTGCGTTTTGAACGCACAACGGTTCCTTTTTTGTTTTCCATTATACCAGCGGCATGATGTTTTCCGGCGCGGCCCGGAGGAAGGCCGGGGTCTCCGGCGGGGGTGAAGAAAGGGTCGTTTTGGAGACCTTCCACCACAGCTTTGCGCTGCCATCCACCGAGGTGCAGATGACGTTCCAGTCGAACGGATTCTCGCTCGAAGCGCCCACACGCACCGGCAGCCGGTTGTCGCTGTCCGCTGCGGCGGGCACGAGGTCATGGGCACGGATGCCCACGGCGGTGCAGTTTTCCCGCACCGGGAGCGCCACGGCAAGCTCCTGCTCCCAGCCGGGGAGATGCACCCGGGGCGCGTCCACCCGGACGCAGGGCAGGATATTCTTGCAGCCGGTCAGGCGGGCGGCGGTCAGGCGGCGAGGGTCTGCAAAGACCTCTCTGGTCGTGCCGGCCCGCAGCACCTCGCCGCCGTCCATGACGATCATCTCGCGGCAGAGGCGGTAGGCCTCGTCGCGGTTGTGAGTCACGAGCAGAGCCGTGCCGTCAAACCCGGCCAGCAGGCTGCCCACTTCGCCTTCCACTTCCTCGCGGAGGTAGCTGTCCAGTGCGCTGAACGGCTCGTCCAGCATCAGGATACGGGGCTTGCCCGCCAGAATGCGGGCCAGTGCAGCGCGCTGCTGCTGCCCGCCCGAAAGCTCACTGGGCAGGCGGTGGGCCAGTTCCTCCAGCCGCATGGCGCGCAGGGCCTCCGCGCAGGCCGCTTTGCGGGCGGCGGGGTCCTTCTCCTTTTTCAGCGCGCAGAGGATGTTCTGCTCCACCGTCATATTCGGGAACAGCGCGTAGTTCTGGAACAGCAGGCCCACGTTCCTCTGCTGCGGGGGCAAATCGATGCCCTGCTCGCTGTCGAACAGGACACGGCCATCCAGCACGATGCGGCCGCTGTCGGGTCTGACGATGCCCGCAATGCAGCGCAGGGTCATGCTTTTGCCGCAGCCGGATGCGCCGAGGATGGCGGCGGTGGTATTGCCCGCTGTGAACTCCGTGCGAAGGGTGAAGCCGTCGAACCGTTTGGTGATCTTGACGTCCAGGCTCATGTGTGCTTCCCTCCCTGCTTCTGTTTGCGTTCCAGCAGGTTGCCCGCCAGCAGCACCACCGCCGAGATGACGATGTCCACCAGCACCCACTGCATCGCCCCCCTCTCATCGTTGGTGCGCCAGAGCTGATACACCGTGGTGGCGATGGTGGCCGTTTTGCCGGGGGTGTAGCCTGCGATCATGCTGGTCGCGCCGTGCTCGCCCAGCGCGCGGGCAAAGGCCAGCACCGTCCCGGCCAGGAGGCCCGGACGGCAATAGGGCATCCGCACCCGCCAGAAGATCCAGGTGTTGGAAAGCCCCAGCGTCTGCGCGGACCAGGCCAGCGTCTCGTCGAAGCTCTCGAACGCGCCGCGGGCCGTGCGGTACATCAGCGGGAAGGCCACCACGACGGAGGCAAAGATGGCGCTGTACCAGTTCATGACCAGTTTGACGCCGAAATGCTCCAGAAAGAAGAGGCCCAGCGGCCGCTTGGCACCGAACAGCAGCAGCAGGAAATAACCTACGACCGTGGGCGGCAGGACCATGGGCAGGGTGAGCACCACGTCCAGCACACCTTTGAGCACACGGGGCAGCTTTGCGATAGAATAGGCGGCAAAAATGCCGAGGAAGAACACCGCTGCGCAGCTGATGAGCGCAATGCGCAGGCTGTTCCATAAAGGATACCAGTCCACTTGCTTTCACCTCCCTATTTCGTCTCACAGCAGGGCCCTGCTGTTTCCGGCGTCCGGGACCTCCTTCGGCCAGTCACAGCCTGCCCGGCCTGCCAAGGGCTCCCCTATCAGGGGAGCCGGCGAGCAAATGCAAGACTGAGCGGTTTACAGTGCGGTGAAGCCGACGCTCTCAAAAACTTCGCCTGCCGCAGAGGTCTGCAGATACTCCAGGAACTTCCGGGCAGCAACGGCGTTGGGGGCAGCCTTCAGGACGGCAGCCGGGTAGATGACCTGACCGCACATCTCCTTCGTGGCCTCATCCACGACCTTCAGACTGGCGCTGAAGGCATCGGTGCAGTAGACGACACCGGCATCCACGCTGGCCTCGCTGACCTGAGTGGTGACTTCCTTGACGTTGGAGCCGTAGGTGATGACACCGGCCGCAGCCAGAGCGGCTTCGTCCAGCTCGTAGTAGGCCAGGATCTTCTGGGTGTACTGGCCCACCGGCACATCGCTGTTGCCCATACAGAACAGAATGTCCTCAGCCTTCAGGTGCTCGGCCAGAGAATCGAAGCTGTCGATGCCCTTGTCGGCATTTTCGGGGACGCACAGGACGACCTTATTTTCCAGCAGATCCACGCGGGAATCGCTGTCCACGAAATCCAGACCCTCGGTGTTCACCTCAGCGGAAGCGGTGCTGTCCAGCTGGTTCATCTGCTTCTGACCTGCCGAAAGGAACAGGTCGCAGTCTGCGCCCTCCTGGATCTGGGTCTTCAGGGTGCCGGAAGAGTCGAAGTTGAAGCGGAAGGTCACGCCGGGGTTCTCCGCCGAATAGGTCTCGGCGATGGCGTTCAGCGTCTCGGTCAGGGACGCTGCAGCGAAGACGATCAGCTCGACGGACTCGCCCGAAGCAGCCTCCGAAGAGGCGGCGGCAGAGCCTGCCACGGAGGAAACGGAGCTGCTGGAGCCGCCGCAGGCGGTCAAGGCAGCAGATGCAGACGCGATGCCGGCAGCGCACAGGAAGCCGCGGCGGGAGATCTGGGTATTCATGGTCATTTCTCCTTCTGTTGTTCCCATAGAGTTATCGTTTACAGCGTCTCCCGCAGGGCGGGGGCTGTAAGGGCAATATTACTTCCGGGCACACTCGCCGTCCAGCCCGGCGGCGATGCGGATGCCGTGTTCGAGGCTGGGCAGGATGTACTCCAGATTCTCCTGCACGGCCTTGGGGCTGCCCGGCAGATTGACGATGAGGGTCTTGCCGCGCAGGACGCTGGCTGCGCGGCTGAGCATCCCACGCGGGGTGATGCTCAGGCTGTGGTACCGCATGGCCTCGGCGATGCCGGGGGCGCTGCGGGTGGCCACGGCATAGGTTGCCTCCGGGGTGATATCGCGCGGGGAGAAGCCGGTGCCGCCGGTGGTCAAGATCAGGTTCACCTGTCGGCCGTCGGCCAGCCGGATGAGCTGGGCCTTCAGCGCCTTGGCCTCATCGGGCAGGATCATGGTCTCCTCCACTTTGTACCCGGCGGCGGTCAGCATCTCCACGATGAGCGGGCCGCTCTTGTCCTCCCGCTCGCCGCGGGCGCCTTTGTCCGACAGGGTGATGACGGCTGCACGCAGCGGCGGGTCTTCTTCCGGGGGCAGCAGGATCATCTCATCGCCCACATGGAGCGTGCCGCCGTGGAGCACACGGGCGAACACGCCCTCGTGGGGCATGATGCACTCGCCGGTCTGCTGTTTGATGACGCAGTCGTTGTGGCATTCCTTGCCGATCTGGGTCATCTCCAGCACGACCTCACCGACCTGAAAGCGGCTGGTGACGGGCAGATTGCGGAAATCGAACCCCTCCACAACAAGGTTTTCGCCAAAGGCACCGTAATCGACCCAGATCTTCTTGCGGAAGTTCTCGATCTTTTCGGCGCTGAGCAGGCTGACCTGACGATGCCAGTTTCCGCCGTGGGCGTCGGTCTCAATGCCCCATTCCGGGGTCAGGGTGGCTTCGGGCACCTCGGTCTTGACGGTGCCGCGCTTCGGGCTGGTGCAAATGGCCAGGATCTTTCCCATATTATCCTCCGATCCGATACATCCCGCGCGTAGCCGGGACATCCTGTTTCAATTCAAAGTGGTGCTCCTGGGGCTTTTCCCAGATCGTGGTGCGGATGGCGCTGAGCAGCTCTTCGTCCGACGCGCCGCTGCGCAGGAGCGTTTTCAGGTCGCAGCCCGCCTCGCTGGCAAGGCAGGGGCGCAGAAAGCCCTGGCTCGTAAGCCGGACCCGGTTGCAGGAAGCGCAGAACTTGCCGTGCACGGCTGCAATGAAGCCCACGCTCCCCTGCCAGCCCGGCGCGGTGTAGTAGACTGCCGGGCCGTCGCCGATGCCTGCCGTTTCCTGACGGGAAAGAGGAGCCAGCTCCGGCCAGCGCTTCCGGAAGCGGGCCAGCAGGTCCGGCCCGGAGATGCAGGGCATCGCAGCCCCATAGCCAATGGGCATCATCTCGATGAAGCGCACCTGCAAAAACTTTGTCTCCGCCAGAGCAGCCAGCGCTTCCAGCTCTCCCTCGTTGACGCCCACCTGCGGCACACAGTTCAGTTTGACAGGCAGGCCGCTTTCCAGCGCGGCCCGGATGCCCACCATCACGTCCGCAAAGGCGTCCCGCGCGGTGATGCGGGCGAACACTTCCGGTGAAAGGGTGTCCAGGCTGATGTTCACGCTGTCCAGCCCGGCGGCAAGCAGGGCGGGCAACTGCTGCGCCAGCAGCACCCCATTGGTGGTCATGGTGACACGGCGGATGCCGGGGATGGCTTTCAGCTGCGCTACCAGATGGTCCACGCCTTTGCGGACCAGCGGCTCGCCGCCGGTGACGCGGATCGTATCCACCCCGCATTGCGCAAACAGTGCGGCAAGGCGGAGAAATTCTTCGTACGTCAGGATATCTTCCCGTTCCAGTTTCTCCACACCGTCCGGCATACAGTAGCGGCAGCGCAGGTTGCACAGGTCGGTGACCGAGAGGCGCAGATAGTGGATCGTGCGGCCTTTTGCATCAAACATAGCCGCCCTCCGCCCGGATGTACAGGCCGCTCTTGCCGCCGCTCTTCTTTTCCAGATGGATCTCGCCCAGCTCCATCCCCTTATCCACGGCCTTGCACATATCGTAGATGGTCAGCAGCGCGGTGGAAACACCGGTCAGGGCCTCCATCTCCACGCCGGTGACGCCGCTGGTCTTGACGGTGCAGCGGGCCTCCACAGCCCGGCGCTCCGGCAGCAGTTCGAACTCGATCTGCACCTTGGTCAGCGGCAGCGGATGGCACAGCGGGATCAGCTCGCTGGTGCGCTTGGTGGCCATGATGCCAGCCACGCGGGCCACGCCCAGCACATCGCCTTTCTTCACCGTGCCGTTCTGCACGGCGGCAAAGGCGTCTTCGTTCATGGTAATGATGCCGTGGGCCGTGGCCTCGCGGGAGGTGACAGGCTTGCCGCTCACGTCCACCATCACCGCATTGCCCTCGGCATCGAAATGGGTCAGTTTATTTTCTGTTGTATTCATAAAATTCACGTTATCCTTCGTGTAGCCTTTCACAACGGAGCTGGTTCAGCAGTGCCCGAACCCGCAGTTGGGCCAGGTGCAGGTGCCGCAGCCCAGGCAGAGGCCGCCCTCCCCCAGACGGGCGATATCCTCGGCGGTGATGGGGTCATCGGCCAGCAGACGGGGCAGCAGCAGATCGAAAATGGTCCGCTTGGCGTACATCACGCAGCCCGGCAGGCCGCAGACGGGCACACCGTCCAGATAGCTGACCAGGAACATGGCACCGGGCAGCACCGGCGCACCGTAGCTGATGATGTCAGCCCCGGTGTTTCGGATGGCCAGCGGGGTGCGGTCGTCGGGGTCCACGCTCATGCCGCCGGTGGTGAAGATCAGCTCGCAGCCCGCCGCCTTTGCTTCCAGAATGGCCGCCGTAATGCCCGCCGGGTCGTCATCGCAGACCTTGTGGAAGACCATCTCACAGCCGTATTCCGCCAGCTTGCGTTCCAGGATGGGGGTGAATTTATCCTCGATGCGGCCCTTGAAGACCTCACTGCCTGTGGTGATGACCGCAAACTTCTTCTGGTGGAAGGGCAGGACGTTCAGGATGGGCTTGTCCCCCGCTGCTTTCTGCATGGCGTCCATCTTTTCCTGCTCGATGACCAGCGGGATGATGCGGGTACCGGCCAGTTTGGCTCCTTTTTTCACCGGCATATCGCCGTGGATGGTGGCGATCATCATCTGCGGGGTGCGGTTGACCGCCAGCAGGGCGGCACGGTCGATCTTGAGCAGGCCGTCGCAGTCGGCGATCAGCTCGATCTTGCCCTCCTTCGGCTCGGTGCCGTGGATGTTCCTGCCCGCAGCGGCCCGATAGAGCAGCGCGGCGGCTTCGTCCTCGTGGAGGATGCCGGGCGTCTTTTCCCAGACGTACAGGTTCTCCTTGCCGATGCTCAGCAGCACCGGGATATCCTCCGGCTGGACGATGTGGCCCTTGCGGAAGCGGGGGCCTTTGAACTCGCCCGGAAGGATCTGGGTGATATCGTGGCAGAGCACCTGCCCTGCGGCGTCTTCGGTACGGATCAGTTTCATAATCGCTTTCCTCTCTTCCTCACAGCGCGGGCATCTGGGCTGCGATCCAGTCGGCCAGTGCCTCCGGCTCGTCCAGTGCAAAATCCGCGCCCGGCACATCGCCCACGATGGCCAGCGGCTCAAAGGAGGCCGGTTCGTTGGAGATGGCGCTGCGCACGACTTCGATCTTGGGCCAGCCGCTCTCCTTGAAGCCCTCCATCAGCACCAGATCATAGCCATGGCGCTCGAACAGAGCCAGCAGATCCTGTTCGGTGAGGCGGAACGCTTCCGTGAGCAGATAGCGCTGCCCGGAAAAGACAGCCACGCCCTCGGCTCCGGCTTCGCGCAGGCGGAAGCTGTCGGTGCCGGGGACATCGGGGGTGAAATCGTGGCCGTCGTGTTTGATGACGCCCACCTTCAGCCCCCGCGCCCGCAGCAGCGGGATGAGCTTTTCCAAAAGGGTGGTCTTGCCGCTGTTGTGCACCCCGCTGACGGCAAGCACCGCCGGGTGTTTCAGGCTCAGCTCTGCGGCCAGAGCCTCTTTGCGTTCAGTATACAAAGGAAAGCACCTCCACTTCCTCGCCCGGCTCCACCGGGCCGCTGCCAGCAGGCAGCTCCACCAAAGAATTGCAGCCGATCATGGCCGACAGGCTGCCGGACGAATGGGCCTCGGTGTTGCCCTCGCCGGGGATGGCAACGGTGCCGCCCGACGCTCTGGCCCGCAGGTAGCGGTTCCCCTTGCTGGGCTTGGAAAAGCCGGTGGTCAGGGTGCGGCGGGTGCGGGGCAGGATGCAGGCTTCCTCCTGCCGCCCGGCGGCCCGCAGCAGGGCCGGGACGACGTATTGTTCCAGAGTGGCTGCGGCGGCAAAGGGATTGCCCGACAGGCAGAACACGAGTTTTCCCTCGACCTCTGCGGCCAGCATCGGGCTGCCGGGCTTCTGGGCGACCCCCGCAAAAATGCTTCGGGTGCCCAGCATTTCCAGCACTACGGGCAGATAATCCTTCTGCCCGACCGACACGCCGCCGCTGGTGATGACGGCATCACACCCGGTGAGCAGTTCTTCCAGCTCGGCGGCGATGCGGGCCGGGTCGTCCGAGCAGTGGCGGCGGCGGACGGCGAATCCCAGCTGGCGCAGGCGGGCCGCATTCTGGATGCCGTTGGCGTCGTAGATCTTGCCGGGCACCCAAGACTCTCCGGGGGCCAGAAGCTCGCTGCCGGTGGCCAGCACACCGATGGTGAGCGGCTTGTACACCGGCACTTCGGCATAACCCTGCCCGGCCAGCACGCCGAGGTGGGCAGGCGTGAGCACCGTGCCTGCTTCGGCAACCAGCGCTCCGGCGGCGATGTCCTCGCCCCGGAAGACCACGTTCGCGTTGTGGGAAAGTTCGGCGTAGATGCGCACGGTCTCTTCCCCACCGTCGGTCTTCTCCTGCATCAGGACGCAGTCGGCCCCGGCGGGCAGCGGCGCACCGGTCATGATGCGGGCCGCGCAGCCGACAGGCAGCTCTGCCGTGGGGGCATCCCCGGCATAGAGCTTCATCACCACCGGCAGGGCTTTGGGGGTCATCTCTCCGGCCCCGGCAGTGTCGGCGCTGTGCAGCGCGTAGCCGTCCAGCGGGCTCCGGTCAAAGGGGGGCTGGTCCATCCGGGCGCAGAGCGGCGCAGCGGCGATCCGTCCGCAGGCCTCGTCCAGCCCGACATTCTCGACCGCAGGCCGGGGCAGTGCCGCCGCGGCATCCAGCACACGGCGCAGCGCCTCGGCAGGCGCACAAAAAGGCTGTTTCATCGAAAAATATCCTCCATTTTATCCCGCAGAGAGCCGCCGTCCGCTATGGCCCGGACAGTATGCCCCTCGGCGGGTTCCATCGTTTTCAAACGGCAGGTAAAAAATGCGGGGACGTCTTGACCGGAAATCAAAACGCCCCCGCAGAAAACACGACGCACACCCCGCGCGGCTGTTTGCAGACAGCTGTGCCGGGCGGGACTCGCTCCGCGCGGGCTGTTGCAGCAGCCGTGCGCAGGGTGGCCCCGATGTCGGGTCGATGGGAGGAGTTCTTTTTTTCAAATTGCAGCGTTTCTTCTGCGGGAAGGCGGCCGGGTTTCCCCTGCCACCCTTGAATGCCGGTCTGCGATGCAGGCCCTTAGCATTGCGGCGCGGCGTCAGTGCCCTGCGGGTTTAGACGCCTTTGCTCAAAGAAGCTCTTATACCCTATTCAGTTTTGATCTGGAATGTTTAATCGCAGAACTCATCCACATCGCTGATGGCTTTGGCGTAGCGGCGGGTGAGATACTGGGTGGAAAAGAGGAACCGCTCGTTCTGGTTGTTGGTCAGCTCCTCGATGTCCGCAAACTCCGGCCTGCCCTGCATGGTCTTCCAGGTCTGCTCGATCTCGTCCGGCGCAAGGCCGTAGGGGGAGCGCTGGAAGTAGCGCAGCGGGGTGGCGCTGGGGTAGATGCGGGCATTGAACCGCACCATCTCCGCGAACATCACACACAGGTCTCGGTCCTCAATGAGCTGCGCGATCATCGCGTAGTTATCGCTCATGTTGGCGCTGGAATAGTAGTAGGTGTCCTTGGCACCGGTGCGGGAGACGATGTCCTCACACTGGGGGTCCTGCGGCATCTGGGCCAGCAGCTCGTCGGCGTTTTCCACCTCCGAGGCCAGCTGGGCATGTGCCGTGACCAGAGCGGCCGCCGAGCGGGAGCGGATGAACCCTGCCAGCTGCTGCGCCGGGGTCAGCTCCGGCAGTTCCGGAGCCGTTTTGGTGGGCTGGTCTGCGTAGGGGTCGTTCTCCGCATCAGGGGCAGCGGCCAGAAAGTCCAGCAGCTCCGGCTTGGCGTCGGCCGCGTCGATGCCTTCCGGCACAGCGGGGGCCTCAGCGGCTTCGGGCGCGGCCTCGGCGGCCTGCTGCTTTGCAGCCAGCTCGCTGGTCTCGCGCTCCACCACAGCCATCACGTCCTCGCCCGCCTTGGCGGCGCTGCCATCGAAGGTGCTGCCCGTCTCTTTCAGGCGGCGGGCGGTCTCGCTGGCGGCGTCGATGCTGAACACCTCCGCCTTGGGCTTTTTCTTTGCGGCCATCTCCGCCTTCTGCAGATCCAGCACGACCTGTTCGGGGTCGGCTGCGCCATCCACAGTGGTGGTATAGCCGGGTTTGCGTCTGCCAAACAACATGGCAAATTTCCTCGTTTCTGTGGGATTTTACTCAGCGGCCTCGGTGGTCTGGGCATAAATGCCGCGCTTTTCGAGGTCGTCGGCCATATCGGCCAGGTCGAACTTCTCCAGAGTCTCGCGGGTGGGCACACCGGTGGTCAGATCCCAGCCAAAGATATTGTAGAACAGATCCTTGGCCTTTTCCATATCCGCGCGGTCCAGCTTGGTGGTGCCGGCCTCGAATGCCTTGAAATCCGGCTCCTTGTCGAAGACCCAGTCGCAGATAGCGTCGTGCTCCTGGCGCAGGTTTGCACTGCCGCAGTTGTTCTGGAAGCTGATGGCGGTCATGGCGCGGAGCATCTGGGTGATGCGCTCGCCGGCCTCCTGCAGGCCTGCCTGGGTGTAGGTCTCGCCGGTAACAGCAGTCATAAAGTCTGCCTGCAGATCCAGGTCGCCGTGGTACTCACGCTCCTTGGAGGGAGACTGGGTCATGGGCCACATCCAGTTGCAGAGGGTGGCAGAGTCGTGGAAGTTCTTATCGTTGACGCAGTAAGCCGCCAGCTTTGCCTTGTTCTCGTTGATGGGGGTGTAGCTCTTGGCCTTGTCGTAGCAGCCCTCGCCGAAGAAGTCTTCCATGACCTTCTTGGTCACTTCATACGGAGCGCCGGAACCGGTCTCGCAGACGATCTCGTGGATCATGCAGTCACGGTTGTAAACGAGGTTGTACAGCATACCAACCTGCCATGCCTCAGCAGGGCCGTGGTGGTTGGGGAAGCCGTTGTAGATCAGGTTGGAGTTGGTTGCACCATCGTCGCGATCCAACCAGCTCTTGGGCAGGCCGAACTTTTCCATCATAGCCAGCGTACCCTTGGCGATGACCGACAGGTCGCCCTCGCCGTAGGCCATGCGGCGGATGAGCTCGACCTCCCAGCGGGGGTCACCGGCCTTCTCCCAGGACCAGGGCAGCGAATCGTACTCTTCCTCGCTGATGTACTGGGTGGCCTCCTCGCGGGGCATCCGCAGGATCCACAGCAGATCGCGGTTCAGGTTGCCGTAGTTGTCCCACAGGCCCATATCGTCCACAGCGTGAGCCCAGGCCAGATTGATGACCATGGTGCCGTCGCCCTCGTACTTGAAGTCATGGACGCCGTCCGGGTACACGCGGGTGCCGTACAGCACGGGCATGCAGGTGTTGGAGTTGTGGGTAGGCAGGTCGTAATCGGCCAGCGGGTCCACATCGTACTCGGTGTAGCAGCGGATGGGGCAGGAAGAGCAGCCGCCGTTCTTCACGGTGTACTCTGCAGCCGGTGCGCCGAAGTCAAAGTAGCCCTTGAAGCAGCGCAGCGCCACCTTGTTGATATCATTGTAGGGCTGCTCGCCGGTATCCACGGGGCCGCCGGGGGCCTTTTTCCACATGCGGCCGGGTGCGCCGGACCAGCGGTTCTTGCCGGAGGTGGCGCTGTACTCCGCCCAGCTCTGGGGCTGTGCGGGCACGTTGTGGTTGTTGTTGCCGCCGATCAGGTTGCCCATCATGTAGTTGGACAGCTCCAGCACCTTCTTGGGGTCAGCCACCTTGACGCTGCCGGTACCGCGGATGGCCAGGCCCTTGAGCTTCTTGTTGCCCATGGCAGCGCCCAGACCGGCACCGCCGGAGTTGCCGAAGCTGGTGTTCAGGGTGGAGTAATCCACCAGATTCTCACCGGCGGGGCCGATGGAAGCAGTCTCGAACTCACGGCCGTTCTGCTCCACCATCCACTTGTTGGCAGCAAAGGTACCCTTGCCCCAGATCGCGCTGGCATCTTCCAGAGAGACGTCGCCGTCCTCGATGCGCAGGTAGACGGGCTTTTCGGAGATGCCGCTGATGATGATGCCGTCGTAGCCGGCATACTTCAGCATGGGGCCGATGTGGCCGCCCATGTGTGCATCGATGATGGACTTGCCCTTGGACCAGGTAGAACGGAAGGTCACGTTCATGCGGCCAGAGCAGGGCACACCGGAACCGGTCAGAGGGCCGACACCGAAGATGACCAGTGCCTTTTCGTCATAGGGGTCGAGGTCCATGGGAGCCTCGTCGTACATGATGCGGTAGGCCATGCCCATACCGCCGATGTATTTATGGTATTGGGTGTCATCCTCCGTCGTGATCTCGCCGGTGGTCAGATTGACACGCAGGAGCTTGCCTGCCCAGCCATAAGATTCAGCCATTGTTTTTCCTCCTTACAGGTCCATGTAGGCAGCCTGTGCTGCGCTGGTGACGGCGTCCCAATCCACGATGGACAGAGCGCCGGACGGGCAGCCTGCGACGCAGGCACCGCAGGCGATGCACTTGGACGACTTGCCGGTCTCCGGGTTGACGGTGGGCATGTGCCAGGGGCAGGCCTCGTGGCAGGCACCACAGCCGATGCACTTGTCGGTATCCACGACGCGGATGCCCTGATCGTTGGTGGTGATGGCCTTCTGCGGGCAGGCGTTGCCGCAGGCAGGGTCCTCACACTGGCGGCAGGTGTCCGGGAAGTAGACAAAGCAGTTGTCGGTGCCGGACAGCAGACCGTTGCCGTCGCCGTCCAGATTCAGGCGGCGCTGGATCTTGACGCGGCTGATGTAGGAAGAGCAGACGCCGTCGTTGGTCAGGGTGCAGTTGATCTCGCAGCGCTGGCAGCCGGTGCACAGGTCTGCGTTGACGACCAGCAGGCCCTGGGGCAGCGCCCAGGTCGCCACTGCGCCGGCATCGACCTGCTGCTGCGAGCAGCCGAACAGCGACAGCATGGATGCGGAAAGGCTCAGCCCTGCAAGGCTTTTGCCCGAAATTTTCATGAATTGACGGCGGGTCATATCCGCTGTCAGGAAATCGGTTTTTGCCATAGGTTCCATTCCTCCGTGAAGTTACTCTGCGCTGAGCACTTCGGTCACATAGAAATAACTGTTGTTGACGATGTTCGTCACGGCGGTCGAGGTGATCGTTGCCCCCGTCAGTGCATCCACTTCGGTCAGGTCGGCGCTGGCGGCACCGGCGTCCTCACCGGAAGTCGTCAGTTCGGCCTGTTCCAGACGGTAGGCCGCCTGTTTTTCTGCCGACCAGTCTGCAAAGGGCGATGCCTGGTCCTCGCCGTCCTGTGCGCTCTTGCTCAGGCCTGCCGCATAGAGCTTGCGGCGTGCCACAGCCTCAGCGCTGGAATCCAGCGGAGGTGCCAGCTCGTCGTCCAGCGGCTGGCCGTTCAGAGCCGAGAGCGTGAGGCCCGCCTCGTACATCTTACGGGTGGCCTCGGCCTCCGGGGAAGCATCGCTGACCCGCCAGTTGGCCGGGTCAAAATCCTCTGCGGGGGCTTCTGTTTCGCTGCTGCCTGCGGCGGCATAGCTCGTGCCGGTGGCCGGGTCGGTCACCGTGTAAGCCTTGCCTGCCAGCGCGAAGGGAGCTGCGCCCTGGTACTGGGACGTGAACTCCGGGTCTACGCACTGGGCACCGAGGTTGTCGGTCTCGCCCTGCGCCAGGATGGCAACACTCTGCACATTGCCCGTGCTGTCAAGGGTCACGCCTGCCTCTACGTCGCTCTGGAAGCCCTTCTGGGCGCCCACCACATAATAGGTGTTCTCGTCCAGCTGGTACACCGCGCGGATGCCATAGGTAGCGGCGTCGGCATCTGCCAGGGGCAGAAGGGTGCCTGCCACCGTGGTGCGGGCACTCATCAACCCATGCAGACCCAGCGCCATTGCCAGTGTGGCCGCGCCCATGGCGGCATAGCCCGGCAGCCGTCTGCGCCACAACGGCTGCGGCGCATGATTTGCCTGCTTCATTGTTTCACCTGCCTATTCTTATCGTCATGCACGGAGAGCTTCCATGCACGAAAAACAGCCGCTCAGCCTGCTGCAACAGTGCCGAACGGTATCTTCGTTATAAGAATAACATCATCCGCACAGGTTAGTCAACGTATACCCGCTTGATTTTCCAGATTTTTATGGAACCTTCACGAAATTCTTGCGTGAAATTCGTTCTTCTTTTGGATGAGCAGCCTCAATCCGTATTCTTCCGCCAGCTCCACCGACTGAACGGTGGGCATCGTCTTGCTGACGAGGGCGGGAACACCGGCGCGGATGGCCTTGCGTACCATATCCACCGGCACCCGGCCGCTGGTGTAAAGGACGCACTCCCCCAGCGGCACTCCGTCCGCCAGTGCGCAGCCGACGGCTTTGTCGAGCGCATTGTGGCGGCCCAGATCCTCGCACTGGTACAGGATGCGGCCCGCCCGCAGCAGAAAACAGCTGTGCACGGCGCGGGTGGCGCGGTAGAGCGGCAGTTCCCCGCCCATGGCTGCGGCCAGCGTCCCGACCCAGGCCTCCGGCACTTCCAACTGCGGCACCGGGGCCAGCGGGCGGAGTACCACCGGAGAGGCCACGGTCAGGTTGTCGGTGCAGCAGCTCGGCACCTCCTGCCCGACGGCGGGGGCCGCGGCCAGCGGGTGGGTCAGGTGGACGCTGACCTTGAGCCCCTCAGCGCAGACGGCCACCTGCTCGACCTCGTCGGCGGAGGCGATCCACCCTTCGGTCAGCAGGCGGCCCAGCGCCAGCTGCGGCAGAAGCTCCGGGGTGCACACCACCCGGAACGCCGTCTGCTCGTTGACGAGGAGGGCTGCGGCGTGTTCAACGGCCAGCAGCCGTTCCCCGCCCTGCGGCAGGCGGACCAGCTCGGCCCCCGGCCGGCTCCCAAAACGGTCTACGATCTTCATCCGCTCACTCCCCGATGTAGGCAAAGCGGGGTTGAACTCTTCCGTCCCGCTCCACGGTCTCGCACCACATGGCCACCGGGCGCACCCAGAGGTCGTGGTCTCCATAGAGGGTGCGGTAGACCACCAGTTCTTCTTCGGTCTCGCTGTGGTGTGCCATGCCCAGCACTTCGTATTCCCGGCCCTTGAAATGCCGGTAGCGGCCGGGCCTGATCTCATAATGGAATTCCATCCCGTTTTCCTCCTGCTGATGTTTTTCTTATTGTATCATGATTCCGCTCCGCTGAAAAGATGCCAGAAAAATCGCCTCAAATTTTGGGCAAAACGGTCGGGAAGAGTCGTTTTCTTTTGCCGTTTTTTGTGGTATACTACTTATTAAATATATAACGTTCTGAAAAAACGGATCTTTCAACCGAGGTGAGATCTTATTGAGCCGTTCCAACCGCACCCTGCGGCAGGCAAATGCCGCTTACCGGGCGCTTCGGCAGGAAACACAGGCCCTCGTCCGGCGGGCCGAAACTGCCCTCATCACCGCCATCATACTGTATAAGCTCCTCACCGAGCTTGTGTTCCTCCCCGCCATGCGGGGCATCTGGAGCCTGACGCTCCGCGTTTCGCCGGTGAACTACCTGACGAACACCAACGCGCACCAGATCTTTACGGCCCCCAGCATTCTGGGCGGCATCGCGCTCATCGCCATTCTGGTGGCGCTCTGGAATCTGTATGAATTTTCCATCGTGCTGCACGGGCTGGACCGGGCCCGCCGGGGGGAGTCTTCCGGTCTGCCCGCCCTGTTCCGGGTCTCCCTCGCGGACATCCGCCACGTGCTGCACCCGAAAAACTGGCCCATCCTGCTCTACTGTGTGCTCCTCATCCCGTTCACGGACATGTACGTCACCGCCAGCTACATCACCCAGCTGGCCGTACCCGAATATATCCTGGGCGTCATCCGGGCAAAGCCGGGCATTCTGGCGCTGTATGGGGCAGGCATTCTGGCCGTTGTGCTGCTGACCGTCTTCTTTGCTCTGGTGCTGCCCCTGTTCATGCTGGAACGCAAACCGTTCGGCTCCGCCGTAAAAGAGAGCTGCCGCTGTGTGAAGCGGCGGTTCTGCGAAGTCCTGACTGCGCTGGCCCGGTGGAACATCGGAGTGCTGCTGCGCACCGGCCTGCTCTTTGCGCTGGCCGCTGCCCTGCTGTACGGCATCGCGGCGCTGGTGGGGCTGGAAAGCACCCGCGCCATGCTGCTGCTCTCCCGCGCACTGCAGCTGGTGGAGCTTCCCTTCTTCGGCTTTCTGCTGGACTGCCGGGTCACTGTGGCCCAGTGCACCATCCTCGGTCTGCTCTACTTCCGGATACAGGGCTCGCCCCAGCCGGACGTGCCGCCGGATCATAAGCCCGCCCGCCGTAGCGGCCGCCTGCTGCTGACGGCTCTTGTGGCAGGCGTCACCCTCGCGAGCTGCGCCGCCACGGTCTATCTGCTCAGCCTGCCCCAGGATGACGCCCTGCTCTCGGCGGTGGGCGGTGTGACACCCCTTGTCACCTACCACCGCGGCGACTGCTCCATTGCCCCGGAAAACACCATCCCCGCCTTCCGGTCTGCCATCCGGAAGGGCGGCGACCGCATCGAACTGGATGTTCAGATGAGCCGGGACGGCGTGGTGGTCGTGACCCACGACACCAGCCTGAAGCGCTGCACTGGCAAAAATGCCAAGGTGTACGACCTAACCTTTGCGGAGATCGAAACGCTGGACGCGGGCCGCTGGTTCAGCGCCCGCTTTGCCGGGACGCGCATCCCCTCGTTTGAGGAAGTGCTGCAGCTCTGTCAGGGCCGCATCGACCTGAACGTGGAGATCAAGCCCAGCGCCGCCACCCCGACGCTGGAAGCCGAGACCGTCCGCCTGCTTCGGGCGTACGGTTTCGAGGGGCACTGCGTCATCACCTCGCAGAGCTATGAGACGCTGCACAAAGTCAAGGAGCTGGCCCCGGATATCCCCACCGGCTACATTCTGGCGCTGGGCGTCGGCAACTACTACGATCTGCCGGATGCCGACTTTTTCAGCGTGGAGCATACGTTCATCACCTCCGGCATGGTCAACCAGATCCACCTGCGCGGCAAGACCATCTCGGCCTGGACCATCGCCCAGGAGGACGATGCCCGCCACATGATGGAGCTAGGCGCAGACGACCTCATCACCGACAAGCCCGACCTGGTGCATGAGCTGCTGCGCCAGAATGCCGAGATGGATACCACTCTGCTCTCGCTCCGCGATGCGATCCAGGGCTGGTTCTTCCCTGCCCCGGACGAAGAAGTTTCGGACGCAGCGGAGGATGTCATCGAAGATGTCATCGAGGACCCGGAAGAGTTCCTGGATGCCGCATGATCCCCGCCAAAAGGAGGCCCGCCATGTTCCAACGAATCCGCGATCTGGTCGCCGATGTCTGCCGCTACGAAGAAACGGCCCCCATCAACAGTGCCTGTATGCGCTGCATCCTGCTCTGGTCTGCGGTGGTGCTGGTGATGCTGAACCTGAGCTACAACAGCTTTGACCGCCCCATCGTCTTTGTCTCCACCTTGTTCATCTGCCTGACGCTGTTCGGGGTATCGCTGCTGCTCTCCCATGTGCGGCACCCGAAGCGCACCGTCCTTGCGGGGGCCGTTCTCATCGTTCTGATGAGTCTGTGCAGCTTTGTCTCGAACGAAAACGACGGCTTCCAGACCCTGTGGCTCTTCCTGCTGCCCGCCATCCTGCTCATCCAACTTGGCCTGAAGCAGGCGGTGCCGATCTGCTCGGCCTATGGGCTGTGCGCCATGGTACTGCTCTGGGGCTCCCCGGAGCGGCTGGCCAACGCCTACCCCAGGGATTACCGCATCTACTACCCGGTCTTCTACTGGGAGTTCCTGCTGGCCATGGTGGTGGCCGACCTGTTTTATAAATCCTACCGCATCCGCCGGGAGCAGACCGAGCAGGAGATGGAGGCCGAAGTGCAGGCCACCATGGGCAAGGCACAAAAGCTGATCCTCAGCTCGGTGGCCGCCATCAACCAGATGATCGACGAGAAGGACCACTACACCTCCGAGCACTCCCGCCGGGTGGCGCAGTATTCCCGCATCATTGCAAAGCATCTGGACCCCACTCTCTCCGAAGAGGAGTTGGAGCGGCTTTACCGGAGCGCCCTGCTCCACGACATCGGCAAGATCGCCGTGCCGGATGCCATCCTCAACAAATCCAGCCGCCTGACGGATGCGGAGATCGATGTGATGCGGCAGCATACCCTGTGGGGCAAAAAAATACTGGCCGGGCTGGAATTTCTGCCCCAGGCCGACCTGGGGGCCAGCTACCACCACGAGCGGTACGACGGCACCGGCTACCCCGCCGGGCTGATGGGCGAAGACCTGCCCCGCATGGTGTGGGTCATCGCCGCAGCCGACGCACTGGACGCCATGAGCTCCAATCGCTGCTACCGCAAGCGCTGCGACCTCGACTACATCCTCTCTGAATTTGAACGGGGCCGCGGCACCCAGTTTTCGCCCGAAGTGGCCGATGCGGTCATCGACCTGCTGAAGACCGGCGGCATCCCGCTGGCCTGACCCCCGGAGGAACTGCCTATGAAACGCTCGTTTTTTCCCTTTTTGCTCCAGACCATCCGCATCCACTACCAGGACCCGGAGCTGGCATTCTATACCAAAGGGGTCTTGGGGCTGCTCTGGCTGGTGCAGCTGCCGGTGGCGCTGTGGTATGGAGCCCCAGCCCAGTTCTACGCCCTGCTTGGAGCCATGCTGCTGGCCATCGGCGTCGATCTGGTACCTTTCCCCCGCCAACACAGCCGCGCGGACGATTACGTCACCTCTGCCGTGATGCTCGTCTGCTGTTTTGTGCTATTCTGGAAGGCTTCCATTGGGTATTTCAGCGTCTTTTTCCTGCTCATCTACCTGTTCTGCAATGTGTTCATCCTGGGCATCGCGGGCAGTGCTCCCTTCAGTCTGCTGGGGCTGACGGGCGTCATGCTCTGCCTGCAGGGTGTCCTTGTGGCAGACCCCGCCGCCCGCTATGGGGCGGATTTTGTGCCCCGCCTGCCCTTCCTGTTCCTCTGCATTCTGGGCATCGCCTACATCATCACCTTCTTCATCCAGCGCTACTGGGTGGAAAAGCTGCAGCAGCACGTCATTCTGCAGGCGCGCATCGACGCCGAGCGGGCCAGGCTCTCGGAGATGTCGCTCAAGGTCATCACGGCCATGTACAGCGCCCTCAGCTCCAAAGTGCCGGAAGTGGACCTGCACTGCGAACAGGTGGCCGCGCTGACGCAGGAGCTTGCCCGCCGGATGGGGCTGGACGAAACGGCTTGCCGGGACGGCTACTATGCGGGCCTGCTGCATGAGGTGGGGGCCGTCGGCCTGCCGGACGCTGTGCTGCAGAACCGGCAGCTGACCGAGGAGCAGTTCCAGCTTTACCAGACCTATGTAGAGCGGGGCTATGCCATCATTTTGCAGCTTCAGATCGTAGACCGGGTGGCCGAGACGGTACGCTTCCACCGGGAGTGGTACGACGGCACCGGCTACTGCACCGGCCTGCGGGGCGAGGAGATCCCCCTGCTGGCCCGCATCCTTGCCGTGGCGGACTTCACCGACCGCCACCGCCGCTGGGACGAGACGGACGCCGAGATCGCCGCGGCCCTCACCGCCCGCGCCGGGACGGAGTTTGATCCGGTGTGTGTCGAAGCAATGAAAACGCTGCTGCAATGAAACGAACCCCCTCTTCCGTAGAAAACGCAGAAGAGGGGGTTCCTGTTTTGTTCAGAGGCTCTGCCGGGCAGGGGCGGTGGTCACTGGCTCAGCTGCTCTTTGTGATACTGCAGCATATAGAGCTGATAGTACCGGCCGTGGTTGGCCAGAAGCTGCTGATGGGTGCCCTGCTCCAGAATCTTGCCGTGGGAGAGGACGATGATGTTGTCCGCATGCTGGATGGTGGACAGACGGTGCGCCACGATGAGCATGGTGCCGACGGTGCGCATCTTTTCCAGCGAGTCCTGAATGAGCAGCTCGGTCTCGGTGTCGATGTTGGCGGTGGCCTCGTCCAGGATCATCACGCTGGGCTTGTGGATGATGGTGCGGGCAAAGCTGAGCAGCTGGCGCTGACCGGCCGAGAAGTTGTTGCCGCGCTCGCGGACTTCCTCGTCCAGGCCGTGGTCGAGCTTTGCGATGAACTTGTCGGCGTTGACGTAGCGGCAGACCTCCAGGATCTCGTCGTCCGAAATGCCCTCTTCCCGCAGGACGATATTGCTGCGGATGGTGCCGGAGAAGAGGAACACATCTTGCAGCATCTGGCCGAAGTGGCGGCGCAGCGAGGAAATCTTGATCTTCCGGATGTCGATGCCGTCGATCAGGATCTCACCCTTCTGGAACTCGTAGTTGCGGCAGATGAGGGAGAGGATCGTGCTCTTACCGGAGCCGGTGGAGCCGACGAAGGCGACGGTCTCGCGGGGGTCAACGTGGAAGGAGACGCCCTGCAGCACCCACTCGCCGGGGACATAGCTGAACCAGACGTCGCGGAACTCGATCTCGCCCTTCACTTCGTCCAGCTCGATGGCATCGGGGGCATCCACCATCTTCGGCTGCAGGTCCATGATGGAGAAGACCTTCTCCGACGAGGCCAGCGCCGATTGCAGCCAGTTGAACTGCTCGGCCAGGTTCTGGATGGGGGTGAAGAACTTGGAGATGTACATATAAAAGGTAACGACCGTGCCGCTGGAAATGGTCTGGCCCAGAAAGCTGACGTTGTTCAGGTAGCCCATGCCGCCCAGATAGAACAGGCAGAGGATGGAGCTGATGTAGAGCATATACACCAGCGGACGGAACACACTGAACACGAAGATCTGCTCCTGATTGGCCCGGGCCAGATTCTGGCTCTTTTTGCGGAAGTCCGCCATCTTCTCGTCCTCGCGGCCAAAGATCTGGGTGACCTTGATGCCGGACAGGTTCTCGGAAAGATAGGTGTTGATATCGGTGGTCGCGTTCTTGAGCTTGCGGTTGGCCCGGCGGGAGAACTTGCGGAAGATGACCGTGAAGAGCACGATGAAGGGCACAAAGCAGAGCACCATCAGGGTCAGCTCGTAGTTCAGGCAGATCATCGCGATGAGGATGCCCAGGATGACGAAGCAGTTCTTGGTCAGCTGCACCAGCAGATTGGTGAACATCATCGAGATGGCGTTGGTGTCGTTGGTCACACGGGTGACCAGCTTGCCCACGGGGATCTCGTTCAGCTGCTCATGGGAGAGGGACTCGATGTGGGTGAAGAGGTCCTCGCGCAGGTCGGAGATGATGCGCTGGCCCACCCGCTGCAAGATCACGGCCTGCAAATAGGTGCTGGCCATGGAAAAGACCAGCACGCCCGCATACACGGCCACCCCCGCAAAGAGGGCGTTCAGCTCAAACTCGCCGACGACCAGCTCTTCGATGCGGCCCACGATGAGGGGCGAAACGATGTCGTAGGCGATGGAGAAGAGCATCAGAAAGCCCACGAGGACGAATCGGCCCAGATAGGGCCGGGCATACCCGGCCAGGCGGCGCAGGATCTCACCGTCGTCCATGTTGCGCTCGAAGCCCATGGAGGTCTTCTTATCCTTCACGCCGACATAGGCAGCGATGAGCAGCGCGGTGATGACGCCGATGACCGCGCCCACCAGCAAAAGCGGATTCCAGCTCATGCCTCGTCACCTCCCGTTTCGTCTTCCAGCCGCTGCAGATCGACCATGCGGCGGTATTCCTCGCAGGAGGCATAGAGTGCGTCGTGGGGGCCAACGGCCTCGACGCAGCCGTCTTCGAGGAAGATGATCTTATCCAGCCGCTCCACCGTGGAAATGCGATGGGCGATGAGCAGGGTGGTCTTCCCTGCCCGGCTGGCCTTCAGGTTGTCCAGAATGATCTTCTCCGTCCGGGTATCCACCGCCGAGACGGAGTCATCCAGAATGAGGATGGGCGCATCCTTCAGCAGGGCGCGCGCAATGGAGATGCGCTGCTTCTGCCCGCCGGAAACGGTGACGCCGCGTTCGCCGAGGACAGTCTCGTAGCCGTCCTTGAAGTCCACGATGTTGTCCCGCACATCGGCCAGGCTGGCGGCCCGCTCGATGTCCTCCTGGGTGGCGTCATCCACGCCGAATGCGATGTTGTGGGCGATGGTGTCCGAGAAGAGGAAGTTCTCCTGCGGCACATAGGCGCAGGCATTGCGCACCGAGTGGATGGACACGCGGTTCACATCCTGCCCGTCCACGAAGAGGGTGCCGTCCGGCACATTGTAGGTGCGGAGCAGCAAGTCCACCAGCGCGGTCTTGCCCGCACCGGTCTTGCCCACGATGCCCACGCTCTCGCCGGGTTCAATTTTGAAGGAAATGTTCTTGAGCACGTCGAACTCGCCGTCCGGGTAGCGGAAGGTCAGGTCCCGGAACTCGATGGCGCCCTTCGGGTCCTTCAGGTCGGGCACACCGGGGCGGTCGGCCACGTCGATGGGGGCATCCAGCAGCTCGGTGATCCGGTTGAGGGACGCCTTGCCGCGGGAGGTCTTCTCGATGAGCATGGACACGGCCATGATGGGCCAGACGATGGCTTCGAAGTAGCCGATGTACTCCACGAGCTGGCCTGCATTGAACCGGCCGCAGTAGACCAGATAGCCGCCGTAGCCCAGGATGATGCAGATGACCGACTCGACGAAGAGGGTCACGAGGACTTCCAGCAGGGTGGCGATCTTGGTGTAGGTGACGTTGATCTCCTCGTTCTCCTTGTTCAGCTTCCGGAAAGCCAGCAGCTCTTTCAGCTCCTTGACGAAGGCCTTGATGACTGCGATGCCGGAAAAGTTCTCCTGCGCAAAGTCAGAAAGATCCGAGAAGGCCTGCTGGCGTTCCTCCCAGCGCCGGGTCATCACCCGGCTCATCAGCGTACCGATGAGGAACATCATGAGGGCCGGGATGAGGGCGAGCATCGTCAGCCGGACGTCCATCCGCCACATCTTATACAGGGCCAGCAGGCCCAGCGTCAGTGCGTCGAAGAACATCAGCACACCATCGCCGAAGCACTCCTGGATGGTGTCGAGGTCATTGGTGTACAGGCTCATCAGGTTGCCGACCTTGTTCACCTGATAATACTGCTGCGAGAGCTTGCGGCTGTGGTCGAACATCCGCTCGCGCAGATTTGCCGTGACCCGCACGGCCGAGCCGAAGAAGCAGACGCGCCACAAAAAGCGCCCGATGACCATCAGGACCACGATCCAGATCATGGGCCGGCAGATGTGCTGCAGCAGCACCTCTTTGGTGAAAGCCAGCGTCTCGCCGCCCACCACCACCTGCCCCAGGTTCATGCCGTTGATGACCAGGCGGTACAGCTGCGGGATGAGCAGCTGGATGTAGTCCACCGTCAGCAGCGCCGCAAGCCCCAGCAGCAGCGCCGGGGCGTACCTGAGGTAGTAACGGTTGATATACTTGCCAAAGATCATAGGTGCATTTTCCCCTCCTGTTCCGATTCCGAACCAATTTTGAACGACTGTGCGAAAAAAGCCACCGCATCGCATTGGATGCAGTGGCTTCTCGTCTGGAGCGGCCGACGAGGCTCGAACTCGCTACCTCCACCTTGGCAAGGTGGCGCTCTACCAGATGAGCTACGGCCGCAGATGCGGCACACTTGCGTGTACCGGTTTTTGGTGCCTCCGATCGGAATCGAACCAATGACACGGGGATTTTCAGTCCCCTGCTCTACCGACTGAGCTACAGAGGCATAAAAGCGACCCGGATCGGGCTCGAACCGACGACCCCCAGCGTGACAGGCTGGTGCTCTAACCAACTGAGCTACCGGGCCACATGGTGGAAGTTAACGGGCTCGAACCGCTGACCCTCTGCTTGTAAGGCAGATGCTCTCCCAGCTGAGCTAAACTTCCACATAAATGGAGCGGCCGACGAGGCTCGAACTCGCTACCTCCACCTTGGCAAGGTGGCGCTCTACCAGATGAGCTACGGCCGCACATTTCATGTGTCGTGCCGGGGTTTCGTTCCCGGCGACGTTGGTTATTATACCGCACAGCGGGGGCTTTGTCAACCATAAATTTTCAAAAAAGCTCAATTTTTGCAAAAACAGCCCATCAGCGCGAAAAGTTTTTTCACAATGGCTGCGCGGGGGCCGGGGCTTTGCCCGTTCTTCACCTGTGCCGGGGCAGACACAAGCAAAATTCAATTGCATTCCCTTATAAAAGAGTTTATAATAGAGTTGTCAAATGCTGCATGTTTCTGCGTCTGCACCGCCGTGCGGGTGGGCAGGCGTATTTTCATGCCGAGATTCTGCCAGAAAAAGGAGCTAACGCAATGTACAAGATCACAGAAAAAGTCGCGCTGAACCCCACCGTGACGAAGATGGTCATTGAAGCCCCGCTCATTGCCAAAAAGGCAAAGCCGGGCCAGTTCATCATTGTGCGCCCGTTCGAGGACAGCGAGCGCATCCCCCTGACCGTGGCCGGTTACGACCGCGAAAAGGGCACCGTGGACATCATCTTCCAGATCGTCGGCGGCACCACCATGGAGTTGAACAGCCTGAACGCAGGCGACAGCGTCCACGACTTCGTCGGCCCGCTGGGCCGCGCCACCGAGACCGAGGGCCTGAAGAAGGTCTGTGTCGTGGGCGGCGGCGTCGGCTGCGCCATCGCTCTGCCCATTGCCCGCGAGCTGCACGAGCAGGGCTGTGTGGTCCACAGCGTCGTTGGCTTCCGCAGCAAGGACCTGCTCATCCTCGAAGACGAGTTCCGGGCCTGCAGCGATGAACTGCGCATCATGACCGACGATGGCAGCTACGGCACCAAGGGCGTCGTGACCGCTGCGCTGGACGAGCTGGTGGCAGCCGGGAACCAGTACGACCTGGTCATCACCATCGGCCCGCTCATCATGATGAAATTCGTGGTCAAGACCTGCCAGAAGCACGGCCTGAAGAGCATCGTTTCCATGAACCCCATCATGATCGACGGCACCGGCATGTGCGGCGGCTGCCGCCTGACCGTGGGCGGCGAGACCAAGTTTGCCTGCGTGGACGGCCCCGACTTTGACGGCGACCTGGTGGATTTCGACGAGGCCATGGCCCGCGGCACCATGTACCGCCCCTTTGAGGCCAAGGCCCGCGAAAAGGCCTGCAATCTGTTCAAGACTGAGGAGGCAAAGTAAGATGGCTTTCAATATGGACCCGAAAAAGTGCCCCATGCCCACCCAGGACCCCAACGTCCGCAACAAGAACTTTGAGGAAGTTGCGCTGGGCTACACCGCCGAAATGGCTGTGAACGAGGCAAAGCGCTGTGTGCACTGCAAGAACAAGCCCTGCCAGACCGGCTGCCCGGTCGGCATCGACATTCCGGAATTCATCGGCCATGTGGCCGAGGGCGACTTTGAGGCCGCGTATCAGGTCATCAACCGCTCCTCTTCCCTGCCCGCCGTCTGCGGCCGTGTCTGCCCGCAGGAGAGCCAGTGTGAGGGCAAGTGCACCCGCGGCATCAAGAACGAGCCGGTGGGCATCGGCCGCCTGGAGCGCTTCGTGGCCGACTGGCACCGTGAGAACGTCCACACTGCTCCCATCGTGCCCGAATCCAACGGCCACAAGGTCGCCATCATCGGTGCAGGCCCTGCCGGTCTGACCGCCGCAGGTGACCTGGCAAAGCTGGGCTACAAGGTCACTGTGTACGAGGCCCTGCATGTGGCGGGCGGTGTGCTGATGTACGGCATTCCTGAGTTCCGTCTGCCCAAGGCCATCGTCCAGCAGGAGATCGACGGCCTGAAGAAGATGGGCGTGGACTTCGAGTGCAACATGGTCATCGGCAAAGTCCTGACCATCGACGAGCTGATGGGCGAGTACGGCTATGAGGCCGTTTTCGTGGGTTCCGGTGCCGGTCTGCCCCGCTTCATGGGCATTCCCGGCGAGAGCCTGAAGGGCGTGTACTCCGCCAACGAGTTCCTGACCCGCTCCAACCTGATGAAGGCATATCTGCCCACCAGCAAGACCCCCATCCGCGCCGGCAAGAAGGTCGCCGTCGTCGGCGGCGGCAACGTCGCCATGGACGCCGCCCGCAGCGCCCTGCGCCTGGGTGCTGACACCGTCTACATCGTCTACCGCCGCGGCATGGCTGAGCTGCCTGCCCGGAAGGAGGAGGTCGAACACGCCGAGGAAGAGGGCATCATCTTCAAGACCCTGTGCAACCCCGTGGAGATTCTTTCCGACGACGAGGGCTTCGTCAAGGCCATCACCTGCGTGGAGATGGAGCTGGGCGAGCCCGATGCGTCCGGCCGCCGCCGCCCCATCGAGAAGAAGGGCAGCGAGTTCACCATGGACGTGGACACCGTCATCATGAGCCTGGGCACCAGCCCGAACCCCCTCATCCGCTCCACCACCCCCGGTCTGGAGACCAACAAGCACGGCTGCAT
The DNA here is from genome assembly GCF_017377625.1 of Faecalibacterium sp. Marseille-Q3530. Classification (NCBI taxonomy): domain Bacteria; kingdom Bacillati; phylum Bacillota; class Clostridia; order Eubacteriales; family Oscillospiraceae; genus Faecalibacterium; species Faecalibacterium sp. Marseille-Q3530. Next base: position 46,992 of record NZ_JAFREH010000002.1, on the reverse strand, counting down.
CGTCACCGAAGGCGACGAGGGCAAGACCAGCCGTGAGGGCGTGTATGCCGGCGGCGACGCCGTGACCGGTGCCGCCACCGTCATCAAGGCCATGGGCGCCGGCAAAGCCGCCGCCAAGGCCATCGACGAGTACATTCAGAATAAGTAAACCGGTCCTATAAAAAAACAGAGGTGCTGCGATGCAGCACCTCTGTTTTTTTATTCAGAACAAGCTGTGTTCCAGACAGTACCAGTAGACGCCGTCCTCTTTTACGTCACGGCAGGTATCTGTGGCAACGGCTTTCAGCCGGTCGGAGGCATTGGCCATGGCGACGCCGGTGCCGACGGCCCCGAACATCTCAATGTCGTTGTTTCCGTCGCCAAACGCCATGCTGTCGGCCTTGTCGATGCCGTAAAATTCCAGCACCCTTTCCACCGCGATGCCCTTGCCGCCGTTGGCCGGGATGATGTCCACTGCGCGGTCCCACCAGGCGGCAATCTTGGCATGGGTGACATCCTTCAGGATGGCGGGGTACTCCTCTTCCCGGCCGCCCATCAGCACCTGAAACACTTCGCCCTGCGCCACCTCGTCAAAGTCGTCGGCCACGACCAGCTTCACCCCGCCGATGGCAAAGTATTCTTCAAGGTCCGGTTCGGTGCCGTTGGCCACCAGACGGCTGTCCGTGGCCAGTGCAAGGGGCCGCCCCAGTGCAGCCGCATTCCGGCGGAGGGTCACAATGTCCTCCTTCGGGATGAGGTTCTTGAAAATATCGCGCTCCGGCGTAAAACAGTACGAGCCGTTGTAGGTCAGGAGTGCATCAAAGGTCACCCCTTCGAACTTCGGCACCTCCATGGGGGCACGGCCTGTGGCGATGCAGATCCGGATGCCGTTCTGCCGCAGTTTTTGCAGAGCTTCCACTGTTCTGGGGCGGATGCTCTCTTTCAGGGGCACCAGAGTGCCGTCAATGTCAAAAAAGATGATCTTGGGCTTCATCGTATCGCTCCTCTTTTTGCGCAGATGTAGATATAGAACCCCTTTATTATACCACACGCAGCCAGCCCGCCAAAGATTCTTTTTCCTTCAAATTCAGAAACCACAATTCCGTCAAAATCCGTCACAAAAAAGCTTCCAAACCAGCTGTTTTGCGTGAGAATCGGCTCCATTTTTCTGCAAAATCGTTTCATGTATCCCACTTCTTGTGCGAGATGCTCAAATCTTGCCGTTTATTTTTGTTGATTCTTTTTGGCATTTCGTGATTGATTTTGACGTGTTTTTTGCTATAATAGGGGCAGAGAGACGCAGAAAGCTTCAAATAAAATCACAATCCACCAAAAGGAGTGAAGATTCCCATGTTGGCAGAAGAACGCTTCACCCTCATCCTGGATCTGCTGGCCCGCCAGCGGACGGCTACGGTACAGGAGCTGTGCGAGGCCCTGAGCGCAAGCGAATCCACCATCCGGCGCGACCTGAACGAGCTGGACAAGATGGGCCGACTGAACAAGGTGCACGGCGGTGCCACCCTGCCGGACAGCCCTTTCCGCACCGACGAACCCACCATGGCCGCCAAAGAAGAGCTGGCTGTGGACCAGAAACACAGCATCGCGCGGGCCGCTGCGGCCCTGATCGAGCCGGAGGATTTCATCTTTCTGGATGCCGGTTCCACCACACTGGCGGTGGCGCGGGCGCTGACCGGCCCGGCCCTGCATGCCTGCTATGTGACCAACGGCGTGGCCCACGCCCGGCTGCTGGCCCAGAAGGGCTGCCGGGTGTTCCTGCCCGGCGGGATGCTGCGGCCCCAGACCGAAGCCATCATCGGGGCGACGGCGCTCAGCGCCATCCAGCAGTACAACTTTACCAAAGCGTTCATGGGGGCCAACGGCGTGGCGCTGGAGGCCGGGTTCACCACACCGGACCCGGAGGAAGCCGCTGTGAAGGCGGCTGCCATCCACCGGGCGCGGGAGACCTGGTTCCTCGTGGATGACTCGAAGTTCGCCAAAGTCTACTCCGCCGTCATCACCGACCTGCACAGCGGTGCCATCCTGACCAACCGCTGCCCCAACCCCAAATACCAGCAATTCACTTTGATAAAGGAGACGGAATCATGATCTATACCGTTACGTTCAATCCTGCCATCGACTACGTCGTCCGCCTGGACAAAGCTCTGGAAGTCGGCGAGGTGAACCGCGCCGCCGGGGAGGACTGTGTGCTGGGCGGCAAGGGCATCAATGTGTCCGGTGTGCTGCACGAGCTGGGCTGCGAGAGCGTAGCTTTGGGCTTCGTGGCCGGTGAGACCGGTGCCTGGCTGGAACGCGGTCTGGCTGCGCAGGGCCTGCGCACCGACTTCATTCACCTGGACCACGGCATGACCCGCATCAACGTGAAGATCAAAGCCGGGGAAGAGACCGAGCTGAACGGCGCAGGCCCCGCCATCCCGGCTTCGGCCCTGCACACGCTGGAAGAAAAGCTCGATGCGCTGACCGAAAATGATGTGCTCATCCTCGCAGGCAGCATCCCATCCAGTATGCCGCAGGACACCTACGAGCGGCTGCTGGCCCGGCTGGACGGCAAGGGGGTGCGCTGTGTCGTGGACGCCACCCGCGCCCTGCTGGCAAACGTTCTGCCCTACCACCCCTTCCTCATCAAGCCGAACAACCACGAGCTGGGCGAGCTGGTGGGCAGAGTCCTGACCGGCGACGAGGAGATCACCGCCGCTGCCCGCGCCCTGCAAACGCAGGGTGCCCGGAACGTTCTGGTGAGTATGGCGGGCGATGGTGCTTTGCTGGTGGACGAGACCGGTGCCGTGCACCGCATCGGCTGCCCCAAGGGCAGGGTCGTCAACAGCGTGGGCGCAGGCGACAGCATGGTCGCCGGCTTCGTGGCCGGATATTTGCAGACCGGCCGCTATGACGACGCCCTCCGTCTGGGCACCGCCTGCGGCAGCGCCACAGCGTTCAGCCTGGGGCTGGCCAAAAAATCGGAGATCGACGCACTGCTCGCAGCGCTCTGAGCTGTGACGCTTTGAACGAAGGAAAGGAGAATCCCCCTATGCGTATCACCTCGCTTTTCTCCCTGAATGCCATTGCGCTGGATGTTGCAGCATCCAATCAGGATGAGATCATCGACAAGGTCGTGGAGCTGCAATCCACCCACAACAACATTCTGGACAAAGAGGCCTATAAAAAGGCACTCTACGCCCGCGAAGAAGAAGGCTCCACCTACGTGGACAACGGCATCACGGTTCCACATGCCAAGAGCGATGTCGTCACCCGGCCCAGTCTGGCCGCACTGCGGCTGAGCAGCCCGGTGCAGTACAACCCCGACGACGACGGCAAGACCGACCTGCTCTTCGCCATCGCGGCCCCGCAGAACGGCAGCCTGCATGTGGATATGCTGGCCCGGATGATGCAGATGCTGATGAACGAGGAGTTCGTGGAGCAGCTGCGCACTGCCAGAACGCCGCAGGCATTTTTGGACGCCATCGACAAGCAGGAGGAAGCACAGTTCGGCAGCGAGAGCTTCACCGACCAGTCCATCCCGCAGGACGGCTTCCGGGTGCTGGCTGTGACGGCCTGCCCCAACGGCATCGCCCACACCTACATGGCCGCCGAGGCGCTGACCAAGGCAGGCACCAAGCTGGAGCTGCCTGTGAAGGTCGAGACCAACGGTTCCGACGGTGCCAAGAACATCCTGACCCGCGAGGAGATCGCAGCCTGCGACGGCATCATCGTGGCGGCGGACAAGAACGTGGAGACTGCCCGCTTTGACGGCAAGCCCGTGCTCTTCACCCGCGTGGACGACGGCATCCACAAGCCCGAAGAGCTGATCCTGAAGATCGTGCGGGGCGAGGTGCCCATCTACCACAGCAAGGACAAGGCCGCGGGCGATGCGCCCGGTGCCTCCGACAGTGCGGCCCACACCGTGTACAAGCACCTGATGAACGGTGTTTCCCACATGCTGCCTTTCGTCGTGGGCGGCGGCATCATGATCGCGCTGGCCTTCCTGCTGGACGATTACACCATCGACCCCTCCAACTTCGGCATGAACACCCCCATCGCGGCCTTCTTCAAGACGGTGGGCAGCGCCGCCTTCAGCTACATGCTCCCCATCCTGGCCGGTTTCATCGCCATGTCCATCGCAGACCGTCCAGGTCTGGCCGTCGGCTTTGCAGGCGGCGTTCTGGCCATGAACGGCACCAACTTCGCGGGCCTTGCCTCCGGTGAGACCACCGGCATCTCCGGCGGCTTCCTGGCGGCTCTGCTGGCCGGTTTCGTGGCCGGTTATGTGGTCGAGTTCCTGAAGAAGATCACCGAAAAGCTCCCCGCCAGCCTGAACGGCATCCGCCCCATGCTCATCTACCCGCTGGGCGGCATCCTCATCATGGGCGCTGTGATGTGCGGCATCAACCCGGTGATGGGCATGATCAACACCGCCATGACCGACTGGCTCAACGCCTTGGGCGGCACCTCCAAAGTCCTGCTGGGTGCCATCGTGGCCGGTATGATGAGTGTGGACATGGGCGGCCCCTGCAACAAGGCAGCCTACGTCTTCGGCACGGCCGCGCTGGCCTCCGGCAACTATGAGGTCATGGCCGCTGTCATGGTGGGCGGCATGGTGCCTCCTCTCGCCATCGCCCTCTCCACCACCTTCTGCCCCAAAAAGTGGACCCCTGACGAGCGCCGCAACGGCATCGTGAACTACGTCATGGGCCTGTGCTTCGTCACCGAGGGTGCCATCCCCTACGCCGCCGCCGACCCGCTCCGCGTCCTGCCCAGCTGCGTCATCGGCGCAGCGCTGGCCGGTTCGCTCTCCATGATCTTCGGCTGTGCCCTGCGCGCACCCCATGGCGGCATCTTCGTCTTCCCCGTCGTGGACCACGCCCTGATGTATGTGGTGGCACTGGCCGCTGGCAGCATCGTGGGTGCCGTCATCCTGAGCCTGCTCAAGAAGACCCGCACCGAGTAACTCCCTTCCGGTTCCATTGAATCCACAAGCAAAACGGCTGGCCCTCCGTACTCCAGGAGGGCCAGCCGTTTTTGCGTTTTATTGCACTGCCTGCTTCAGGCGTTCGAGGTCTCCGGCATCCGGATGGGCCAATGCACGGTCAAAGTTTTCGATCAGCATGTCCAGATTGGAGGCCGGGTTCGGCTGCTGCTTCATCGCTTCGTACCGCTGCCGCACCGACTGGGGCATCCGGCCCTGACACATATAGGTCCCCACAACGGTATTGCTGGGGTCCAGCTCCGCCTGCACGGCGCTCAGGATCTTTGCAAAATACTCCGCACTGCCGCCGAAGCCTGCGGTGCCGAACAGAAAGATTTTTTTGCCGCGCAGCGTTTTCAAAAAGGCGTTGCAGTCTGCATCTGCATGGCCCCGGTCGGTCCAGAAGCCCACATACAGGGTGTCGGCCTCCGCTGCGGCTTCTGCCGGTGTGCCGAAGTAGCGGCAGCCTTCCTGCGGCAGCGTTTCCCGAAGGGTCTCTGCCAGCTGCTTTGTGTTGCCGGTCTGGCTGCTGTATACGATCGAGTAGCTCATACGATTCTCCTTTTTCATCGGTGTGTGTTTATTTTTCTTCTCGCCGTGCGTCGTAGATGCAGCGGGTGCCCTGGTGCGCCATCAGGCCGCCGAGGCACTTTTTGTTGCAGCGGACGCAGCGATGGATCGTTTTTGCCTGCCCCTTTTGCAGTTTGTTCACCCACTCCGGGTCGGCCAGAAGCTGGCGGCTCATGGCGGCGCACTGGATGCGCCCGGAGGCAAGCTGCTGCTCCACGAAATCGGGGTCGTTCAGGCCGCCCACGCCGCAGAGGGGCAGGCGGGTGTACTGCCGCACGGCATCGCAGAACTTGAGGAAGCAGCCCGGCTGGCCGAAGGCAGGGTGGCTGGCGGGCGGGATGGTGTTTTCCAGTGCCGAGTGGTTGGCCAGCGTGACATGGAAGCTGGTCACGCCCGCCTGTTCCAGCAGCGGCACAAAGACGGGCAGTTCTTCCACCAGAACGCCTGCGTTGCCGTAGTGGGGGTCTTCCTGCCGGACGGCCAGCTTGTAGTCAATGGGAAATTCCGGCACGGCGGCATGGACGGCCTTGACCGCTTCCACGGCAAAGCGGGCGCGGTTCTCGGCGCTGCCGCCGTATTCATCGGTGCGGTGATTGAAGATGGACGAGCTGAAGCTGCCGCACATCCGGTCGCCGTGCACCTGCACCATGTCGAACCCGGCCTGTTTTGCCAGCACCGCCGCCTTGCCGAAGCCTGCGAGGATGGCCTCGATCTTCCGCTTCGGCATTTTGGTGATGTAAGGCTCCACTTCGGCGTTCAGCTTTTCGCGCAGCTGGTCCGGGGTGAGCTTTTTGGCCAGCACGGCGGGGATGTATTTGAGCATCGCCATCATGTTGGAGTCGCTCTGGTGCAGCTGGGCGCAGACCTTGCAATCCGCCTTGTGGGCGATCTCCACGATCTGCTGATAAAACGCGAACCCTTTTGCATCGAAGAGGGATTTTTCGAACTTGCTCTTCCCCACCGGCACATCCCCGATGATGAGCATCGCGCAGCCGCCCTCGGCCAGCCGCCGGACCTCGGCAAGGTACTCTTCGTCCGGCAGGCCGAAGGTGGTGGGCGCAAAAATGATGCGGTTCTTCAGCTGCAGGCCCCCATAGTTCACAGGGCTCAGGATGGTCTCGTACATGATCACATGCTTCCTTTCTGTGCTGCTTTTTGCAGCAGATCCAGCAGCTGGCGCTGCTCGTCGGCGGTCAGGCCGGTCAGGTTCCGGGCGTCCCAGCCATAAAACACCCGGTGGCAGACCGCAAAGGCCGACCGGCCCTTTTCGGTCAGTTCCAGATGGTAGCTGCGGCCGCTCTTTTCTTTGGTGAGGAATCCATCCTCGGCCAGCTTGGTAAGGCTGCGCTGGGAGTGGCCCCAGTCCAGATGCAGTCTCTGCGTCAGCTCCGAGGGGGTGCAGCCGGGGTGCTTGCCCACATAGATGATAAAGTACATCATCCCGAAGCTCAGGCCCAGCTCCTGCAGCCGCTGGGTGGTGTAGGCGGCAAATCTCCTGTGCAGTGTCAGAATGCAGGAGGATACCGTAGCCGGTTCCATATGATCCGCTCCTTTCGTTCTCAACGGCCTGAGTATAGCACGTTCACTTGACAAAGTCAAGTATTTTCGCAAAGAAAAAACTCCGCATCTGTACGCGAAGTTTTTTCGGGCTGTTGTCATGCTTTGCTGCGGCGCTCTTCTTCCAGCTCCCGCTTGAGGTCGTCTTTGATCTCGACAAAGCATTCCAGAAGCATGGGGTTGAACGCGCCGCATTCGCCGTTCAGGATCATCTCCACCGCCTGTTCATGCGGGCAGGCTTTTTTGTAGCAGCGTTCACTGGTCAGGGCATCGTAGACGTCGGCCAGCGCCACCACCTGCGCCTCGATGGGGATCTCGTTTCCCTTCAGGCCGTCCGGGTAGCCGCGGCCGTCCCACCGCTCGTGGTGCCAGCGGGCGATGCTGTAGGCCGTCTGGAGCAGCGGCTCCACGCAGAAGTTGTCCAGCTTGCTCAGCATATCCGCGCCGATGGTGGTATGGGTCTTGATGACCTCGAACTCCTCCGGGGTCAGCCGGCCGGGCTTGTTCAGGATCTTTTCGTCGATGGCGATCTTGCCGATGTCGTGCAGGGCCGAGGCCAGCGGGATGTTCTCCTGCATCTCGGAGGTGATGTGGTAGATGTTGGGGCGTTCGAGCAGTTTTGCGAGCACCCGCTCGGTGAGGCGGTGGATGTGCTGGACGTGCAGCCCGCTCTCGCCGTTGCGGAACTCCACCAGCTGGCTCAGCACCCCCACCAGCATGGAGGTGTTCCTCTCCCGCGCGCGGATCTGTTCGGACAGCAGGCTGACCAGCCGCCGCTGCTTGGCATAGAGCTTGATGGTGTTGAACACCCGGCGGTAGACGACGCGGGCGTCGAACGGGCGGGCCACGTAATCCGAAACCCCCATCTCATAGGCGCGGCGGACGGAGGCCTCGCTGTCCTCGCCGGAGATCATGATGACCGGCAGATCCTCGATGGCGTGGTTGCGGTTCATGAAGTCCAGCACCTCAAACCCGTTCATCTTGGGCATCATAAGGTCCAGCAGCACCAGCGCGATATCGCCCATGTACTGCTGCATCTTTTTCAGGCACTCCTCGCCGTCCGCAGCTTCGAGGATGCGGTAATCCCCGCACAGGATCTCCGACAGGATGGCGCGGTTCATCTCGGAATCGTCCACGATGAGGATCTGCGGCTTTTCCTCCCGGCGGCCCGGCGCATCCTCCTGAAGCATCTCGCCGGAGACGACGACGCAGTTCTTCCGGACCTTGGCCTGATACATCAGCCGGTCGGCCTGCCGGACCACGGCATCCATGCTGTCGCTTGGCATCTGGATCAGCCCACCGATGCTGGTCGAAAGCCGCATGTGGCTGTAGCCGGGCACGATGGCGTCATGGATCTTTTCGCAGATCCCCTCCAGTTTGATTTTGAAGTAATCCTCCGGGATGCCAGGCAGGATGAGCAGAAACTCGTCGCCGCCGAAGCGCACCAGCGCATCGGTCTGGCGGATGCAGCCGCGCACGATGGTGGCGGCGGTCTTCAGGGCCATATCGCCCGCGTGGTGGCCGTAGGTATCGTTGTAGACCTTGAAGTCGTCCAGGTCCATCAGCGCCACGCCGATGGGGCCTTTCATGCCGCGGACGATCTCCTCGTAATAGCGGCGGTTGTACATGTCGGTCAGAGGGTCGTGGTACAGCTTGGTGTTGTAGCCGGAGAGCGCGCTGAACAGTGCCTCGGTGTCATCGGGTTCGACGATGGTATCGCTTTGCATCCGCTGCAGCAGTTCCAGCACATAGGGAGCTCCGTCCACCTCCATATATTGGGCCGACACCTGCACGATGTCCGGCGAGAAATATTCCAGCTTGGTGCGCTGGTCATGGTTCTCGAACGCACTCTTCACCGCGCAGTGGTGGCAGCGGCGGCTCCTGTGGCGGCAGGCATAGCACAGGTCTTCCGCCTTGGGGTTTGAGCGCACGCCCTCTTCGATCCGCTCAATGGCGGCTGCGTCCAGCAGACGCACATCCGTATAGAACTGCTGCAGATCGCTGATGAGCGTCTGAACTTCCTGCATTGTTTTCATCTTCGCCGTTTCCTACGCCTTTCTGCGCACCTCTCCGAATGTTGGAACAGAAAAGGCGCTTTTCTTTCCTATTATAGACGGTATTCAGCCCAAATGGAAGGGATTTTCCAAAACTTTTCTGCAAAACAGAATGCTGCCCCGCCGTTTTGCCAAAATCTGAACTTTTTCGGCACAAATGGTAGCCCTGTGAAACAAAAGGTGTTATAATAATTTTATCTATCACAAGCCATTTGACAGGAAGGGGTCCCCCACATGACGATCGAAGAATGCTACACGGCCATGGGCGCAAATTATCAGGACGTGCTCCGGCGCTTTTATAAACCCGATATGATCCGGCGCTTTGCCCGGATGTTTTTGCAGGACACCAGTTTTCAGCAGCTGACCGATGCCATGGCCCGGCAGGACGTCAAGGATGCGTTTCTTGCGGCGCACACCCTGAAAGGGGTCTGCCTCAACCTCGGCTTCAGCAACCTCATGCCCTCTGCAGTGGCCCTGACGGAGATCCTCCGCGCGGGGAGCTTTGACGGTGCCGCCGAGCAGTATGCCCTTGTAGAGAAGGAATATCACAAGACCATCGAGGCCCTCAACGCCCTCGATTGAGTTCCGGATGGAGCCACGGGGAGCCGGGGCTCCATTTTTCAGACCGGCTCGTTTTGGGGAAGGAGACATCATGCGATCTCGTTTTCGTCCGCTCGTCAGTCTGGTGCTGAGCGCTGCGCTGCTGCTGGGCTGTGTGGGCTGCGGCGGCAGCGCCAAGGCACCCACCACCATCACGGTGTGGAACTATTACAGCGGCGACCTGCTGAGCAGCTTCAACGCTCTGGTGGACCAGTTCAACGCCACCGTCGGCAAAGAGAAGAACATCGTGGTCGAGAGCTTCAATCAGGGCAGCGTGACCGACCTGGAAGCGAACGTTCTGGCCGCTGCGCAGGGCAAGGTGGGCGCTGCGGCCCTGCCCAACCTCTACTCCGGCTATGCCGACATGGCCTACGACCTCGACCTGCTGGGCGAGGTCGTGGACCTGGCCCCCTATCTGACCGCAAAGGAGAAGGCCGCCTATGTGGACGGTTTTCTGGCCGAGGGCGACCTGATGAACAACGGGGAACTGAAGGTGTTCCCGGTGGCAAAATCCACCGAGCTGCTCTACCTGAACGCCACCGACTGGGCCCCCTTTGCTGCGGCCACCGGTGTGACCTACGACGACCTGGCCACCATGGAAGGCGTCGTGGAGGTGGCCCGCCAATATTACGACTGGACGGATGCCATGACCAGCACCCCCAACGACGGCAAGGCCTTCTTCGGCCGCGATGCGCTGGCCAACTACCTGCTGTGCGGTGCTCAGGAGATGGGCCTGACCATCTTTGATGCCGAGAACGGCGTCATGACCCTGCATTTTGACAAAGACGTCATCCGCAAACTGTGGGATAACTTCTATGTGCCCTACATCAAGGGCTGGTTCGGTGCCAGCGGCAAGTTCCGCAGCGACGACGTGAAGACCGGCAATCTGCTGGCCTACGTCGGCTCGTCGGCCAGCAGCCCCTTCTTCCCCACCCAGGTGATGACCAACGACACCGAGAGCCACGCCATCGAACCGGCCATCCTGCCCTGCCCATCCTTTGCAGGCTGCGCCCCGGTCGCCGCCCAGCAGGGTGCCGGCATGATCGTGACCAAAGGCACCGACGCCCAGATCCGGGCCTGCGTTGAATTTCTGAAGTGGTTCACCCAGCCGGAAAACAACATCGCGTTCTCCGTGAACTCCGGCTATCTGCCCGTGACCCACGCCGCCGCAAGCCCGGACGCCATTCAGGCCAGCGGACTGGAGCTGACCGACACCATCACCCAGGTGCTGGACCTCTCGCTGGATGCCGTAGAGCATGACGCCCTGTACACGACCCACGCCTTCCCGGAGGGTTCCACGGCCCGCATCACTCTGCAAAATGCCATGACCGATGCGGCGGAGGCCGACCGGGCCATCGTGAAAGAGCGGCTCGCCGCCGGGCAGACGCCCGAAGAAGCCGAAGCCGAGTTTTTGACCGACGAATACTTTGACCAGTGGTACGAATCCACGAAGGCCGCGCTGGAAGCCTACGCCGGCTGACCATCTGCCGCCCCCAACCCTTTTTGAAAGGAGCACCGGCCCATGAAACACATCACCCGGCACAAACCGTCCGGGACCCGCGCAGAGCGCTCCATTTTCGGCACGATCTTCAACGCGATGGTCAGTGTGCTGCTGGTGGAGGTCGCACTGCTCGTCGCGTCCATCTATGTGATGCGGGTCGGCCCCCAGCTGGACCAGAACGCAGAGGACATCCTCGCCATGCAGGTGGAGAACCGCAGCCGATACATCCAGACCATCCTGAACGATGCGCAGGAGCTTTCCACTCTGGAAAGTGAGATCAACGCCCTGACGCAGGAGCTGCTGGACAGCGGCAGGATCGACCTTGCCACGCTGGACAGCAGCAGCATCACCGCCTACCCCCTGCTGGAAGCGGCCACCCCAAAGCTCATCGCCGCTCTGCGCAGCAGGCCGGTGACCGGCATCTTTCTGGTGCTGAACACCCACGACCTGAACGAGCGTTCCGCTGGCAATCGCCTGCCCTCCATCTATCTGCGGGATCTGGACCCCGACGCCTCGCCCTCCGAAAACAATTCCGACCTGCTGTTCGAGCGGGCACCGGCCCAGCTGGTGCAGGAGCAGAGCATCGCCACCGACAAGAGCTGGTCCCCCGCCCTCACCTATCAGGCAAAAGCCAGAGGCTATCTCTATGCGCCGTTCCAGGCGGCCTATGACGATGGTGCCCAGCTGAGCCCGGCTGATTACGGCCACTGGACCATCACCCCCTATGCTCTGAAAGGTGACGACCGGCAGGCCATCTATTACAGCCAGCCCCTCATCCTGCCGGACGGCACCGTCTATGGCGTCATTGGCGTGGAGCTTCTGACCAGCTACCTCGCCGAGAATCTGCCCTGCGCCGAACTGCAGGGCGACGGCTCCGGCTTCTATCTGCTGGCCTGCTCCAATGCGCCTTTGAACCTGGACACCCTCTCACTGGATCTTGCACCGGTCCTGTGCAGCGGCAGTTCGGCGTTTGCCAGCGGCACCACCGCTGCGGCATTCCGGCGCGGCATCGGCTGCTTCCGTCTGGTGCAGGACCATGTCACCTACACAGCCTCCGTGATGCCGCTGAATCTCTACAACCGGAACGCCCCCTTCTCCGGGGATCACTGGTGTCTGGTGGGCATGGTGCCCACGGCCAACCTCTCGGCCTTCTCTGACCGGGTGCAGCAGCTGCTCTTCCTCACCGTGCTGCTCACCCTCATCGCAGGCTTTCTGGCGAGCTTTCTGGTCAGTGAGCGGATGTCCAAGCTCGTCCATCAGCTCTCCGCTGCCGTGGCCAAAGCGCAGGAAAACGCCGTGGCCATGCCGCAGCTGCCCACTACCGGCATCATGGAAGTAGACCAGTTTGCCTCGGCCATCACCCACCTTTCGGAGGATGTGCTGGCCTCCTCCACCCGCTTTCTGCGGATCATGGAGATGGCCACGGTGGAGCTGGGCGGCTACGAGCTGCGCAGCGACAGTGTCTTTGCCACCGACAACTTCTTCCAGATGCTGGGGCTGGCCACCCCGGAGCCGCTCACGCCCCGCAGCTTCCGCAACGCCCTCTCCCGGATCGCGCATTCCAGCCTCTACCGCACCACGGATGCAGGCAACTCCGTCTTCCTCGTCCAGAAAGAGGACGGGGTGCGGTATGTGATCCTCCGTGTGACCCGCATCTGCGGCGAGACCGCCTCGGAGGTGGGCCTGCTCGAAGACGTGACCATCCCCACGCTGGAGCAGCAGCGCATCGAGCGGGAGCGCGACTACGATATCCTCACCGGGCTGTACAACCGTCAGGCGTTCAACCGGGTCTGCGCCGACCTCTTTGCCCACCCGGCCCAGCTGCACTGCTCGGCTCTGCTGATGATGGATCTGGACAACCTCAAGCAGATCAACGACACCTACGGCCACGACTGGGGCGACCAGTACATCCACCAGACCGGCCAGTGCTTCGCCGCCAACGCCCCAAAGAACACCGTCTGCTCCCGCCTGTCCGGCGACGAGTTCCTGCTGCTGTTCTACGGGTACGACACGCAAGACGCCATCCGCGCCGAGCTGGACAAGCTGAGCGCCGCCCTGCGGGCCAGCTGCTCCACCCTGCCCAACGGCAAAACACTGAACATCAGCATCTCCGGCGGCGTGGCCTGGTACCCGGAGGACGGCAAAGACCTGAAGACCCTGAAAAAATACGCCGACTTCGCCATGTATCAGGTCAAGCAGTCCCGCAAGGGGCAGGTGGGCGATTTTGACATCGGCGTCTACCACCGCGAGGAGTATGCCGCCCAGACCCAGCGCGAGTTCCTGCAATTGCTGCGGGAAGAGCAGGTGTACTACTACTTCCAGCCCATCTTCAGCGCACAAACCGGGCGGGTGGTGGCCTACGAGGCGCTGATGCGGGTGAACACGCCCACCCTCACCTCGCCTTCGCAGGTGATGGCGCTGGCCCACGAGCTGGACCGCCTGTACGACATCGAGCGGATCACCATGTTCCATTCCAGCGAGGCATTCGAGAAGCTGCAGAGCCGGGGCCTCATCCGAAAGGACGCCCTGCTCTTCGTCAACTCCATCGCCAATGTGGACCTGAACGATGCGGACATCCAGGAATATCACCGCCGCTACCCCGACCTGCTCAAACAGCTCGTCGTGGAGATCACCGAACAGGAAGACCTGGACCGCGCATGTCTGGAGCGGAAGCGGAACATTCCGGGCTTCTCCGGTGCCTTCGCGCTGGATGACTACGGCACCGGCTACAGCAACGAGCTCAATCTGCTGGAACTGTCGCCCCGGTACATCAAGATCGACCTCTCCATCATCCGCGGCATCGAGAAGGATCTCGACAAGCAGCAGATCGTCTCGAACATCGTGGCCTACGCCCACGCCCGCAGTATGCAGATCCTCGCCGAAGGCATTGAGGAAGAGGTCCAGCTGCGCAAGGTCATCGACCTGGGCGTGGACCTGCTGCAGGGCTACTACCTCAGCCGCCCGGCAGCCGTGCCCTCCCCCATCGCATCCGAAGCGCTGGATGTCATCCGCACTGCCAGCGCCGCGCATTCGGATGCCGACTAAGTGCAAAAAAGAAACGGCCTTTCGGCCGTTTCTTTTTCTTATCGACCCAGCTGCCAGAATGCGACGGCGCTGGCGGCGGCGACATTGAGCGAATCGACGCCGTGGGACATGGGGATCTTGACCGTGTAATCGCAGGCGGCGATGGTGGCATGGGCCAGACCGTCGCCCTCGGTGCCCAGCACGATGGCAAGTTTCGGCTCTGCGGCCAGCGCTTCGTCGTCGATGGGGACCGAGCGGTCGCTCAGAGCCATGGCTGCCGTTTTGAAGCCCATGGCGCGGAGGCGGGCCAGCCCCTGTCCGGGCCAGTCGGCGGGCGTCTCGCCCAGCTGGGCCCAGGGCACCTGAAACACCGTGCCCATACTCACCCGCACCGCGCGGCGGCACAGCGGGTCGCAGCAGGAGGGGTTGATGAGGACTGCGTCCATGTTCAGCGCTGCCGCACTGCGGAAGATGGCACCCACGTTGGTGGAGTCAACGATGCCTTCCAGCACCGCGACGCGGCGGGCCGCTTTGCACAGCTCCTCGGCGCTGCGGGGGGCCGGGCGGCGGAAGGCGCAGAGCACACCCCGCGTCAGCTCAAACCCGGTGAGCCCGGCCAGCAGCTCCCGGTCCGCCGTGTAGACCGGGGCATCGCCGCAGCGGGTCAGGATCTCCGCCGCCGGGCCGGTGATCTGTCTGCGCTCCATCAGCAGCGAGACCGGCTCATACCCGGCGTCCAGTGCGCGGGAGATCACCTTGGGGCTCTCGGCGATAAAGATGCCTTTTTCGGGTTCCAGCCGGCAGCGCAGCTGGTTCTGCGTCAGGCGGGCGTAGGGGTCCAGCTCCGGCGCATGGAAATCGGTGATCTCGACGATGTTCGGCATGAGAATTTCTCCTTTTGGTTCCAGAATCAGTCTTATTGTAGCACAATCGGCGTTCCTTTGCAAAACATGGTTGCCATGTTCGTTTTACATGGTCGAATCCGCCAAAAATGCCACCAGAATTTTGACAAATCCTCCAAAATGCGCTATCATAGACGGGAACTTGTAAAGAGGGGGAACCATTCCGTGTCCATCAGTCGAAAACTGTCCCGCAATGGGCAGATGTCCGAAGCGTTCTGCACCGCCATGTTCCTGTCGGTCTCCGGCGGCCTGCAGGACGTTTATACCTATTTGTATCGCGGCAAGGTGTTTGCCAATGCACAGACCGGCAACATCGTGCTGTGCAGCGTAAAGCTGTTCGAGGGCGACTGGAGTGCGGTGCTGCACTATCTGGTGCCGCTGTGCTTCTTTGCGCTGGGCGTGTTCACGGCGGAACTGCTGCGCCAGAAATTCCAGCAGATGCAGCGGCTCCACTGGCGGCAGCTGGTGGTGCTGTGTGAGATCGTGATGCTGTTCGTGGTCGGCTTCTTCCCGCAGGAGTGGAATCTGGTGGCCAACGCGCTGGTCTCGTTTGCCTGCGCGATGCAGGTGCAGGCGTTCCGCAAGGTGAACGGCTACGCCTTTGCCAGCACCATGTGCATCGGCAACCTGCGCAGCGGCATGGATTCGCTGTGCAGCTGGCTTGTCGCAGGCAACCGCGCCGCCCGGAGCAAAGCCTTCCACTATTTCGCCATCATCCTCCTGTTCGCGCTGGGCGCAGGCCTGGGCAGCGTGGCGCTGGGGTTCTGCGGCGCAAAGGCGATCTGGTTCTCCTGCCTGCTGCTGGCCGTGAGCTTCTGCCTGATGTTCCTCAAGGAAGACATCGAGGAGCTGGAAGAGGACATTGAAAAATTGGAAGCCAAGCATTGAAATTAAATAATTGAGAGATTGCTGAACTCCTTCCGTCATCGCTTGCGCGATGCCACCTCCCTCAATGAGGGAGGCTTTAGGCCCCCTCTCCGAGGGGGCTGTCACCGTCAGGTGACTGGGGGAGTTCCGCAATCTCTTTTTCTTTTTTCCGAACACTTTTCCCCTGCCGTTCGTCTAACAGGCAGAACGATGCAAGAAAGGAGGAAGCCCCATGTGGGAGCTGCTGTACGAGACCTTCTGGGACCGGCTGGAACATTTCTGCTACAAGCTCTGCCGGGACGAGGCCCGCGCCGAGGATCTGACCCAGGAAGTCTTTCTGCGGGCGCTGCAGAACCGCACCTTAATCGATACGTTCACCGAGCGCCAGTGCAAGGCCTGGCTGTTTGCCGCAGCGCGGAACCTCTACTGCGACCAGGTCCGCCGGGCGGCCAAGGAAGAAGCCCTGCTCACCTCCCTGCTGCCGCCGGACGGTGACGACTCCGCCGATGAGACGGCCACGTCTGCCCTTGGCTCGGTGGAACTGGGCACCGTGCTGGATCAACTCTCCGAACTGGACCGCCTGCTCTTCACCCTGCGCTACGACGAGGGCTATACGTCCGCCGAGCTGAGCCGCTTGTTCGAGCTGCCGCCCGGAACCGTCCGCCGCCGCCTTTCCCAGACACGCCATCTGCTGAAAACGAACCTTACGGAGGATTGAACCATGAAAAAGAAACTGAATGCCAACGCCATCGTGCTCGACCTGCGCCGCCTGACCGAAGAGACGCTTTCTGCCTACGAGGACATTTCGCTGAACGCGGTCATCACCCTGACCAACCCCCGCGCCCAGGCCCTGCTGAGCCAGTATAATGTCAAGCTGAACACCGTGCTGTGCAAAAATCTGCCGGACGACGCGGACATCCGCGCCAGCGTGACCAACGGCAAGACCACCCTGAGCGCCGCCTCCAAGCCGGAGGCAAAGCAGGTACTCGTCATCAACGGCAAAGTCACCGTCCTGCCCGACGCCGCCGAGACCCTGCGCCAGTACGAAGCGCTGGTCGTGAACGGAAAAGCGACCTGCCCGGCCTCGCTCGCGGCGCTGTTCACCGAGGCGGCCACCGTCAACGGCAAGCTGGTGATCTACCCGGACGAGGCCGTGGTGCTGAGCGGCCGTTCCGTCAAGCTGGACCGTGCCTTCCTGCTGCGGGCACAGGAGCGGCTGTACTGGAACGAGCGGCTCTTCGTCGCCGTGGACCCGAAGCTGGATGCCGCCGCGCTGGCTGCAAAGGGCTGCCGCTTCGCCGCGCCCAAGGCGGTGTTGGCCGAATCGCTGGCCGAGACGCTGGCCCCGCTCTTCACCGAGGATACCGAGCTGGTGATCCTGCCCGACGGCACCGCCGTGGTGGATGACGACCTCGACCTGACCGCTGCGGCCCTGCGCCGGTATGGTACTAAGCTCTACGTGCTGGGTGACGTGACCGTCTCCGCCGACTGCATCGCGGCTTTGGGCAAACTGGAATTCTTCCACGCCAGCGGCACCGTGACCCTGCCGCAGGAAGCCGAAGAGACGTTCTGTGCCATCCCCGACCTCGCATACGACGAGCTGCGGGTCCTGTCCGGTCACCTGTTCAGCGGCCTGCCCAAGCTGACCCTGACTCCCGATCTGCTGGCACAGTACCCGGATGGCATCGCCTGTGTGGACTGCGCCATGGTCCGGCTCGACCCGGCCCTTCTGCCGGATGAGATTGCGAAGCACTGCCAGTTCGACGGCTGCGCGCTGGTCCAGTGCACCGAAGTCCAGCAGAACGCCGTGGCCGCCGTTTCCCGCAATGTGGCGCAGATTCACGCCAGCCAGAAGGACGGCCCGCTGAGCGGCCTGTTCGACCCCGATACCGCCTCCATGCAGGCCCTTCAGTTGACGCTGTAAGCACCCTTCCTCCCTGAAATGATGCACCTCCCGCACTGCTGCCCGTTCCCATCGGGCAGGCGGTGCGGGAATTTTTGCAGCGAAACGCGGTTTGACAGGGATTTTTTCATTGCGCTGCCGGGCTTGATATGGTATACTGATTTCATGTGTTAAAAACGCCCCGGCGGCCGGAACGGTGTTGGCTGCCGCTGCGGGTTTTCTTCGAGGAATAGGAGCAACGAATGAAAAAAGGATTTGACAACGACAAATACCTGCAGATGCAGTCCGAGCACATCCGCGAGCGGATCGCACAGTTCGACAACAAGCTGTATCTGGAATTCGGCGGCAAGCTGTTCGATGACTACCACGCCTCCCGCGTGCTGCCCGGTTTCCAGCCGGACTCCAAGCTGCAGATGCTGCTGCAGCTGAAGGATCAGGCCGAGATCGTCATCGTCATCAGTGCCGAAGACATCGTGAGCAGCAAGGTGCGCGGCGACTACGGCATCACCTACGACCTGGACGTGCTGCGCCTCATCGACGCCTTCCAGGAGCGGGGGCTGTTCGTGGGCAGCGTCTGCGTGACCATGTACACGGCCGCACCCGAAGTGGAAGCCTTTGAAAAGCGGCTGAACGGTCTGGGCATCCGGACCTTCCGTCATTATAAGATCCCCGGCTACCCCAACGACGTGGCCCGCATCGTGAGCGACGAGGGCTATGGCCGCAACGAGTACATCGAGACCGAGCGCCCGCTGGTGGTCATCACGGCCCCCGGCCCCGGCAGCGGCAAGATGGCCACCTGCCTGTCCCAGCTGTACCACGAGTACAAGCGGGGCGTCAAGGCCGGTTATGCCAAGTTCGAGACCTTCCCCATCTGGAACATCCCGCTCAAGCACCCGGTGAACCTGGCCTACGAGGCCGCCACCGCCGACCTGAACGATGTGAACATGATCGACCCGTTCCATCTGGAAGCCTACGGCAAGACTGCCGTCAACTACAACCGCGACATTGAGATCTTCCCGGTGGTCAACGCGATGTTCGAGCTGATCGCAGGCAAGAGCCCCTACCACTCCCCCACCGACATGGGCGTGAATATGGCAGGCAACTGCATCGTGGACGATGCCGTCTGCTGCGAGGCCTCCTGCAACGAGATCGTCCGCCGGTACTTCAAGTCTCTGTGTGCGCTCAAGAACGGCGCACAGGTCCAGAGCGAGGTCTACAAGCTGGAACTTCTGATGAACCAGGCAGGCCTTACGCTGGGCAGCCGCCCCGTGGAGCAGGCCGCTCACGCCGTCTCGGAGAAGACCGGCGGGGCACCGGCCGCCGCCATCGAGCTGTCGGACGGCACCGTCATCACCGGCAAGACCGGCCCGCTGCTGGGTGCAGCCGCCTCGGCGCTGCTCAATGCGCTGAAGAAGCTGGCCGGCATCGACCAGGAAATGGACCTCGTCTCTGCGGCCGCCATCGAGCCGATCCAGACCCTCAAGACCAATTATCTGGGCAGCAAGAACCCCCGCCTGCACACCGATGAGATCCTCATCGCGCTGTCAAGCTCCGCTGCCACCAACCCCACCGCTGCGATGGCCCTGCACCAGCTCTCCAAGCTGAAGGGCTGCGACATGCACTCCACGGTCATCCTGTCCAGCGTGGACGACGACACCGTGAAGAAGCTGGGCATCTACCTGACCTGCGAACCTGCCTACGAGGAAGAGGGCCGCAAGTACCACAAGAAATAAGCGCAGACAAAAAGAGAACCGCCGCGGCGGTTCTCTTTTTGCATTCACAGGCGGGTCTGCACCCAGTATTCGCCCATGCTCTGGCCGGGCTGGTCGGTGACGTCATCGTTCAGGTAGTCCGCCAGACCGCAGGACGCCGGGTCCCACCCGCGCGCCTGTTCGACCGAATCGTACTCCACCTCGGCGTACCAGAACTCGGTGGGCTGGCCTTCGTCCACATGGTTCACTTCCAGCACCAGTCCGTCCGGCAGCAGGTAACTGCGGCGGATCTTCGGAATGAGCGGTCTGCCGATGATCTTCGTCTCTAAATCGTCAAACAATGCTTTGTCGATGGAGCGTTCGATCTCCTCCCGCGCCAGCCCGCCGCCGGATTTGAAGCAGAGGATATAGTCGGTGCTGCCGCCCGTCCGGGCCTCCTCCCGGATGCGGACCGTTGGACGGACGCTGATATACCCCTGCCGCATCGCAAATTCCTCTTGCAGCGGCATCTCCGGGAAACCCGCTCCCTCCGGCCAGCCGTTCACCATCCATTTGCGTTCGATTTCCATTGCCTTGCCCTCATTTCTGTTGGATTTTGTATTTATTCTAACACGGTTTTATGATATTATAAAGAGGATCTGAATCAAAAAATACAGCGCTGAAAGCGGGCCGCATCGCCGGGAGCATTTTCCTCGTACGGCGGAGAGCGCACCTCTGCAATACAGCCGCCCCGCTCAGCCTGTCGTATCTCAAACACAAGGAGTTTCTATGAAATCGACCCGCAACTATCCCATCTACAAAGTCAACAAACACGCCGAGGGTCTGCTGGTGGGCGGCCACCCGTGGGTATACGAGAACGACATCCTCGAAGCACCGGAGACCACGCCGGAGAACGGCACGCTGGCCGATGTGGTAAGCCCCAAGGGGGCCTACCTCGGCACCGGCTTTCTCTCGCTCCAGAGCAAGATCCGGGTGCGGCTCATCTCCCGCAACGCCAACGATACCTTCGACGCTGACTTCTGGCGCCGCCGGGTGGAGTATGCCTGGAACTACCGCAAGACCGTTCTAGAACCGGACGACCTCTCGGCCTGCCGGGTCATCTTCGGCGAGGCCGACCAGTTCCCTGGCCTGACGGTGGACCGGTTCCAGAATATCCTCGTCACCCAGACCCTCAGCGTCGGCATGGAAAAACTCAAGCCCCTCCTCTTCCCCCTTCTGGCAGAAGTGCTGCGGGCCGACGGCCAGACCATCGACGGTATCTACGAGCGGAACGATGAGGCACTGCGTGCCAAGGAAGGGCTGGCGCAGAACAAGGGCTGGTTCGAGCTGCCCGGCGAGACCCACCCCGCTTCCACCCAGACCGAGATCTGCGAAAACGGCGTTTTTTACCACGTTGATTTCGAGAACGGCCAGAAGACCGGCTTCTTTCTCGACCAGAAATACAACCGCCGCGCCGTGGCCCGCATCGCCGCCGGGCACACGGTGCTGGACTGCTTCACCCACACCGGCAGCTTTGCGCTGAACGCGGCCAGGGGCGGGGCCGCCCGCGTCACCGCTGCCGACATCAGCGCCGATGCCATCGCCATGGCCCAGCGGAACGCCGAACGCAACGGCCTCGACAACATGGACTTCCTCTGCGAGGACACCTTCGCGCTGCTGCCCCGGCTGGAAAAGGAGGGCCACCCCTACGACTTCATCATTCTCGACCCGCCCGCCTTCACCAAGGCGCGCCGCACCGTCGAGAACGCTATGCGCGGCTACAAGGAGATCAACTACCGCGCCATGAAGCTGCTGCCCCGCGGCGGCTATCTGGCCACGGCCAGCTGCTCACACTTTGCCACCGAGGAGCTGTTCATCAAGATGCTCAAGGCGGCGGCAAAAGACGCCCACCGCCAGCTGCGGCAGATCGAAGTCCGCCAGCAGGCCCCCGACCACCCCATCCTCTGGGGCGTCCCGGAAACGAACTACCTGAAGTTTTTCCTGTTCCAGGTCATCTAAAAGTCATACCAAGCGCGCAAATCTCCAAAAAAACGAGAGCGTGTTTGTGCAGAATCGTCAGTTTTGTCTATTGCCTTTTTTTGCCCTGTAAGCTATAATCATGCCATAGACAGCAACGGCGCTGTGGGTCACCTCCTGACTCGCAGCGTCGTTTTGTTTAAGCAAGCTTTCGCGTGAAAACGCATCGGCGTGGATGGGTTTTTGCGATGTGTGGAAAGAAACAAGATCAAGTAAGGAGTAGGATTTATGGCAGCAAATGTTATGGAAATCTACGGCAGCAAGGTCTTCAACGAACATGTGATGAAGGAGCGCCTGCCGAGCGCGACTTACAAGAGCCTGGAACGCACCTTGCACAAGGGTGCTCCGCTGGACATTGAGGTGGCCAACGTCGTGGCCAGCGTGATGAAGCGCTGGGCCATGGAGCTGGGCGCTACCCACTACACCCACTGGTTCCAGCCGCTGACCGGCATCACCAGCGAGAAGCACGATGGCTTCGTCTCCCCCGTGGGTGACGGCACCGCCATCATGGAGTTCTCCGGCAAGGAGCTGGTGCGCGGCGAACCCGATGCTTCCTCCTTCCCCTCCGGCGGCCTGCGCGCTACCTGCGAGGCCCGCGGCTACACCGCATGGGACCCCACCAGCTACGCCTTCGTCAAGGATGATGTGCTCTGCATCCCCACCGCCTTCGTCAGCTACACCGGCGAGGCGCTGGATAAAAAGACTCCTCTGCTGCGTTCCATGAACGCGCTGTCCAATCAGGCCATCCGTATCCTGAAGCTGTTCGGCAAGGATGTGGACTATGTGTCCACCACGGTCGGCCCGGAGCAGGAGTACTTCCTCGTCAAGAAGGAAGACTACGAGGCACGTCAGGACCTGATCCTGACCGGCCGCACCCTGTTCGGTGCTCCCTCTGCCAAGGGTCAGGAGCTCGAAGAGCATTACTTCGGCGTCATCCGCCCCGAAGTCTCCGCTTTCATGAAGGAACTGGACGTCGAGCTGTGGAAGCTGGGCGTCCCCGCCAAGACCAAGCACAACGAAGTGGCTCCCTGCCAGCATGAGCTGGCCCCCATCTTCGACACCACCAATGTTGCCATCGACCACAACCTGCTGACCATGGAGCTGATGAAGAAGATCGCACCCAAGTACGGTCTGGTCTGCCTGCAGCACGAGAAGCCTTTTGAGGGCGTGAACGGCAGCGGCAAGCACAACAACTGGTCTATGAGCACCACCCACGAGAACCTGCTGGACCCCGGTGACACTCCCATGGAGAACCTGCAGTTCCTGGTCTTCCTGGCCGCTGTCATCAAGGCAGTCGATGAGTACGCAGATCTGCTGCGCACCTCCGTCGCCACCCCCGGCAACGATCACCGTCTGGGTGCCAACGAGGCACCTCCGGCCATCATCTCCATCTTCGTGGGCGAGGAGCTGGAAGCCGTCATCGACGCCATCGCATCCGATTCTCCCTACGCCGGCCCCACCAAGATGAAGATGGATCTGGGCGTGGATGTTCTGCCCAAGTTCAGCAAGGACACCACCGACCGCAACCGCACTTCTCCCTTCGCCTTCACCGGCAACAAGTTCGAGTTCCGTATGCCCGGTTCTGCTGAGAACCTGAGTGACTGCAACACCATCCTGAACACTGCCGTCGCCAAGGAGCTGAAGGGCTACGCTGACGAACTGGAGGGTGCTGAGGACTTCACCTCCGCCGCCATCGCTCTGGTCAAGCGGACCATCCGCGACCACCGCCGCGTCATCTTCAACGGCAACGGCTACACCGCCGAGTGGGAAGAAGAAGCTGCCCGCCGCGGCCTGCCCAACAAGAAGAACACCCCGGCTGCTCTGCCCGCCCTCGTTGACCCGAAGAACATCCAGCTGATGGAGGACTTCGGCGTCCTGACCAAGGTGGAGATGGAGAGCCGTTACGAAGTCGAGATGGAGCACTACGCCAAGATCATCAACATCGAGGCGCTGACCATGCTCGAAATGGCCCGCAAGCAGCTGCTGCCGGCCGTCAACTCCTACATGAGCGAGGTCGCCAACACCGCTGCCACCAAGCTGGCCGTCAGCGAGGCGCTCAGTGTCCGCAGCGAGACCAAGACCCTGACCAAGCTGAGCGCCGATGCCGACGCCATGAGCGACGCCATCGACGTGCTGCAGGATGTGGTGGACGCTGCCGAGGCTCTGACCAGCGAGAGCGAGAAGGCTGTGGCCTTCCACGACAACGTGATCCCGGCAATGGACGCCCTGCGCGCCGCAGCCGACGATGCCGAGACCATCTGCGGCGAGGACTACTGGCCTCTGCCCAGCTACAGCAAGATGCTCTACTACGTCTGATCTACCAGCGCATTTCATAAAGCATCTTAGGCTGTCGAACTTCATTCGCCATTCTCCTTTTCCTATTTCTTACACCAGCCTAAAGACCTGCTCTTTTGCGAGGGCAGGCCTTTAGGCGTTTTTCTTGAGAGGAGATCATCCTTATGAGCTATACGACCCAACAGGATATCCTGGATTTTGTGGAGGACAACAACGTCAAATTCGTGCGGTTCGCCTTCTGCGACATCTTCGGCACACAGAAGAACATCGCCGTGCTGGCCGGGGACCTGCCCAAGGCGCTGGAGGACGGCGTCTGCTTCGACGGCAGCTCCATTGCCGGGTTCATGAAGGTGGAAGAGAGCGACCTGGTGCTCCGGCCCGACCTCTCCACCGTGACCATCCTGCCCTGGCGCCCCACCGAAGGCCGGGTGATGCAGTTCTTCTGCGACGTGGAACGGCCGGACGGCGACCCCTTTGGCGGCAACTGCCGGGGGTTCCTGCGCCAGATGAGCCGCCGCTTCCGCAAGCTGGGGCTAACCTGCAACGTGGGGGCCGAGTGCGAGTTCTATCTGTTCGAGAACGATGACCATGGCCGCCCCACCCGCGTCCCAATCGACTTCGGCGGCTACTTCGACGTGGCCCCGCTGGACGCAGGCGAGAACCTGCGCCGCGACATCTGCCTGACCATGGAGCAGATGGGCATGAGCCCCCAGCACAGCCACCACGAGAGCGGCAACGGCCAGAACGAGATCGACTGCCACTATGCAGGCCCACTCAAGACCGCCGACAACGTGATGATGTTCAAGCAGATCGTGCGGGCCGTGGCCATGCGCAGCGGCATCCATGCCAGCTTCCTTCCCAAACCTCTGGCCGACCAGGCCGGCAGCGGGCTGCACATCAACCTTTCGCTCTACATGGACGGACGGAACCTGTTCGAGGGCGACATCGCGCCCGACAGCATCGCGGGCAGCTTTATGGCGGGTGTGCTGGCACACAGCCGCGCGCTGACCGTCTTCACCAATCCCCTGCCCAACAGCTACCTCCGCTTCGGCAGCGACGAGGCCCCCAAATACGTGAGCTGGAGCCGCCAGAACCGCAGCCAGCTCGTGCGCATCCCGCAGGTGCAGGGCGACAACTGCCGCATGGAACTGCGCAGCCCGGACCCCGCCTGCAACCCGTATCTGGCCATCGGCCTCATCCTGGCCGCCGGTCTGGACGGCATTGAGCGCCGGTTGGAACTGCAGGCCCCCATCAACAAGAATCTGTTCGACCCCGCCGTGGCCGCTGGCCTTGGGCTGGAAAAGCTGCCTTCCACTCTGGAAGAAGCCGTGCAGGCCGCGCAGGAGAGTGACTTCCTGCGCGCCGTGCTGCCGGAGGAGCTCTCTCACCGCTACTACGAGGAGGAACTGAAGCGCTGCGCTGCCCTGAAGAATGCCGCCGACCCGGCGGAGTACGAGCGCATCCACTACTTCAACGCCATCTGAGCGGTAAGCTACCGGAAAAAGAGAGGGAAAAGGAAAGGAGCGATTCCGAATGGGACGTGCTCTGATCGTCAGCGCCGGAGCCAGCTCAAACGAGTATATCTCGGCACGGCTGGCGGAGCTGGGATACCCCCGGCCTCTGATCGTGCCAAGCGGAGCCGAGGCCCGGCGCAGGATGTTAGAATCGGATTTTGAGCTCATCGTGGTCAACGCGCCGCTGCCCGATGAGTTTGGCCATGAGCTGTGCGCTGCCGCCGTGGAAAAGACCGACGCGGGCGTGATGCTTCTGGCCAAGGCCGCTGCGGCCGATCAGCTGCTGGGTTCCATGAGCGACGAGGGCGTGCTGCTTTTGAGCAAGCCGTTCTCGAACACGCTGTTTTTGCAGGCCATCCACATGGCAGCAGCCAGCAACCACCGCCTGCTGCGCCTGCGGCAGGAAAACGCCAGGATGCAGGAAAAGATCGCGCAGGTGCGTCTGGTCAGCCGCGCCAAATGCTGCCTCATCGAGCGGGAAGGCATGACCGAGGCCGACGCCCATCGCCTGATCGAAAAGCGGGCCATGGACACCCGGCGCGACCGTGCCGAGATCGCACAAGAAATCCTTGATTCTTACGAGGATTAGGATTATAATTTTATGTCGGAAAACGAGCTCCCCATAGTCTGCTTCGCAGACAGCCCCCCTCTGGGAGGGCGGCGGCATCGCCTGCGCGGTGCCAAAGGGAGCTTCTGGGAAAAGTATCAGAATCAAACGAGATAGAGGAGGACCATTTTTATGGCAAAATTCATCTTCGTCACCGGCGGCGTCGTCTCCGGTCTGGGCAAAGGCATCACGGCCGCTTCGCTGGGCCGCCTGCTCAAGTGCCGCGGCCTGAAGGTCGCCAGCCAGAAGCTCGACCCCTATGTGAACGTGGACCCCGGCACCATGAGCCCGCTGCAGCACGGCGAGGTCTTCGTGACCGACGACGGCACCGAGACCGACCTCGACCTGGGCCACTACGAGCGCTTCATCGACGAGAACCTGAACAAATACTCCAATCTGACCACCGGCAAGGTCTACTGGAACGTTCTGAACAAGGAGCGCCAGGGCGCATACCTGGGCCAGACCGTCCAGATCATCCCCCACATCACCAACGAGATCAAGAGCTACATCTACAACCTGGCCTCCTCCACCGAGGCTGATGTGGTCATCACCGAGATCGGCGGCACCACCGGCGACATCGAGAGCCAGCCCTTCCTGGAGGCCATCCGTCAGGTGGGCCTGGAGCAGGGCCGCGACAACTGCTGCTACATCCACGTCGTGCTGGTGCCCTACATCTCCGGCTCGGACGAGTACAAATCGAAGCCTGCACAGCACTCCGTCAAGGAGCTGCAGGGCATGGGCATCAACCCCGACATCATCATCCTGCGTGCCGACGGCAGCGTGGGCGGCGACATCCGCCGCAAGATCAGCACCTTCTGCAACGTAAAGCCGGAGTGCGTCATCGAGAACCTGACCATGCCCAGCCTCTACCAGTGCCCGCTGATGCTCCACACCAACGGTCTGGACGATGTGGTGGTCAAGAAGCTGAAGCTGGACGTCCCCCCTGCCGACCTGACCGAGTGGAAGCAGGTGGTCTCCCGCATCGCCACCCGCAGCAAGACCTGCACCATCGCACTGGTGGGCAAGTATGTCAAGCTGCACGATGCCTACCTCTCCGTCATGGAGAGCCTCTACCACGCCGGTTTTGAGAACGACAGCCAGGTGGAGATCCGCTGGGTCGAGAGCGAAGACCTGACCGACCAGGCCGCCTGCAAGGAAGCCTTTACCGATGTGGACGGCATCATCGTGCCCGGCGGCTTCGGTGACCGCGGCATCGAGGGAATGATCCAGGCCGCACAGTACGCCCGCGAGAACCATGTGCCCTACTTCGGCATCTGCCTGGGCATGCAGATCATGGTCATGGAGTTTGCCCGCAATGTGCTGGGCTACGCCGATGCGAACTCCAGCGAGTTCACCCCGGACGGCCAGCACAATGTCATCGCGCTGATGGCCGACCAGCAGGGCAACATCCCCAAGGGCGGCACCATGCGCCTGGGCAAATACCCCTGCACCGTCAAGCCCGGCACTAAGATGGCCGAGTGCTACGGCGAACCGGAGATCTGGGAGCGCCACCGCCACCGCTACGAGTTCAACAACGACTTCCGCAGCGAGATGGAGGAAAAGGGTCTGGTCATTTCCGGCACCAGCCCCGACGGCCGTCTGGTCGAGACCGTGGAGCTGCCGGGCCGCGCCTTCCATCTGGGTGCCCAGTTCCACCCGGAGTTCAAGAGCCGCCCCAACCGCGCGCATCCCCTGTTCAAGGGCTTCATCGCAGCAGCTCTCCAGTTCCGTGCCGCCGCGCAGCGCAGCATGATGAACGTGTGATCCCCTCTCAGTCTGCTGCGCAGACAGCTCCCCCAGAGGGGGAGCCACTGGCGAGCCGGTTTTGACTGTGCTGAAATGAACAAAGCCCCATAAAACCATAAACAAAAGCGCTCCGCTGTTTCGATTCACAGCATCATTCCCATTGCTCTTTGTCAGAGCATGGTACAGATGCCGCTGGTCTTGACAGCGGAGCACTTTCGTTTACGATATCAGAATGCCTTCATCATTCAGCAGGAGTTGCCCGACCTGCCAAAGGCTCCCCCTTTGGGGGAGCTGGCATCGCTGCGCGATGCCTGAGAGGGTCACTTCTTTGCAGCAGCCTTCTTGCGGGCGGCGCGGCTGGTCTTCCGGGCAGCAGGCTTCTTGACCGGAGCCTTGACTGCTGCGGGGGCAGCCTTTTCTGCGGGCTTTGCCTCTACCTTGGCCGGTTCGGCCTTGACTTCCTCGGCCTTGGGTGCCTCAACAGCAGGAGCAGTCTCTGCGGGCTTCTCTTCCGCCTTGACCGGCTCTGCCTTGACTTCTTCCGCCTTGGGGGCCTCGACCGCAGGAGCGGCTTCTGCGGGCTTCTCCTCTGCCTTGACTTCGACCTTTTCCTCAACGGGAGCGGCGGCGGGCTCGTCCTTTTTGGCAGCGCGCTTTGCGCTGGCGCGGTCCTTCACCTCGGAGATGGTCCAGAGCTGGTCTTCCCCGGCGGTCTCCTGCCAGATCTGCAGCTGTGCGCCGTCGGAGACGCCCATGCCCACGGTGTCGATGCACTTGCCGCTGGCCCAGGAAGAGCGCAGGCGGACGGTGCCGGCGGGGGTAGGCTCCACGGTCCACATCTGGGACGTGCCGCCCACATCCTCCCACAGATGCAGCCAGGTGCCGTTGGCGGTGCCGGTCATCATCAGGTCGAGGAGCTTGCCGGAAGCGCGGTTGCGGATGCGGTAGACACCGTCCCCTACGCGGATGAACGCCCACTCCTGTTCGGGCTTGTGGTCGTATTTGCCCAGACGAACGGTCTCCTCGTTCTTCGTGGAAGCAGCCGCCTCGATGACGCTGCCGGTGCGGGCAGCGATGGTGTAAAAACGATCTGCTTCGATCACAGTCTGTGCAACAGTTTTCATGATAATTCCCTCCAAACGTTTTTCTCACAAACAAATCGATCTTTTTGTCTTGTTAAATTATACCACTTGTCGTAATTTTTTACAAGGATTTCGACATTCCTTTAGCACTTTGACCAAAAAGCGTCCGCTTTTCATCTGCTTTTGCAAACTTCGACTGAACTTTCGGTCGTAACCAAATTGTAACCACACCAAAATGTTCCAATGCAATGGAATGTCCGGGTGTTTCGTATTATAATCAAATGGGAAAGCCCATCCGCATTTCGTCCCTGTGACCTGTGAGGTACTGCATTATGAAACAGAATCTACTCCGCATCGGCTGCGCGGCAGCGGGCCTGGCACTGGCGGCGGGGGTGTTCACCTCCTGTTCGCTGCTGCCCACGCCGTCCCGGCCCGTGTCCCACCCCCAGCAGGAGGAGGAACCGCCTAAATACGACGCCTCCTCCCTGCGGGACGGCAGGCTGCGGCTCTTCTCCAGCTATGACTCCCTCGGCGGGAACACCATCCTCTGCGGCGACAAGGTGGTGCACCAGTCCCCTGCCAGCGAAACGTCCTATCTGCTGACCGACAGCCAGACCGGCGAGACGAACTGGTTCGTCTGCACCTGGTCTGACCCGGACACCGCCGCCGGGCGGCGCAGCGGCATCTTCGACCGGACGGGTGAGGCGCTCTACACCTTTGACCGCGAATACGATATCCGCCTTTCCGGCGGCGTGCTCGTTCTGACCACCCCCACCAGCTTCGCCTATTCGCCCCTGCACGACCATGCAGCGGGCGACGTGCGGGTGCTGGACTTTGCTTCGGGCATTGAGTACCCCGTGCCCGAAAACGCCTACACCTGCCTTGTGGCGGGCGACCGGCTGGCCTTTGGCCTCTATGCCCCCGGCGATGCTGCGCCCGATGAAGAGAACGACGACCTCTACCAGTATGCTGCCGTTCAGATCCAGGAAAAGGACGGCACCGTGGTCTACCAGAACTTTCACGGCCTGCTGTACAGCCTTTCCGCCGGGATCGACGACCCGCTGGCCCCCGCCGACTGGGTGGAGATCGACACCTACAACGAAGACGGCACGAGCCTGGAGTCTACTTCCCTGCTGAATGCGGCCACCGGCGAGGAACGGAGCGGCTTTGTCACCTATCTCCACGCGGGCATTGCCAGCTTCCGGACCGACGAGGGCAAGTATCAGCTCGTGGATCTGGTCAGCGACATGACCAGCACCGTGCTGTGCGAATTTGACAACGCCATCAGCGGGTACGCGCCCGGCGTGACCGTGCTCTACCGGGAGGGCGGCTACCTCCTCTACGACCTGACCACCGGCGACACCCTCGACCTCTACAACATGGCCCTGGGCACCAACACGCTGGACATCTACGCCAGGGACGGCACCCTCCGCGTCTACGACATGGACACCGGTGCCATCCGGACCGACACGACGGTTGCGCCGCTGGAAACGCTGCACCGCACCGACCTCTACGACCAGGGCAGCGGCTGGGTCAATCTGCGCCAGTACGACAACGACAACTACGATGTGACCACCCTGACCCTCGCCGGGCCGACGCTGAGCAAGACCCTTTCGATGGCCGACCTCACCGCCCGCTACGGCGACGACTTCGATGGCTATCTCTGGCCCGTGGCTGCCACGGAGGACGACTTCTATTTCTCCATCAGCTACCGCGGCCCCGGCAGCACCTGGCTGTACGACCTGCTGGACAGCGACGGCGCGGTCGTTCTGGCCGGGCTGGGCAGCTGCGGCGAGTATTCCCGCTACAACAGCAGTGCGCCCCTGCCTGCGGGCGTCTTCGTGGCGCGCAAGGGCTTCGATTACGGCTGGATGGACGTGGAGGGCAACTGGATCTACTGCCAGAGCATCTTCACTTCCACCAGCGACGAGACCAACAACTACTTCTATTGAGGGAGGGTTTCACCATGAAACAGTCTAAAATTTCCCGCCGTTCCTTCCTGCTGGGGCTGGGGGCCGTCTCCACGGCGGCGCTGCTGGCCGCCTGCGGAGAGGCCGCTTCCAGCGCACCGGCATCGAGTGCCGCTTCGTCCGAAGCACCTGCCTCTTCCGCCAGCGAAGTGCCCGCAGCGCCCATCCTCACCGAGGATGAGTTTCCCGTCACCGACGGCTCCACGGCCTGCATCCCGCTCATTGCGCAGATCATGGCCGACACCACCGGCATGGAGCTGGAAGCCGCCCAGAGCGCCGTGACCACCAACACCACCGCCTGGGCCTGGCGGAACCTGGGCCTTTACGGCGACACCGAGAACGGCACCCGGCTCATCATCGCCTACGAGGCCCCGGAGTCCGTCAAGGAAGAGCTGAAGGCCGATGGTGCCCCGCTGGACCAGAAAGCCATTGGCCGGGACGCGCTGGTCTTCATCGTGAACGAGGACAATCCCGTCCAGAGCCTGACCCGGCAGCAGCTCCGGGACATCTACGCCGGGAAGATCACCAACTGGAAGGACGTGGGCGGCGAGGATGCCGACATCGTGGCCTTCCAGCGCCGGGAGGACTCCGGCAGCCAGACCCTGTTCCAGAAGCTGCTCATTCAGGGCGGCGAGCTGATGGACGCCCCCACCGAGCTGGCCCCTGCCATGATGGGTGAGCTGGTAGACGACATTGCCGAGTACAACAACGCGGCCAATGCCATCGGCTTCTCGGTCTACTACTACATCTCGGAGATGTACTCCAAGCCCGGCCTGCGGCTGCTGGCCGTGGACGGCGTGACCCCCGCGGCCGACACCATCGCGGACGAGAGCTACCCCCTGTGCAACGAGTTTTATGCCGCAGTCCGGCAGGATTCCGGCCCCGACACCCCGGAGCGCAAGGTCTACGACTGGCTCTCCACCGATGCAGGCCGCGCCTGCATCCAGAAGTCCGGCTATGTGGCCGCTCAATAATTTTTACTTGCGTGTTCCATTCATTTGACTTCGTTTCCATTCTTTGCTACAATGAAGAAAAGTCTGGCGGTCTCGGCCAGATCTGCCGCAAGACGTGAAGATGCGAAGGAGAATGAACCATGCTCAAACCCCACAACCACCCTGTGGAAAGCCACGGCCGCACCGCGCTGCGCAACTACATCATCCAGGCATCCACCCTGCTGGAGATCACTCTCTCCGGGCTGGTCCTTATCGGCCTGCTGTTCAGCATCGTGCCGCTGCTGAAATGGATGCCCGGCCTGCTGTTCGACGGCAACGATGCAGAGATCCGCACATTTCTGGAACGTGCGCTGGACATCGTCATCGGCATCGAGTTCATCAAGATGCTGGCTAAGCACAGCCCCGGCAGCAGCCTGGAAGTGCTGCTCTACGCCATCGCCCGCCACATGGTGGTCGGCCACGAATCCGCTGTTGAGAACCTGCTCAGCGTGGGTGCCATCGCGCTCATCTTCGTTGTGCGCAAGTTCTTCTTCGTGCCTGCATTCGGTGCCCACCTGCCGGACGGCAACCCTGCCCCCGACCTGACCCCGAACCAGAGCGGCATCCCTGCCCAGGAGTTCCGCCAGCGTCTGCATGACCGCATCCACGCCGAGGACCTCGACGAAGAAGAGAACGCCCCGGAATATGAGGATGTCGAGTGAGTCTTTTCCCCGGAACGCACACAGCCCCCGTGCTTTGGCACGGGGGCTGTTGTTTTGGCTCAGTTTATGCGTTCACGACGCCGCCCTCGACGACGAGTTCGTCCTCGTAGTCGGCACCGTAGGTATCCACGAGGGTCTCCTCGTAGTCCTTATGGAAGAACTGCTCATCGGCCAGCGCGGCGATCTCCTCGTTGATCCAGTCCAGCAGGGTGGTGTTGCCCTTGCTGACAGCCGGGGCGATGGTGTCGGCGCTGCCCAGCGAGGGGATGCCGACGGTGTAGCCGGGGTTCTGCTTGGCGAAGGCAATGACCTCGGTGTTGTCGTTGGCCCATGCCACGCCGTTGCCGTTCTCCAGTGCATTCTTGGCCGTGGCGTAGGAATCGTACTTTTGAAGCGGGATATTGGGGTAGTTCTTGACCAGATAGGTCTCCGCCGTGGTGCCGGAGATGACGATCATCTGGTCGTCGGCCTTCCAGTCGTCCAGGCTGGTGATGACGTTGCTGTCCGGCGAGATGACGCCCAGCGCAACGTTCATGTAGGGCAGGGCGAAATCGACTTCCTCGGCGCGCTCCGGGGTAACGGTGAAGTTGGCGAGGATGATGTCCACCTTGCCGGTCTGCAGATACTCGATGCGGTTAGCAGCCTCGGTGGAGACGAAGTTCACCTCCACGCCCAGGTCTTCGCCCAGACGGTTGGCAAAGTAGACGTCGTAGCCCTGATACTCGCCGTTCTCATCCACATAGCCAAACGGGTTCTTATCCGAGAAGACGCCGATGTTCACGGTGCCGTCGGCCTTGATCTCATCGAGGGTGCGGTAAACGGTGTCGCTGCCCGCAGCGGAACCAGCGGCAGAACTGGAAGCGGAAGCCGCCGTGGAGCTGGACGAACCGCCGCAGGCGGTCAGTGCGCTGGCAGCTGCTGCGGCACCCAGGCCCAGCAGGAAAGAACGGCGGGTGATCTTGTTGGTTTTCATCGTTTGTTCTCCTTTGCTTTATGATAACTTTCCCATATGATTTATCTGAACTGCACACAGTTGCAGTTGCTGGCTTGGAACCTCTCAGTCTGAAAAATGCGTGCGCCGTTACTTCACTGCCTCAAACGTGAAGGTGTTCAAAAACTTCTTTGCACGTTCGGTCTGCGGGTGGTCAAAGAACTGTGCGGGCGGGGCCTCCTCGACGATGCGGCCTCCATCCAGAAAGAGCACACGGTTCGCGACGGCACGGGCAAACTGCATCTCGTGGGTGACGATGACCATCGTTTTGCCCTCGCGGGCCAGGTCAAGCATGACATCCAGCACCTCACGGACCATCTCCGGGTCAAGGGCGGCGGTCACTTCGTCAAAGAGCAGAATTTCGGGGTGCATACACAGCGCCCGCACGATGGCAACGCGCTGCTTCTGGCCGCCGGAAAGCTCCCGCGGGTAGCTTTTTGCCTTTTGCAGCAGGCCCACGCGGTCCAGCAGAGCTTCTGCCTCCTGCTGCACCTCGGCTTTGGGGCGCTTCTGCACTTTGGTCGGAGCCAGCAGGATGTTATCCAGCACGGTCAGATGTGGAAAAAGCTCGTAGCTCTGAAACACCATCCCGATGCGCTGGCGCAGGGCCGCCAGATTCTTGCCGCCGTAGGCGACGGTCTCACTGCCCAGCTGCACCCGGCCTGCCTGCACCGGCTCCAATCCGTTCAGACAGCGCAGCAGGGTGCTCTTGCCGCAGCCAGACGGCCCCACCACGACGATGACCTCGCCGGGCTGAACGCCAAAGCTCACGTTATCCAGGATGTTCGTCTGACCATCGTAGCTTTTCACCAGATGGTCCACGGTCAAGATCGGTTCTGACATGTCCGGGTCACTTCCATTTCTTTTCCAGATAGCCCGCCAGCAGGCTGATGGGCCAGCAAGCGAGGAAATACAGCAAAAATACCGTCAGGTAGATGCCAAAGGCGGCGTTGGGGCTGGCCATGCGGTTTGCCTCAATGATCTGCTGGGCCACCTTGAGCACCTCCACCACGCCGATCATCAGCACAAGGCTGGTGGTCTTGATCATGCGGGTGATGAGGTTGATGGACAGCGGGATGAGCCGCCGCACGGTCTGGGGGACGATGATGTACCAGTAGGTCTGTGCCCGGCTCAGGCCCAGTGCCTCGCTGCTCTCGTACTGGTGCTTCGGGATGGCGATCAACGCCCCGCGCACCAGGTCGCTCATCTCGGCGGTGCCCCACAGCACGAAGACGATGACCGACGCGGTCTCGCCGGAGAGGTCCCACCCGAAAGTGCGGGTGGTGCCGAAGTAGACCAGAAAGAGCAGCACCATCTGGGGCATGATGCGGATGACCTCCAGATACACCCGGAGGATGGCTTTCAGGATGGGATTTTTGAAGGTCATCAGCACACCCAGCAGGATGCCCAGCGGCAGGCTGATGAGGACGGACACGGCGCTGATCTTGAGCGCCACGCCCAGACCGCCCAGCAGACGGATGAGGTTTTTGCCCTTGAACAGGACCTCAAGACCCAAATCCGGCATAGCGCACCCTCCTTTCGAGCCAGCTGCCCAGCAGCGACACCGGCAGCAGGATGATGAGGTAGAACACCACCAGCAGGAACAGACACTCCGGCGTCTTGTAGTACAGGCCGATGAGGTCTTTGGCGGTGAACATCAGGTCCATCAGGCTGACTGCGCTGAAGACGCTGGTCTCCTTGAGCAGGAAGATGACGTTGGCCATGAAGGCGGGCACGCTGGTGGACACCGCCTGCGGCAGGATGACGTAGCGCAGCGTCTGCAGCCGGGTCATGCCCAGGCTGTACGCGCTCTCGGTCTGGATGGGCTCGATGGCCTCCAGCCCGCTGCGGAAGGCTTCGGCCATGTAGCTGCCGCCCAGAAACGCCAGACCCGCGATGCCGCAGATCTCTGCGTTGGTCTTGATGCCCACCTTCGGCAGGCCGTAGTAGATGAAGAACAGCTGCACCAGCAGCGGCGTGTTCCGGCTGAGCTGGATATATGCCCCCACAAGGCGGCGCAGCACCGGCACTTTATCGTATTGGAGCACGGCGCAGACCAGCCCGATGCCAATGGCCCACACGATGCCGATGACACCCAGCCGCAGCGTCAGCCACGCCGCTTTTTCGTACTGCGGCAGATAGCTTGCGATGACGTCCCA
Source organism: Faecalibacterium sp. Marseille-Q3530 (assembly GCF_017377625.1). Classification (NCBI taxonomy): domain Bacteria; kingdom Bacillati; phylum Bacillota; class Clostridia; order Eubacteriales; family Oscillospiraceae; genus Faecalibacterium; species Faecalibacterium sp. Marseille-Q3530. Next base: position 11,308 of record NZ_JAFREH010000002.1, on the reverse strand, counting down.
GTCCATGCCTGTCCCCTCCTTTTTTGCATTGATTTTTTTTCGTTGGCCGTATGATAAACCCATTTCCATAGAATGTCAATAGGATTATAGGGGATTTTGGCGTCCGTTTTTTCAGGTTTGCCCTGATTCCACCTTTCAGCGCGTTTTTTGCGCACTCTCTTTTTTCGCAGATTTCATACAATATTGGTATGTTTGCACAAAGGCAAAGGCCGCCCATGCAGCTTGCACAGACGGCCTTTGCCCTGTTCTATTTCTTGTTTTGAATCAGCGGATCTCGATGCCGAGCTTGAACTTCAGGTTGCCCAGCACTTTTTTGACGGCGCGCTCGACCTGTTCGGCAGAGACTTCTGCGCTGGGGTCGGACAGCGTCAGGGAGAACGCCATGCTCTTCTTGCCCGCGCCGAGGTTTGCGCCGCGATAGATATCGAACAGCTTCACGTCGGTGATGAGCGGGCTTGCCTTTTTGATGGTCTCCTCGATCTCGCCGCAGGTGACCTGTTCCTCGCAGACGAGGGCCAGATCGCGCTTGACGGCAGCATAGGGGCTGAGCGGCTGATAGCGCAGCTCGCCGTCCACGCAGCTCATCAGGGCCTCGTAGTCCAGCTCACCGAGGTAGATGTTCTGGCTGTCCTTCTGTTCCTTTGCGATCTCCAGCTCGCCGTTGATCTCATTGGAGAGCTTGCCGAAGACGCCCAGACGCTTGCCGCCGCAGTAGACAGCGGCGCTGATGCCGGGGTGCAGCCAGGGCGCAGTCTCGCGCTCGTAGGTGAAGTGCAGGCCGAAACCGGCTGCCAGTGCCTCCATGGCGCCCTTGACGGTGAAGAAGTCCTCTTCCGGGCCGAAGGCACCGATGCAGAGGGTCTGGCGCTCGTGCGGATGCTCGCAGAGGGGCAGTTCCTTGGCCAGATAGACCGGTGCCATCTCGAACAGACGGCCCTCGGCGTTGCCCTTCTTCAGGTTGTCCACGATGACGTTCAGCATGGACGGGGTGAGCAGGGTGCGCATGATGGAGAGGTTCTCGCTGATGGGGTTCAGGATGCGGATGGCCTTGCGGGCAGCATCATCGGCGGGGATGTGCAGCATGTCCAGCTCTGCGTTGGAGTAGAAGGCCAGCGTGGATGCCTCATAGAAGCCCTGCGCCGCCAGCAGACGCTTGGTCTTGAGCTGCTGCTTCTGGTCGTAGTTCAGACCGCCGTTGGTGACAGCAGCGGTGTTCAGGAAGGTGGGCACGATGTGGTCGTAGCCGTACTCACGGATGACCTCCTCGGCCAGGTCGGGGAAGCTCTCCACATCCTCGCGGTACAGCGGGGCGGAAACATCCCAGCTGCCGTCGGCCTGCACGTCCACAGTGAATTCCAGACGCTGCAGGATGTCGATCATGGTCTGGTCAGGCACCGTGATGCCCAGCACACCGCAGATCTTGGCGGGGGTGGTCACGATGTGCCTGCGCTCCAGCGGGCGGCCATCGGTCAGGTCGTATTCCAGCGTGGTGATGTCGCCGCAGTCCAGCTCCTGGATCAGGTGCAGGGCACGGGCGAGGCCCAGTTCGGGCGAGTGGCGGTCCACACCCTTCTCGTAGCGGGCGGAGGAGTCGCTGTTCTGGCCCAGCGCGCGGCTGGTCTTGCGGACGGAGTCGCGGGCGAAGGTGGCGCACTCAAAGAGCAGGCTGGTGGTGTTCTCATCCATGCCGGAGTTGGCACCGCCCATGATGCCGGCCAGTGCCACCGGCTTTTCTGCATCGCAGATGACGAGGTTGTTGGGGTTCAGGGTGAACTCCTTCTCATCGAGGGTCACGATCTTCTCACCCTCGTGGGCGCGGCGGACATCGATGGTGCGGCCCGCGACCTTGTTCAGGTCAAAGGCGTGCATGGGCTGGCCCATCTCCAGCAGGGTGTGGTTGGTGATATCGACCACGTTGCTGATGGAACGCAGGCCGCACAGGGCCAGATGGCGCTTCATCCAGCGGGGAGACTCACCCATCCGGATGTTGCGGACATAGTGTGCCATGTAGCGGGGGCACAGGTCGGGAGCCTCCACCTGCACGGTGATGGGGGCATCGGCGTCGCAGACGGTCTGGTAATCCATGGCGGGCATGTGCAGGGGCTTGCCGAGGATGGCAGAGACCTCCCGCGCGATGCCCAGAACGGACTGGCAGTCCGGGCGGTTGGCGGTGATGGAGATATCGAAGATGTAGTCATCCAGACCGACCACCGGTGCGATGTCGGTGCCGGGGACGCTGTCTTCGGGCAGGATGAGCAGGCCGTAGACTTCCGAACCGGGGAACAGATCATCGTTCAGACCCAGCTCCTCGCCGGAGCAGAGCATACCGTTGGACTCAACGCCCTGCATCTTGCGGGCCTTGATCTTGATGCCGCCGGGCAGGGTGGAGCCATCCAGAGCGGCGGGCACACAGTCGCCCAGCTTCATGTTGGAGGCACCGGTGCTGATGCGGATGTCGTGGCCGTAGTCGCCGCAGTCCACCACACACTTGGTCAGGTGGGTGCCCTCCTGCTTTTCCATCTCCACGATCTTACCAACGACCACCTTGCTGATGCCTGCATCCAGCGGGATCAACTCTTCGACCTCAAACCCGCAGGAGAAGAGCTTCTCCTCCAATTCCTGAGCCGTGACGTCGATATCGACAAGTTCTTTTAACCAACTGAAAGGTACTTTCATTGTTTGCTCTCTCCCCTCTTATTCATGGAACTGCTTGAGGAACTCCAGGTTGTTCTCGAACATCAGGCCGATGTTGTTGATGCCGTATTTCAGCATGGCGATACGCTCGATGCCGATGCCAAAGGCGAAGCCGGAGTACTCATCCGGGTCGATGTTGCAGTTCTCCAAAACCTTGCGGTTGACGACGCCGCCGCCCAGAACTTCGATCCAGCCGGTGTGCTTGCACAGGGGGCAGCCCTTGCCGTGGCACTCGAAGCAGCTGACATCGACCTCGACGCTGGGCTCGGTGAACGGGAAGTAGGACGGGCGCAGGCGGGTGCGGGTGTCGGCACCGAACAGCTTCTGCACGAAGGTGTTCAGGGCACCCTGCAAATCGCCCAGGGTGATGCCCTTGTCCACGACCAGACCTTCCATCTGGTGGAACATGGGGCTGTGGGTCGCGTCGGAGTCGGAACGGAAGACGCGGCCGGGGATAAGCACCTTGATGGGTGGCTTCTGAGAATCCATGGTGCGGATCTGGCCGCCGGAGGTCTGGGTGCGGAGCAGGAACTCATCGGACAGGTAGAAGGTATCCTGCATATCGCGGGCGGGGTGGTCCTTCGGGACGTTCAGGCGGGTGAAGTTGTGGTCGTCGTCCTCGATCTCCGGGGCGTCCGCCACAGCAAAGCCCATGCCGGAGAAGACGTCGATGATCTGGTTGGTGACCAGCGTCAGCGGATGCAGACCGCCGACCGCGCGGGTCTTGGCGGGCAGGGTGATGTCCACGGTCTCGGCGGCGTTGCGGGCGGCCAGCTCGGCTTCCTTCACCTTGGCAGCGGCAGCATCGTAGTCCGCCTGCACCTTGGTCTTCAGTTCGTTGATGATCTTGCCCATGGCGGGGCGTTCTTCCGGCGCGACGGAGCGCAGATTTTTCATCAGCGCGGGGATCTTGCCGTTTTTGCTCAGATATTCCTGCCAGAACGTGGCCAGCGTCTCCTTGGAAGAGACCTGACCGAGGCTTTCTTCGGCCTGTTTGGCCAGCTCGTCGATCATTGCTTGCATGGAAATTCTCTCCTTCTCGGTTTTCTTCTTGTTCAGCGGGTAACAAAAAAGCTCCGCCCCGCTCTGCCTTTCGGCAAAGGGGACGAAGCTGTAAACTTTACTCCGCGGTACCACCCGGTTTCCGCTCTTTTTTATAAGGAGCGGCGCTCAAACGCCGTAACGGGGCGCACCGTCCCGCACTAGCAGGCTGTCTTCAGCCGTTCACGCGGGCCGCTCAGGAGCGAACTTCGGTGCACGTCTCTCTCGGAAGCCCTTTCAGCCGGTGAAGCTTCTCTCTTTGCCGGACACACTGCACGTACTTTCTCCGTCGCTGCGTTTTTGCATATCAGGTTTTCATAACCAGAAATCATCTTACCACATTTCGGCGCGGTTTGCAAGCGCAGAAGCGGATTTTGTGGCAATTTTCCGTTTTTGCTTGTGTTTTCCGCCGGGATATGGTATGCTGAGCGCAACGTTTTACTGGAAGGAGGGTGCACCCACATGGGTTGGAACGGCTGCGTTTTCTTCAAAAAAGGAAACCCTTAAGCATTTCCGGTTCGAAGTGCGCCCATTTTTAGGAATCGCCCTCTCAGTCTGCTACGCAGCCAGCTCCCCCGAAGGGGGAAAAGATGGAGTTTGCGCAATGCCAAGGCCTCTCCTACCAGGAGAGGTGTCACCGAAGGTGACGGAGAGGTTGTACAAAGAGACTCTAAGGATGGGCACTGTTTCATCTTGTAAAAATGAAAAGGTGCTTTCCATGAAATCAAATAAACAATCAACGCTCAACATCAAGCGGCAGCTTGGCTGTGTGTATACGGCCGACTTCTTCTCCGGCCTGCGGATCACCGACGCCGTGTGGGTCGCGCTGCTGGCCGCACGGGGGTTCTCCCTGTGGGAGATCGGCCTGGCCGAAAGTGTTTTCCATATCGTCAACCTGCTGTGCGAAGTGCCCAGCGGCATGGTGGCAGATCTGCTGGGCCGCAAAAAAGCCCTTGTGTCCGGCGGTGTGCTGGCCGTCACCTCCAACCTGCTGATGGCGTTTGCACCGAACCTGTTTGCCATCTGCTTCGCAATGGCGCTGAACGCGCTGTACGGTACCCTGTTCTCCGGCACCTTCACGGCCCTTGTCTACGACAGCCTCAAGACGGAAGACCGCGAGGACGAGTACCTTCAGATCTCCGCCAACAGTTCCCAGATCTCCATGCTGGCCAGTGCGCTGGGTTCGCTGGCCAGCACGGTCCAGCGGTTCCTCGGCTTTGCAGGCTTTTATCTGCTCAGCGCCCTGTTCGAGGGCGTCTCCACCCTCGCCTGCCGATGGATGAACGAACCCATCGTCACGGCAGCGCAGGCCAACCGGGCCCGGCAATCCCTGCACGACCTGCCCGGTCAATTCACCCTGCTCGTGCAGGACAGTCTGCATGTTCTGCGCACCTGCCCGCTGGCCGCGAAGCTCATCGTATCCAGTGCGATCATCTCGGTGCCCAGCTACCTGACCAAGATGTTTTTGCAGCAGCGTCTCATTGAGCTGGGCTGGCCCACCGAAGTGCTGTTCCTTCCCCTGCTGCTGGGCGGCCTCGCCTGCGTCCTCGGCACCGAGGCCGGGCGCCGGGTCCGGTTCTGTTCCATGCGGCAGTTCTACGCCGTTTGTGCCCTGCTCTGCGGTGCGGGCACCCTTCTGGTGGGCACCGCGCCTGCCTGGGGCGGCATCTTCGGCATGATGCTGGTGCAAGGCGTTTTGGAGGTCTACCTCCTGCATGAAAGCCAGCAGCTCAACGACGCCATCCCCAGCGACCAGCGCGCCACCCTCATCAGCGTGGACAGCATGGCCTACAGCCTGCTCATGATCCCCGCCAGCCCCCTCGTCGGTGCGGTCGGTGACGCCTTCGGTCAGGCAGGTGCCGGTCTCGCCCTCCTCGGCGGCCTTGTCGCCGTGAGCGGACTGGTGCTTCTGAGGCAGAAAAAGCGATAAGAGAACGAGAGAAAGAACAAGGACCCGACACTTCCGGTGCCGGGCCCTTGTTTTTGCTGTGTATTTCTTATTTTGCGATCAGCTCTTCCGCCAGCTGCTCCATCTGTGCCTCCGATGCGGCACTGACTGCCGAACGGATGGTGACGACGTTCCCACAGACGGTGATGTTCTTCATCCCCTCCAGTTCGGCGCGCATGAGCTTGGCGGCCATGGGGGCCCAGGTGCCGTTCTCCATCAGGCCGATGGTGCGGCTTTGGAAGTTCTTGGTCTTCAGGTGGGCCAGCAGGTTTTCCATCGGCGGGAAGAGGAAGCCGTCGTAGGTGGCGCAGGCCAGCACGATCTTCCCGCAGCGGAAGGCTTCGGTCACGGCGTAGGAGACATCGGTGCGGGTCAGGTCCATCTCCACGACTTTGGCTCCTCTGGCGCGGAGCTTTTCGGCCATCTGGTGTGCTGCTGCGCGGGTGTGGCCGTGGATGGACGCACTGGCAACCAGGATTTTCTCCGGCTCTTCGGGCTTGTAGCTGGACCAGGTGTCATAGTAGGCCAGGTATTTGCTCAGGTCGCCGGTCAGCACGGGGCCGTGCAGCGGGCAGATGGTCTGGATGTCCAGTGCAGCCGCCTTCTTCAGCAGAGCCTGCACCTGCGGGCCATACTTGCCCACGATGTTCAGGAAGTAGCGGCGGGCTTCGCTGGCCCAGTCGGCATGTTCGTCAAACTTTGCCACTGCGCCAAAGCGGCCAAAGCCATCGGCGGAGAAGAGCACCTTCTCGGTGGACTCATAGCTCACCATGACTTCCGGCCAGTGCACCATGGGCGCAAAAACGAAGGTCAGCGTGTGGCTGCCCAGGCTCAGGCTCTCGCCGTCCTTGACCACCACGCGGCGTTCCTTTGCGATGGCGTCCGCACCGAAGAACTGCTCCATATACTGGAAGGTCTTAGCGTTGCCCACCACCTGCATGGCCGGGTAACGTGCAGCCAGCTTTGCGATGTTGGCACCGTGGTCCGGCTCCATGTGGGAGACGATGAGGTAGTCGGGCTGGGTGCCGTTCAGGGCCTCGGCCAGATTTCCCAGCCACGGGTCGGTGGCGCGGGCGTCCACCGTATCCAGAACGGCGGTCTTCTCGTCCCGGATGACATAGGAATTGTAGCTCACACCGGTGGGCACCGGGTACTGGCTCTCGAACAGGTCGATGGTGGTATCATCCACACCTACGCCCAGAATGGCCTCGCTGATCTTTTTCACGCTCATAACAGACATCCTCTTTTCTGTTGTATCGCTGTTCCGGCGAACCGGAAATATTTACTAGGAACTTTTCTTAGTATAGCACAAGGGTTCTCATTTTGCAAGCCGCTTATCCCTCTCCGTCAGCGCGGGGAGGCTCTGTCATTGCAAAGTGCGTCAAACAGTGTGGTATAAACAAAGAAAAGCGCCTGGATTTTAACGAATCCAGGTGCTTTTTGCCGGTGGACGGACTGCAACGCCGGACGAACGCATGCTTGAAAATATCGCTGCATAGCGTCACTATTGTGCTTTCTATTTTACCGAAACGCATCCATCACTAAATCATTTTGCAGATGCAGGAACAAATTCAATTTTAACCTTCATTCCCATCCCGGCAGCAAGCCGCTGCAAGGTACGAAGAGATGGGTTTGCATTGCCGCGTTCCAGTTTGCTGATGTCGGTCTGTGCAATACCCGTGCGCTCCGAAAGTTGCTTCTGGGTCAAACCGCTTTCTTTGCGGGCCTTGAGCATGGCTTCAATCACGGAAAATTCCGGGTCAAGTGCGTCCCATTCGGCCTTGAATTCAGGGTCTTTCATCTGCTCATTCAAAAAATCGTTGAAGTTTGTCATTTGGAACTCTCCTTTCAGGCAAGATAATCTGCGCGATATTGTTTTGCCAGCGTGATCTCTGAAGCAGGTGTTTTCTGGGTCTTTTTGATAAATCCATTTGTGAGGATCACCTTTTTACCAACCACGAAGAAATACAGCACGCGGGTAATATCCGACCCAAACTTGGTACGAATTTCAAAAATTCCATCATCCAGTGCTTTGGAATACGGTTCCCTTAAAAACGGCCCCTCTTCACGGAGCAACGCAACGGTACGCAAAACTTTGGCTTGCATTTTCTTATCCAGACTTAGGATAAACTCTTTGGCTGGCTCGGAGCCATCGGCTTTATCGTAGAATTCAATTTCATATTCCTGCACGGCTGCGCTCCCTTTGAATAGTGGATTTATCTCATATACAGTATAGTGGATATATTCTCTATTGTCAAGAGTGTATCGCTTTACATATTATAGCAGTTTGCGTTTTTAATGCACAAGCAACATCCGCAAACTGCATATCGCAAAGATGCCGTTCTGATTGGCGCTATTTTTGAAAATTGCGATAGTTCCTTTATAGGATGATAATGGCATTTTAAACTACAAAGGGAGAACATTATGACTTTCTGTCGATTTGTGGTGCCGTGTATATCTGCCGCAAAAATAAAAGCAAGCCCATCCGATACTGTCCAGAAGCAAGATAAAATACGCTCGCAATTTCAAAAACGAAATGCAACCTAAAATGTAACCGGTTACATTTTTTGCAAAGAAAATGGCTAGAAATTAACGAAATGACGTCAATTTCTAGCCATTACTGGTGGAGGCGATGGGAGTCGAACCCATGTCCGAAAAGAGTTCAGCGTAGGTGTCTCCGGGTGCAGGCGATCAACAACATTCCCTCCGCGTCACGCCGGTCGCCAGGCTAACGCATTGGTAGCTTCATGAGTTCCTGCCGGTCCGCAAAGCTTAGGTCCGTTCAGGTGCTGTGTCTAAAGGACGCCCCGGCCCCACACGACACAAGAGTGGGCGGAACGCGCAGCACTCAGGCTGCGAGCAACTGATAATTATTGTTGTCAGTTAATTTTTTGGAGGAGTTTAGAGCAGATCCCCCACTGCTACCCGCTGCCCAGGCCTCGCTCCCCCCGTCGAAACCTTTACGCCCCCATGAAACGCACACCGGTGAGGGTGTGCGGTGAAGCAGAGTTTCGTCCGGCTGGAACAGCCCGGAGATCTTAGTAATACGTGCCGTTGGACTTGACGGCCCGGTCGATGGAGCGCTTTGCGTCACGCTTGGCGGCATCGGCGCGCTTGTCGTAGAGCTTTTTGCCCTTGCACAGGCCCAGCTCCATCTTCACGCGGCCATGCTTGAAATAGAGCGAGAGCGGAACCAGCGTATACCCTTGCAGTTTACACTGCTGATGCAGCCGCCGGATCTCGTTCTTGTGGGCCAGCAGACGCCGCACCCGCATGGGGTCCTGGTTGAAGATGTTGCCGTGGTCGTAGGGGGTGATGTGCATTCCCTTGACCAGAAGCTCGCCGTCCTCGATATCGACCCAGCTGTCTTTCAGGTTGACGCCGCCGGCCCGCAGGCTCTTCACCTCGGTGCCTTTCAGCTCCAGACCTGTTTCCAGCGCTTCCAGAACGAAGTATTCGTGGCGTGCTTCCCGGTTGGTGGCGATGGTCTTTGTGGCCGGACGCTCTTTTGCAGGTGCCATGGGGCACGCCTCCTTTCTGTTCTGGTCTCATTTTGTTAGTATATCACATTTTTGCGGTTTTGCAAGGCCCGTTTTTGAAGGAATTGTAAACTTTTGCCAGGTTTACAGTTCCCCGCGGCCTTCCAGTGCCTTGTACAGGGTGTTCTCGTCGGTGTACTCCAGATTGCCGCCCACGGGCAGGCCGTAGGCCAGACGGGTGACTTTGATGCCCAGCGGCTTGATGAGCTTGGCCAGATACATCGCGGTGGCCTCGCCCTCCACGGTGGGGTTCATGGCCATGATGACCTCTTTCACCTCGTCGGTGCTCAGGCGGGCCAGCAGCTCCTTGACGGTGAGCTGCTCGGCCGTGATGCCGTCCAGCGGGTTCATCAGACCGTGGAGCACATGGTACAGGCCCCGGTATTCGCGGGTGCGCTCAAACGCCTGCACGTCGCGGGGCTTTTCCACCACGCAGATGACCGAGCGGTCCCGCTTGGCGCTGGCGCAGATAGGGCACAGCTCGGCTTCGGTATAGTTCTGGCAGACGCGGCAGCGGTGGAGCCGGGTGTGGGCCGCCTGGATGGCACCCGCCAGCGCGGCGGCCTCGTCATCCGACATGCTCAGCACCTGATAGGCCATCCGGGTCGCGCCCTTGGTGCCAATGCCCGGAAACTTGCTGAACTCTTCGATCAGCTTGTCCAGCGGGGCTGCATTATAACTCATGGCGACGCCTCCCCGCGGCTCAGAGGCCGGGGATATTCAGGCCGCCGGTCAGCTTGCCCATCTCGGCCTCGGCGGTCTCATCCACCTGCTTGACGGTGGCGTTGATGGCCGCAGCCACCAGATCTTCCAGCATCTCGATGTCGTCGGGGTCCACGGCTTCGGGCTTGATGGAGATGCTGAGCACCTCGTGCTTGCCGTTCATCTTCACCGTGACCATCTCGCCGGATGCGCTGCCGGTGTACTCGGCGGCTTCCAGCTCGGCCTGCTTGGCCTTCATGTCATCCTGCATCTTCTGTGCCTGACGCATCAGGGCGTTCATATCGGGGCGGCCAAAACCTGCGGGCATTCTTGCTTTCATCGTTCGTAGTTCTCCTTTATCATCATATAGAATTTTTTGGATATTGAAATCTCTTAGTTGGGCTTACTATAACAGCCTGTTCTGAAAGAATACGCTTTCCTTGGTACAACCTCTCTGGAGGAGCTGGCAGCGCGCCAGCGCTGACGGAGAGGGTCATCTTACCTTTTCTTTTTCGCACTCTCCTCAATGCTCACGTCCACGCCCAGCTGTTCCAGACGGCGGAGGGATTCCTCGGCGTTGGTGGCAGAGCGGTGGACAGCTTTCGGCTCGTAGGGGCCGATGGGCACGGCTACGCCGGACACCTGCGCGATGAGCTTCTTGATGAGGCGCTGGCTGTCCTTGTTGGCGCGGATGAAGTCCCGGAAGGTCTTTCCGCCGTCGATGAGGACGCGGGTCCCGTCGAAGTAGCCCTTCGACTTTTTGAGGTAAGTGTAGAGCATGGGGTCTTTTTCCTGCAGCAGCCGGACCACCTCATCCCACTGGGGGAAGGGGTTGATTCCCTCTGCTGCCACCCTGCGGGGCTTGTTGAGGGCGGGGTCTGCCGGATGCTCGGCACTGGGCTGCACCTGGGCCGGAGCTGGTTTTTCTGCCGACGTGGACGGAGCCGCTTCGGGCTGGGCCGGAGGCGCAGGCCGGGCCGGTTCATCCCAGGGCAGCGGGGCAGCGTCCTGCACCGGCGGTTCCTCCGGAAGCGGCGGCAGGTCGTCCTCAGCAGGGGCTGCTTTGACCGAAGGTTCCGGCTGCGGTTCCGGGTCTGCCATGGAGGCAGGCGTGGCCGTCTCCGGCGCGGTCTGTGTTACCGGTGCGGCAGGCTCCACAGCAGGAGCTGCCGGGGCCACCGGAACGCTCACAAAGGGCTGCGGCGGGGCCGCTGCCACAAAGGGGCGGGACGTTTCCTGCGGGGCCGCCGGGCGGGGTGCGGCTTCCACCGCTGCCCGCTGCATCATCTGGGGCGGCTCGGACAGGCTGAAGAGGTGGCTCTTTTTAACATCTTGCGGCGGCGGCCATATGCAAGGGGTGGATATCGGTGGGTGGCGGCGTGTT
>NZ_JAFREH010000029.1:0-7623 GCF_017377625.1 Faecalibacterium sp. Marseille-Q3530 | reverse complement strand
ATAAATAAGCAGCGCCCGCCGGGAGATCTCCCGGCGGGCGCTGCTGTGTTCAGAGGAACGTTATTTTTCTTGCCTTACTTTGCGGCATCCACCAGCACACCAAGTGAAGAATGATAAATTGGTGTCAATTTGTGACGCTGACGGCATAAAAAAAGCCGGAAACCAACGTACAGCGGTCGGTTCCCGGCAGACGGAAGCGCTGAGGCGAAACTCAACGCTTGATGTCGTAGTTCATGTTCATCAGGTTGCGGATGGAGCTTACATCGTCGGTGATGTTGGCATCGCCGTGGATGGTGTGCTTGATGGCGCTGCTGGCCACGGCAAAGTTGATCATATCCATGGCCTTGTAGTCGTGCAGCATGGCGTAGATGAGGCCGCTGGCGAAGGCGTCGCCGCCGCCCACGCGGTCGAGGATATTAAAGGTGAACAGCTTGCTCTCGAAGGTATGGCCCTCGTACCACATAAAAGCCTTCAGGCTGTTCTCGCTGCCGCTGTGGGCATAGCGCACATGGCGGGCGATGCACTTCAGGTTGGGGTAGCGCTCAATGAAGTGCTGGAAGATCTCGTCCTGCTGCTCATAGCTGGGCTGCAGGGGCACACCGTCCTTCCAGTCGCCCTTGGAGTGGTCGGTCTCGTCTTTCCACAGGTGGTAAGGCTCGATGCCCAGCAGCACATCCACATAGGGCAGGCACTCGGTGCAGAAGTCGCGGGCTTCCTCCCAGCTCCATAGGGTGGAACGGAAGTTGCCGTCAAAGCTGACGGTCAGGCCCTTCTTCTTGGCGGTCTTGAGCATGTCGATGATGAGGCCGCGGCAGTTGGGGGCCAGAGCCGGGGTGATGCCGCTCAGGTGCAGCCAGTCGAAGCCATCCAGCAGAGCGTCCAGATCGACCTGCGAGAAGTCATACTCGGTGATGGCGCTGTGCTTGCGGTCGTAGATGACCTTGGAAGCGCGGATGCCGTAGCCGGTCTCCAGATAGTAGGTGCCCAGCCGGTTCGAGGGGGTCTCGTCCGGCTCGGTCAGGATCATGGGGGTGCAGTGGACATCGTTGGAGCGCAGCCAGCGCACGGCGCTCTTGCCCAGACTGTTGTTGGGCACTACGCTGAAGAAGGTGCTGTCCACGCCCAGGTTTGCCAGTGCCAGTGCGATATTGGCCTCGCTGCCGCCGTAGCTGGCCTCGAAACTGGAAGCCATGCGGATCTTTTCGTAGTTCGGCGGGGTCAGGCGCAGCATGATCTCACCGCAGGTGATGAACTTCTGCCCGCTGGTCTCGCTGCCAAGGATCGGATTGTAGTGTTCCATAACGCTCCTCCTAAAAAGTCGTTGCTTTATACCGTAACGATGTGAGAACACATTGTTGTATCCATTATACCGCACCCCGAAGCAGATAGCAAGCAAATGCCGCGGATGAAAAGAGAAAATAAGCGGGGATTTTTGGCGGTTTTGACGAACCCTCTCCGTCACCTTCGCGAGAGTTGGCACCGCCGACGGAGCGTGTCACACCCCCGTCAGATCAAAGCTGGGGGTATACTCTTCTTTGGCACTGCTCTTCTGCTGCATGTAGCCGTCCGAAAGGCCGAGATCCATGGCGTAGTTGACCACCCGGCGGTATTCGTAGGTGGTGATGCGCCGCCCGATGCCGTGGTCGGCGGCTTTATAAAAAGGTGTGTACTGGCTCATGACGCTGGGCAGGAAACAGCCGTGGTCGGCGCGATTCCAGGCGGCCATCTGGTCCAGTACGGCGAAGCTGTCGTCCACGTGGCCGGGCAGGGCCAGATGCCGCAGGATGACGCCTTTTTGCAGGATGCCGTCCGCATCGAAGACCGGGTGCCCGGCCTGCGCCATCATGGCTTCGATGCCGGGTCTGGCCACCGCAAAGTAATCCGGCGCGGCCGAAAGCTCGGCGGACAGGGCAGGGGAAACGTACTTCAGGTCGGCCAGCCAGATGTCGATATACCCCCGCCAGCGCTCAATGCTCTCCAGCGTCTCATAGCCGCCGGTGTTGCAGACGATGGGAAGGTGCAGCCCCTGCGCCCGCGCCAGGTCGAGCGCCGCGATGATCCACGGCTGCCACTGGCCGGGCGTGACCAGATTGATGTTGTGCGCGCCCTGCGCTTGCAGGTCCAGAAAGATCTCGGCCAGATGCCCGACGGAGATCTCCTTGCCGAGCCCCTCGACGCTGATGGGGTAGTTCTGGCAGAAGCAGCACTTGAGAGTGCAGCCGGAAAAGAACACCGTGCCGCTGCCCCGTGTGCCGCTGATGCAGGGCTCTTCCCAGAAATGGAGGGCGGCGCGGGCGGCTTTCAGCGCACCGCCTGCCCCGCAGAAGCCGATCCGCCCGGCGGCGCGGTCCGCGCGGCACTGCCGGGGGCAGAGTGTGCAGGTTTCGGGTGCGAAGTTGGTGGTTTTGGGCATACTATCTAAGTCCTTTGCGAAAGTTTTGAACAAATTGCTCGCTTCTATTATACCATTTTTGGGCGCAGTTGTGGTATACTATGGTTGAATATTTCATGCGATGAAAGAATACTGCATAATTTGGGGAGGACACTATGCGCACTGAAAATGAGGAGATCCGAGACCACCTGAAATATCTGGCCCTGCTGGCGCGGGATTACCCCTCGCAGGCGGCAGCAGCCAGCGAGATCATCAGCACACAGGCTTTGCTCAAGCTGCCCAAGGGTACGGAGCACTTTATGAGCGATCTGCACGGCGAGAACGAGGCCTTTGTCCACATCCTGAACTCGGCGTCCGGCGTCATCCGCGAAAAAGTCGATATCGTGCTGGGCGATACCATCCCGGAGGCGGCCCGCGCCGAGCTGGCCACCCTCATCTATTATCCCAACGAGAAGCTGCCCCAGCTCAAGGCCCGCTGCGCCGATGAGGACGAGCTGGACCAGTGGTATACCGAGACGCTCCTGCGCCTCATCGACATCTGCCGTCTGGTCTCCTCCAAACACACCCGCGAGCATGTCCGCGAATGCCTGCCCGCAAGCTGCGGCTACATTCTGGATGAGCTGCTCCACGCCCACTTCGAAGACCACGATAAAGATCTGTACTACGGCCAGATCGTGGGCAGCATCATCGAGAACGGCCGGGCTGACAAGTTCATCGTCCGCCTGTGTGAACTCATCAAGCGGCTGGCTGTGGACAAGTTACATATCGTCGGCGACCTGTTCGACCGCGGCCCCCGTCCGGACATCATCCTGGACCTGCTCATGCGCCACCACAATGTCGATATCCAGTGGGGCAACCACGACGTGGTCTGGATGGGTGCCGCTGCGGGCAGCCCCATCTGCGTCTGCACCGTGCTCAAGACCACGTTGGCCTACCACAACCACGGGATGCTCGAAGACTGCTATGGCATCAACCTGCGGCATTTGCAGCGGATGGCGGAGCAGTTCTATGGCGACGACGACCTGTCCCTCTGGATGCCCCACACCGATGCGGCCCGCGGCCCCTATACGCCCGGTATGCTCCACCGCTGCGCCGTCATGCACAAGGCTGTCACCATCCTCATGCTCAAGATGGAGTGCTGCGTCATCGACCGCAACCCCGATTTTAAGATGAAGGGCCGCGACTTCCTCCGCCACATCGACTGGGAGAAGGGGACCGTCACCGTAAACGGCAGTTCATACCCCCTGCGGGATACGAGCTTTCCCACCGTAGACCCCGCCGACCCCGCCCGGCTCAATCCGGACGAGCAGGTGGTGCTGGACAAGCTGGTCCAGTCCTTCCGCCAGAGCGAGAAATTGCAGCAGCACATCGAGTTCCTCTACGCCAAGGGCAGCGTCTACCACATCGAGAACGGCAACCTGCTCTATCACGGCGTCGTGCCCATGACCCGGAGCGGCAGCTTTGCCGTGGAGCGGTTCGAGGGGCACAGCTACTCCGGACGCGCCCTTATGGATTATTGCGACGAGCGCGCCCGCCGGGGCTACTTTGGCCCGGAAGGCTCTCTTGCGCGCCAGAGCGGGCAGGACTTTTTGTGGTATCTGTGGTGCGGCAAGCTGTCGCCGCTGTTCGGCCGCAGCGCCATGACCACCTTTGAGCGGCTCTACATTGCCGACCCCGCCACCCACGAGGAGGTCAAGGACCCCTATTATACCTGGTACAACGAGGAGGCCGCCTGCCGCCGCATCCTGTCCGAGTTCGGCCTGCCCGGCACGAGCCACATCGTCAACGGCCATGTGCCCGTCCGCGAAAAGAGCGGCGAGAGTCCGGTCAAGGGCGGGGGCCGTCTCGTCGTCATCGACGGCGGCTTCTGCCGCGCCTACCACGACAAGACCGGCATCGCGGGCTATACGCTGGTCTACTCCAGCCGCACCATGTCCCTGCGCACCCACCAGCCCTTCGAAAGCACCGAAAAAGCCGTAAATGAGAACATCGACATCCTCTCGCAGAAAAACATCCTGGAGACCGAGAACCACCGCATCCTCGTGGAGGAGACCGACGAGGGCGAGGTGCTGCGGGAGCGGGTGTATGACCTGAAACAGCTGGTCAAGGCCTATCAGTTGGGCTGGCTCAAGGAGACACATTGCGAAGACTGCGTCTGGTAAAGGCGGCCTGCTTCGTGCAGCCTGACAAGATTTTTGTAAAATTTTTGAAAAAACAAACAAAATAACTGAATATCTGTGCTTTTTCTGGGCAAAACAGAAAATAATCCCTGCTGTGCAAATGGGTCTTTGCTTTTTGGCCGAAGTCGTGTATAATAAGATAGCATATCTTGAGAGCGTATGCCCAATGGAGTGCATCGGATTTTAATGTGACGAGAAACAAAAGCCCTTTGGGGGCGCACACGCAAGCCCCACGACAAGGAGATCATAAAATTGGAAAAATTTGTTATTACGGGCGGTAAGCCCCTGCACGGTGCGGTCACCATTTCGGGTGCCAAAAATGCGGCTGTGGGCATCCTGCCTGCCACCATTCTGGCCGGGGACGTCTGTGTCATCGAAAACCTGCCCGACATCAGCGATGTGGCCGTCAGCCTGAAGATCCTGAGCGTCCTGGGTGCCCAGATCAAGATGCTGAACCGGAACACCTACGAGATCGACACCACCCACATCAGCTGCACCAATGTGCCGGACGATCTGTCCCGCCAGATGCGCGCCAGTTATTATTTCCTGGGTGCGCTGCTCTCCCGCTTCGGCAAGGCGCAGGTGGCCATGCCCGGCGGCTGCAACCTTGGCCCCCGCCCCATCGACCAGCACCTCAAGGCCTTCAGCGCTCTGGGCGCCGAGGACAGTGTGGACTACGGCATGATCACTGTCCGTGCCAAGGAAGGCCTGACCGGTGCCCACATCTTCTTTGATAAGGTCAGCGTCGGCGCGACCATGAACGGTATGCTGTCCGCTGTCATGGCGGATGGCCAGACCATTTTGGAAAACTGCGCCAAGGAACCCCACGTGGTCGATCTGGCGAACTTCCTGAACATGTGCGGTGCCGATGTGCGCGGTGCGGGCACCGATGTCATCAAGGTGCGCGGTGTTCAGCAGATGCACGGCTGCACCTACAGCATCATCCCGGACCAGATCGAGGCGGGCAGCTATATGGTGGCTGCTGCGGCCACCGGCGGCGATGTCCTCATCGAGAACGTCACCCCGAAGCATCTGGAACCGATCACAGCCAAGCTCCGCCGCGCGGGCGTGGAAGTGGAGGAATTCGATGACTCTGTCCGTGTCCGCCGCACCGGCGACATCCTGCCCCTGAAGATCAACACCATGCCGCACCCTGGCTTCCCGACTGACATGCAGCCCCTGATGGGTGTGCTGCTCAGCGTGGCAAAGGGCACCTCTACCATCACGGAGAGCGTGTGGGACAACCGGTTCCGCTATGTGGACGAGCTGCGCAAGATGGGCGCAAACGTGCAGGTGGACGGCCAAGTCGCCGTATTCGAGGGCGTGGACAAGCTCAGCCCGGCCCCGCTGCGCGCTTCCGACCTGCGTGCAGGTGCTGCCATGGTCGTGGCGGCCCTGATGGCTGACGGCACCAGCGAGATCGAGGAGATCGGCCACATCGAGCGCGGCTACGAGAACATCGTGGAGAAACTGCGCGGCCTGGGTGCCGACATCAGCAAGGTGGACCGTGCGCCCGCTGCGCTGGAATCGGCTATGTAACGGAATAAACCTCTCCGTCATCGCTGACGTGATGCCGCTTCTCCTGATAGGGGAGCTGGCGGGCGAAGCCCGACGGAGAGGTTGTACAGAGAATCACAGAATTTGAACCAGCCTGCTGCGTCTTTGCAGCGGGCTGCTTTTATGAGGAGACCAATGGCAGAATTTATCTCATTATACTCCGGCTCGTCCGGCAACAGCAGCGTGGTGCGCTGCGGCGAACGATATCTCATTGTGGATATGGGAAAAGGCGTCCGCACTACAGGCGCGGCCCTCAAAGCACTGGATCTGAACATCAGCGACTGTGCGGGCATCCTCGTCACCCATGAGCACAGCGACCATGTGAAGGGACTTTCCACCTTCCTGAAAAAGAATCCGCTGCCGGTCTACGGCGCAGCGGCTACGCTGGATTTTCTGGACGCCAATGGCATCGTGCCCGTTTCGTGCGAGATGCACAGCGTCTCCGGCGGGGAAGAGGACATCGGCGATTTTGGTGTCACGGCTTTTCCCACCAGCCACGATGTGCCCTGCGCTGGCTACCGCATCCATACCCCGGATGGCAAGACCATGACCATCGCCACCGACCTCGGCGTCCTGACGCCGCCGGTGCACGAGGCACTTTCCGGCTGTGACCTTGTTGCACTGGAAAGCAACTATGACCTGCATATGCTGCGCAGCGGGCCGTATCCTTATTACTTACGCTCCCGCATCGAGTCCACCCGCGGCCACCTATCCAACGACGAGTGCGCAGCAAAGCTCCTGGAACTGGTGCAGGAGGGGTGCAAGAAGTTTGCCCTCTGCCATCTTTCCCAGGAAAATAATACCCCTATGCTCGCGCTGCAGACGGTCTTCAACACCTTTGGTGCGGCCGGTGTCATCCCCGAAAAGGACTGCGTCGTCCAGACCCAGCGGCGGAATGAGGTCAGCCCGGTACTGGAATTTTGAGAAATAACGTCAGAAAAACACCAAAAAACGGTATCACCAGATGCACCATGCCGCGATTGGATGGAAGATGAAATACAAGAAAATGAAGGAAATTCAAATTTCCTTAAAAAAACTTGTAAAAAAGTGTTGACATCCACCCCGGTGTATGGTATTATACTTGAGCGCCAAGTGCTGAGACAAAAGAATGACTTCCGAAGCCTCAGCTGAGAAGCGAGAGAAAAGAACCAATAGACGCCGAGAAGTTCCGGTTTGTTCCGAGAAACTTGAAGTGATCCAAGTTCAGAACGTTCGAAATGCTTCGAAAAAAGTGCTTGACAAAAAATCACTTCTGTGATAAAATAATTAAGCTTTCAGCCGGTTGGCTGAGGCGCACAGGACCTTGAAAATTGAACAATATCGAAAAACTTGTAACGGAACCTATTTTCGTGTTGGAAAAACACGTAAAACAATTCCAAACAAAGTAATTCACACAGGACGCAAGCGATTGCGTGCTGAGCGAAAAAGATTTAACACTTTTTAAGTGATAAATATCATTTATAAAGAGTTTAATCCTGGCTCAGGACGAACGCT
>NZ_JAFREH010000028.1:0-10172 GCF_017377625.1 Faecalibacterium sp. Marseille-Q3530 | reverse complement strand
ACATCCTTCTACTTGGTAGCCGATGAAAAAGGCCATTTCGTAGCATTGCAAGCAATTTTGTAAACAAAACGTCATAATAGTCCGAGAATGGTCTTGAAAAAGATGCCCTACACTTGGTAGGCATCGAAAACGCCTGTTTCGTAGCATTGGTGAGAAACTTGTAATTGAATTGTAATTCTTGAGACCGAATCTCCGGCTTTGAAAAAGTCCTCTCAATAGGTAGCCGACGAAAAAGACCAAAAGACAACCATCTTTTTGAGAATTAACAAAAAGGTCACAAATGACTAGCCTTCAAAGAAGCGTTTCTACTATTAACAGAAAAAGTGGCCTAAAATGGGGGGTGTTGGAGAAAATTTCCACCTTAAAAATGCGCCTTTACTCACTAGCCAACGAGAATAGCCAAAAGTCAACAAAAACGAATTATGTATTTCTGCCACTGATTGCAACAGCATATCGGTGACAGAAAGATCGTTTAGAGCGATTCTTCGCGGTTTGGGGGAGTGGAAGTCGTTTTGTGGTGGGACTTTTTCTGCTGAAACTGCTCCAGCTTTTTCAGCACCGATTCTTTTTCCGAGGTCTTACCGCCCGGTACGGAAAGCTGCTGCTTATTCAGCACCATGTCGATATATTTGCGGATGTTTTTCAGGGCGGAGATGTCCGGCTGCAAGGTTTCCAGTTGGGTGTGCAGCTCTGCGCTGCTGGATTGCAGCGCAGAAAATTCGGCATCCAATGCCGAAAAATCCACCGCTGTGCTGCCGTTCAGCTTCATCAGGGTGCGGACGGCTTTATTAAAGGTGTCCAGTTCCTCCTTGTGCTGGGCGGCGTAAGCGTCCTTGGTCAGCTTGAAGTTCTTCTTGATAAAGGTATCGTGGATGGGCTTCAGCTTGGCATGGACGGCGGCAGCATCTTTTATCTGGGCGATTGCCCGCATACGGTTTTCGTTCTGCTTCAACTGCCTGCGGAGAGGAGCAGCGGTCTGGTTTAAGCTGTCAATGGCATGGTTCAAGTCCTCAGCGGTGTTCAGGGAATGGGCTTTCAAATAGTCCACCGCCTGTTTGACTTCCTCAAAGTCCCGAACAGTACATTTCAGTTTTGCCTTGCCAGACCAATCGCTACGCTGCTCATTGCGGAGGTTGAAATAGTCCATCAGCAGGTCGGACAGCGTGGGTTCTTTCGCCTTTTCCAGAGCGTCCAGAAGAAGCTGCTTCTTTTCGTTCAGGTCTGCGATCCAGCGTTGCAGCCCACGGATGGCGCTGCGGATGGACTGCATCAGGCTGTTGGCGGCTCGAATGTCCCGGTTCAGGTTGCCGAGAAAGGTTTCCACTCCACGCTTTTCCATCTGGTGTGCAGCGGGGCCGAGATGGACGGTCGGTATCTGCTGGATGCCCTGCCGCTCAAAGGAGCGCAGGTCAACACGTTCCGGTCTGCCAGCAGCTTCCAGATAGCGGTTGGTGATGGTCTCCCAGCCATGCCGCCAGACCTCGGCGTACTTCTGGTCGTTCCAGTCCACCGTGTTTTCCTTGTGACACTTCCAGTTGCCGGAAGCGAGCCGGATGCGCTCGCCGTTCTCGTCAAGGTCGTAAACCTTTCTGGCTTTTGGGAGCCACTTGCCGTGTTCGTCCATCGCTCGGAGCGTCAGTAGAATGTGGGCGTGTGGGTTTCCATCTCCCTTGTCGTGGATAGAAAAGTCGGCAATCATACCCTTGGAAACAAACTGCTCCTGACAAAATTCCTTTATCATGGACAGATACCGCTCTTTCGGCACCTCCACCGGGAACGCCAGCACGATGCGCCGGGCAAGCTGGGAGTTCCACTGGTTCTCCACGGCTTCTACTGCGTTCCAGAGCGTTGCCCGGTCTGCATATCCGGGCGGCGCATGGGAAGGCAGCATGACTTCGGCGTGGACAAGTTCTTTCTTCTTGTTGTAGAATTTCGTTTTCTGGTCGTACTCACTGAACAGCCGTTCGCCGCTCTGGTAAGCGGCCCCGGCAACGGCGGACTGCCCTTGGCTGCGCTTGACGATGGTAATTTTGAAATGCGGACACGGAATAGGCATCACCCCCAAACAAAAAGACCGCCCAGCAAGATTGCTCTTGATGAACGGTCTGGAATCGTATTCGGTTGTACTCGCCGCCTTGGAGCGGAGTGCTGTGCGCTTCGGTCTCAGGCGGGAGCCGCAAAAGGATAGCTGCAAAGCAGCGCAAGGAAAATGCAGTTTTCCTTGGGATGGAATCGGGCTGGCGCACAAACGCCAGCTTCGATTTCATCGAGCCGTCTGCAAGACCGCAATTTCACCGGAACGGTGTATAATTGCGCCCTTTATTCTAAAGGGTTCGGAACGCTGCGGCTCTCGTGCAGGTCGTGAATCATCTTTGCAAGAGCCAGCGCAACTTCTGGTTGACGGAATGCAATTTTCAGCAGCTCCATCACCTGATCGTTGGTGAGATCTTCTGGTGCAATCAGAAAACTTTCCAGCATTCCGGCACGGGTACACAGACGATGCACACGGGCTTTTCGGGTCAACTCCGGTATCTGATGTTCCAGAATTTTCTCACGGTGCTTGTAGTAGCGAAGCTGCTGCTCCGCTTTGGCTTTCTCGCTGCGGAGGTAGGCAAGGTCAGTTTTGGGTTGAGTCATGGCATCACGCTCCTTTACAATATTAGTGGTATTCGACATTTTTATTGGTTCGTGGTACACTACACACAATCAATGTAGATAGAGGTGATTGCGTTGCTTGCGTTATATCTAAGTGTGCTTGATGATCGAAGCTTTGAAGAAGAGTTTACCGAGGTATACAATACATACAAACGGCTGGTTTACCATACCGCTTACAAAATCATGGATGATTCGTATTTGGCAGAGGACGTGCTACAAGAGGTGTTTTTGTACGTTGCAAAAAATTTTTCTAAAATTCATCGAGAAAACTGTCACGAACTCGCTGCCGATCTCGTTAGTTGTAGTAGAAGCCGTGCGTATGATCAGCTTCGCAAGCGGCGCGAAGAATCGCTGGAAGAAATCCCAGATATTGAGGATAATGCGCCAGTGCCAGATGATGCAATAATCAGTGTTGACAATATCGAGAGGTTGACAGAACTGATTGGACAAATGAAACCGAAATATCTTGACCCATTACGCCTTTTGGCAATGGGATATACAAATCGTGAGATTGCGAAATCGCTGGGATTAACGGACGAAGTGGTACGAACACGGCTCTTTCGAGGGAGAAAACTATTATGGAAGGAGTTGAGTAACCATGAGTGAGCAGACAAACATTTCATTTGAAGCGGCCTTGATGATTGCACTTCGTGCAGATGCACAAAAGGAACTGGATACACTGCCAACACCAGAACAACTTGAAGAACTTTACCCGGATACTTCTCAATGGGATGAACGAATGGCAGTGGCATTACGGAGGAAAAAACACCGTCCGATGTTGAAACGGGTGTTGGTTGCAGCCTTGACGCTGGTGGTGCTGACCCTTGGCGCACTTGCGGTCAGCGCAGACTTCCGCAAGGCAGTCTACACGATGATTCAAAAGTTTCTGCCCATTGAGATGCAGTTGACTTATCAGGTGGATGGCGAACCGCTGGAACGATTGCCGGATGGATACAGCGATCATTATGTGCCGGACGGCTTTGAAATGGACAATGCGCAGAAATTTGAACGAGCAGAAAACTTTTTACATGTTTACTCGTCAAAAGAAGCAGAAGAAAGCTACACTGTCCGTTGCTCAATTATCCAGCCGGGGCAGCAGTCCCTATTTGATAATGAGCATACAGTGTACGAAACCGTAAAGGTCGGAGAAGCAGATGGTGTACTTGGAACCAGTACGGATGAACATGGAAAGAATGTTTATACTCTAAGTTGGGAACATCGGGGGATTACACATACCGTTATGGGAAACATTCCATACGATGAGATTATGAAAATTGCAAAAGGCATCCGATAAGAAAGCCGGGCACTTGTGAGAGTTCACAAATGTCCGGTTTTCTTTTTGTCTGAACTTACAAAGATGGAAAATTTGAAAAAATTTCTCCTGAAAATTGAAACGAAGCGGATGCGAATTACGTTGATTATACAAAGGCTCTTGATAGGAGCGAAAAAACGGAGGTGTATGTCTATGTCGAAAAAGCGTTTGTTGTCCATTGTTATTTCAGCGGTGATTCTCTTGAGTTTTGCTTGCACCGCAATGGCCGTTGAAAAGTCTGAGCGGTATGTAGGCGATAGTACGGTCAACGGATCTATTTACCAAACATACTATCAAGTTGATGCCCAGACACGAACTGGAGTAAAGAAAATCAGCGTTTCAGGCGTTCTCTATGAAAAGGGAACAATTGGAACATGGCAAAAAGTAAGCAGCTGCTCAAACAGCAGCACGACCTCAACCTGCGTGGGGAGCGGTAACTTTAACACTAAGCCTGGAAAATCTTACAGGCTGGAGTATTCTGCAACCTTTAGCTATTCCGATGGGCGGAGTGAAACCATTACTGGAAGTACCAGTAGATAAGTGAAGCTTGTTATATATTTCAGCAAGTTAGAAAGGTGTGAGGTAATTATAAAGGCGAGATCAACGCACGTTATCCGATACCTAGCTATAGTCGCACTGTGCTTGCTTTTGGGCTTTATGCTTGGAAGAAAAAGCAAATATGAAAAACGAGATTATTTGAAACAATTCAAAATTGGAAAAGCAACATACTCTGAATCGTTGATATATGAGGCTTATGGCGGATTGCAAAATGATGGGATAATGTTAGCGGTATACTACGATGTGGATGCAACCAAGATTGTTCATCAACTCGATTCATGGGAGAAAATTAATGATTCCCCAACTATATCTTCTATATTAAAAAATGTGTCGTCATATTTTGGATTGGATTTTAAGATTCCTGAAATTGCAAGTGGAAATTTTTTTCTTTATGATAATAGTCAACATAAGGAACTATGCTCGGAAGCCGAAATGAATACATTGCTTTTACATTCTGAAGATGTGAATTTTAGTCTCGTTGTCTGGGACGATGAGAAGCACACAATTTATATAGTAGAGTACAGAATTTAAGGAGGTTCGTTATGAAGAGGTTCGTATCATTAGTTCTTTCGGTGTGTTTTTTGTTTTCGATAAATACTGTGTCTTATGCTGCTAATACAAGCAGCCGTAAAGCTAGCAATCCTGTTATTCAAAGCATGAATGATAAGTATCATGTTGATTTTTCGGGAATGTCGATAGATGAATTAAATAAGTTTATCGATAAGATGAAAGATGAAGATCAAACACGCGCATCTGGAAATTTGTTAAATAATACACAGCTTGCATGGTTGGCAGCTGCGCAAATTGCACGGGATAAGGGATATGAATGTGCGGCTCTTATGGTTGAATTCTCTGTATATAATATTGACTATTCTGAGAGTGTGACGGACTCTTCGACGCCATTGCTTGACAAGTTAAACACGACAACAGTTTTTAATAATTATAAAAACAAAGTACTTAATAGTGGCTTGAAAGATTTTAGCGGAGGAAGTTGGTCTTTTACAATTCAAAAGTCTGATAATGCAGATTTATTCTATGCATTGCATAGGGTAAGCACCTCTGGAACAGGCTTCATGATTGGTAATTCTATAATGTATTATTTGATTACCGTTCATGACACATTTGATTTTGCATATGACAACAACTATGACGACTTGTTTACTACTACAGTGAACAATTGGGCTTGGTTGTGCCAGCAGACGCATGTGTTGAATCCCATAGAGATAAATCTTAGCACGGCTATTGGATAAAAAATCAGTGGTATTTATTTTTTACGAAAGTAAAAGTTGAAACCTAAAATAAGGATGGCTCTAACGTATGAAAAATTTTACGGAGGCGTTTCCAATGCAGAGCAACTGATGTATAAGAAATCTTGTGTATACTCTAAAAGTAAAGAAGGAAAATTAAAATGGCTAGTGAAAAAATATCTCGTAGAATTTTTTGAAAGCAAGTGGGATTGTGGCTCTTTCTTCAATGGAGCTTAACTCTGGGCTGACTGCTTTTGCAGATAATCAAAGTGATGGAAGAAAATCTCATATCGAGAGATACCATAGATACGATTTTGATACAAAAGAAGAATCTATAGAGGAAATTATAGTTGAAACCAATTCCTTCACGGATGGAGAGACAACTGCAGGCTATTTTCCAAATGGAAAGATTTCGGATATTGATCTACCCGATCTGTATGCGATTATCGGAAGCAATGATATCACTGTTGTTGATAATCCAACAGCAACACCATATTGTAGCACGGTATGCCTACAGATAACGACCAATAATGGAGGGACAAATTATGGTTCTGGATTTATGATTGGGCCTAATGCACTTGCAACAGCAGCACATAATCTATATAGTATAAAGGAAAAAGCCTACGTTAAGTCGGTAAATGTCGCACCTGCTCGATCTGATAATAGTAAACCTTTTGGAAGCGAAAATGTATCGGCAAGTTCGATGATTGTTAGTGGTTCTTATCTTGCTGGAACAAGTTCAGAGGATTGGGCAATTATTACGCTCAAGAATAATTTAGGAACGAAAACGGGATGGCTTGGGTTACATTGGCAGTCTAGCAATTATTCATCATCACAGTTGGTGTATGCTTATGGCTATCCGAGCCAAATAAATGGTGCCGATGCGAGATATCGGATGTGTAAATCTTCTGGGTATATTAGAAGTCAGACTTCAAAATATCTCAAGGGCGATTGGGATTTGACAGGTGGCTTTAGTGGTGGTCCTCTTGTAGAATATATTTCTGGAGCTGGGTATGTAGCTATCGGAATCCATAAAGATGGAAGCACAATTGATGGTTCTTCATATCCGACTTCTTATACAGGGGCATTGAGAATAACACAATCGCTTTATACGCTGTTCCTTTCATACAGAGGTTGATAAAATGAAATGCAAACGGAAGATTATGGTTGGCATAGCATTTGTGGCAGTGGCTCTCTGCATTCTATTTCAATTGAATACATCCGGAAGAAAAAAATCGGAACTTATAGTTGAAGAAGTTGACCTGAAGAACAATTGTATTTATGCGACTGCAAAAAATCAATTATATGATACGGATGACAATTATATAATTTATGGCGCATCAAACTACTTGAAAGGAAATCTTCAGTTGTCGTATCTTAAAGAAGGCGAAAGCATTCTTGTGATATCAAACGGTAAGGTGTTGCTATCAGATCCGTATCAATTTGATAAAATATACAGTATTCAACTGTTGCAATAGCGTTTCATTTTCTCAATAAATAATATAGGCTATTTACAGCTGTCTCCTCTGTTAAGTGGTGGTGCAGTGCTTATTCTCAATAACGATGCGATTGATGAAAATGATAGACCTTTTAGGAATTTAGAATTTTCTCAATAATCAAGCCACCCAAATGGCAAACTTGAAATCATCGAGAGATACATAAGATATAGGGTTGAATCGACTTTCGTGTCGAAAAAAACAAGTGCTAGAAATAGCAAAATCCATTGAATTTTAGAACGACATTTATAAGAAACCAGTAGATTTGCCTGATGTTTGTGATTTCTTTGACCGTTGGGCCATTGATTTTGCACTACTATGAGCAAAGGAAAAACTTAAAATAAGCCAACAACCCGCCATTTGCAGCGACTGCAAGTAGCGGGTTGTTTGGCCTATTTAGAGGTTAGTCTTTCAGTTTGCCATGGTCACAACCGAGCGTGAGGTAGTGCTCTATCTCCCCGCTCAGCACCATCCGTGCGTACTCCAGCGGATTGTTGTATAGCAGCCAATCAAGTTCAGCTCGCTGTGCCGGGGTATTGCCGTACTCGTCCTCAATGGCGATACAATCAATGGAAAGGGTTGTGCCATCTTCAAATCGGGTTTCCACCCGGTTGGTGTCCATGTTGTAGCGGCAGGAAAGCGCTTTTTGAGAGTGATTAAGGTCGAAATTCTGATTTCGTTTCATTTGAATAGCTCCTTTAATGATTTTGAAATTTGATTTTCAACGAGATGAGGTCTCTTTTTTCTTTCTCCTAAGTCACCCAACCGCACTACCCTGCATCGCAACTGTTCACGATGCTATCCACATCCGGGCGGTGCATCAGCTTTTGCAGAATGCCAAGCTGCTTTTTGGTTGACGCAGACACCAGATACTGCCACTTTTGCGGCAGGATGGGCAGGTCTGCGATGCTCCACTTGACATACTTGGCATCGTAGACATTGGGCGGGGCCAGTTCTACCAAGTGCCCCACGCACCAGCTCACCAGATAGCCGTTACCCTCAAGGTAGCCGTCCTGACGGCTGGTGGCACCGAGAACTTTGGCGTAAGCCATGGCGACGGACGGTTTTTCCGCCACGATCAATTTTGCGATAAGAATCCCTCCATTCTGTTTTGGATTGCAATATGTAGGCGGCAAAATGCCGCCTTAAAATCAGATGGGTTCGGTATCTTCCTCGTCGTTCTCCTCCGGTTCATCCTCCACAGGAATCTCAAAATCGCCCTTGTCCTCGGTGTAGTTTGCATCGGGGTCAAGGGCTTCTTTTTCAGCCTGCTTTTTGTTCTTCTGCTGGATGAAGAAATAGAAGCCGCCGCCTGCCGTCAGCGCAATCAGCACGACTACGCCCAGAAAGCTGGATGCGATCTTTGTGACCTTGTTTTCCTTGGGCTGTTCTTCGCCGGATGCCGCTGCTTCTTCTGCGGCTTTCTTGGCTTCTTCCTCGACTTTCAGCTTATCCTGTTCAGCCTGCGCCGCTGCTTCTTTTTCAGCGGTATAGGCATCGGCAGCATCCTCCTCCATCAGAGCCAGAAGGTCGGCTTCGTCCACAAGGTTCATAAAGTGGACGGTCTGCTGCCCCTTGGCGTTGCGGTCAATCACCAGATAGAAAGTCGCACCCGACTTCGACACCAGCGTAATGAACTGCTGTCCGCTGCCATCGGAATAGTTGGTGTGGTAGTCGTCCACCAGCGTCAGGTTGCCCTCCGGGGTCAGGGCACCAGAGGTTTCGTCCGTGATGGTGACAACATCCTCCTCCACCACTTCCGGCAGAACAGGCTGCTCCACGGGGGCGGCTTCGCCCTCAAAGGCAAAGGCAGGAGCCGCCATACCAGCGCACAGTGCCGCCGATACCAGCAGCGCACCCAGTTCCTTAATCTTCATCTGCATCGACCTCCTTCTCAAAAGTTGCACCCACAGCAGACAGCGCAGCCGGGGTCGGGGTGGCGGTTGCCGACTGCCGCAGCAGGGCGGCAAGCTGTTCCGGCGTGACCTTTGCAGTCCGCACCATCTCGTTGACCTCGGCGGAATCCTCCTCCTGAATGCGCCGCTCCAAAATCTCGATGCGATTGTTCAGTTTGATGCGGCGTTCCTTCTCTTTTGCCAACATCGCCCGCAGCTTATCCGATTTTTCGCTCATAATACTCCTCCAATCATTTTGAAAGCCGTCCGAACCCGGCGAGATGCTTCTCCCAGTAGGACGAATGAATGTTTGCGTACTTGATGGGGTCGCCGGCACTGACCATCATGCCGTTGCCCAGATAGATTCCGGTATGGCTCATGCCGGGGGTGTCGTAGGTTCCTTTGAAAAAGACCAGATCTCCGGGCTTTGCTTCGGCTTCGGAAATGTGCTGGCTCTTGTTCCACAGACCGTTGGCGGTGGTGCGCCCCACATTGTAGCCGTTCTGGTTGTAGACCCAGCAGACATAACCGCTGCAATCAAATCCTGTTTCCGGGGTAGAACCACCCCACACATAGGGCGTACCAACATACTTTTGAGCTTCCTTGTAGATGGCGGCGAACTCCTCATCCGTCAGGGCTTCTGCCGGAATCTGATAGTCGATGCCCGGTGTGCCGGAACCATCGGAGCCGCCGGGCGGCAATCCGCCGTTGAATAGATAAGGCCGACCGCCCAAGGTATCTTGGAAAATCTCGTAACGTTTCCATTGGTCGTTATTCAGTTCTTCCCGAATGACCACTTCCAAGCCACGGTTCACCAGCTTGGTGTGGAAGATGCGGTACTCGTAGGGCACCTGCGTGGGGACTGGGATTCCTGCAGGAGTCATGACCCACACGGTCTTATACCGTATCTGTACCTCCACCCATGTGGTCAGCTTATACTGCTTTTTGAAGGTCTCCTTCAGTTTTCCCTGCACTTCTGACCGGGTATAATCGTCATACAGAGTCGTGA
>NZ_JAFREH010000027.1:0-10301 GCF_017377625.1 Faecalibacterium sp. Marseille-Q3530 | reverse complement strand
CAGTCATATGGTCGGTGACGATGACGGTGAGGTCCCACCTGTTCCCATTCCGAACACAGTAGTTAAGCTCACTCGTGCCCAAGATAGTTAGCTGGAAACGGCTTGTGAAAATAGGTAGTCGCCGACTCATAGTTATCAAGATGTTTGAAACCGCATCTTGATAATATGCACCTCTAGCTCAGTTGGTAGAGCAACTGACTCTTAATCAGTGGGCCCAGGGTTCGAGTCCCTGGAGGTGCACCAGATATTGAACGTCAAATCGTAAGATTTGACGTTCTTTTTTGTTATGTAACCCCGAAAAATCGGGGTCTGCACGGTCGATGCACGGTTTTTGCACGGTCGGCTTTTTCGTAGGAATCCTCTGCATGGGCTGTAATTGCTTTGAAATGCGTGGTAAATTTTGCATCAGGTCAGCAGTGCCAGACGGAGCTGCGCCTTTACTTCGGGGTCTGCGTTCTTCAAAAGTTCCAGCAGAGCGGTCATAGAAATGGTCGGTTCGCCTTCGGCGGGTACAGCCTGCGGGCTGGGGCTTTCCTGTTTGGCATAGAATCCTTCCTCAAACTTCCTGCCCAGTTCTACACGAGAGGACTGCTGGATATGGGCGTAGGTGTTTACCAGCATATCTGCCGTAGCGTGTCCGGTGGTTCCCTGAACAGCCTTCACATCGCCGCCGGAGATCATCAACTGATAGGTGGCACTGGAATGGCGCAAACCGTGGAACACAATGCGGGGGAATTCCGGGTGGGCATCCTGCCACTTGAGGAACTTCTTGCGGATCAGCACAGGCTCCACCGCCAGACCGTTAGGCAGACGGAACAGCATTCCACTGTCATGGTAGCGTGTCGGGTCTTTCCTCTCGTCTGCCGCCAGCTGATTCAGCCACTTCTTCAGTTCCTCTTTCAGAGCAGAAGTCATGAAGATGGTACGGCAGGAGGATGCGGTTTTGGTGCTTTTCAGGATGAGGGAAGTGGTGCTGCGCTCCAGCTTGTCCGGGAATACCTTGATGATGCAGCCATCGTCCACTTGGTTTAGGGCTTCTTTTCGCACTCGCTGCATGGACTTGTTGATACGGAAGGTTCCGATGCCATCTGCTGCGTCAAAATCGAGATCTTCCGGGGTCAGACCTACGATCTCGCCCTCTCGCAGTGCGCCCACCAGTGTGAGGTGGACTGCCAGATGCAGGATGGGGTCCTCCATGCTGTCCAGAGCCGCCCTCATTTCCTCTACCGTCCAGATGGTGCGCTCCTGCGTAGACTTCTTGGGGCTGTCCACGGGAACAGGGCTTTTGACAAGGATGCCCCACTCTACGGCATACTGGAAGGCAGTGCCCAGCAGCCGGTGCACCTCATGGATCGTTGTGCCGGAAAGGAAACGCTGCTTCTGCTTTTCGGTCAGTTCCTGCTTCTTGCCCTCGATATACGAACCACAGGGCGTTTTGCTCAGGGTCGTGTAGAGGTTCTCCATGTGGTAGGGCTTGAGCTTCTGCATCTCCATGCTACCGATATAGGGGATAATGAGATTCTGAATGGTGGAAAGGTTGGATTCGTAGGTTTTGGGTGCCCACTTGTGCTTGCTGCACTGTTTCGGCAGCCAGTCCATCAGGAACTCTGCCACCGTTACCGAGGACGGAATCAGGAAAGTGCCAGCGGCCAGTTCATGCTCGATTTGCTTTTTTCGGTTCGTTGCCTCCTCTTTTGTGGGAAAGCTCTCCCATTTGTCGCAGCTCTTGCCGTGCTCATCTTCGTAGGTGTAGCGGACGCTGTAAGAGTTGCCGCGCTTCGTAATATATGCCATACTGTTTGCCTCCTTATCAAGCTGCCCGGTAGAGCCACGCATCGAAGCTGTCCTTCGGCACACGGATGCTTCCGCCTACTCGCAGGACACGGAATTCGGTAGTGCTGTTGCACAGATTGTAAGCAGAGCGCAGGCTGATGGCCAGCATTCGTGCGATCTCTTCCACCGTGTACACCAGTTTCGTGGTTGCCGGGCTGTCAGTCGGAGACTTGACGGCATTGGTTTGAGTGACCACTTCCATTGTAGTGGGATTCGAGTCCTTTTGCAAGAACTTTTTCGTATAATCGGAAGATTGCACAGGGACGGTCATAGAATTACGGTCAAAATCCATAAGCATTGCTCCTTATATTGTCATATCATCTAAAAATTCAGCTTAAAGTTCTACATCTTGCCCACGCTTACGGTTTTGCTGCGGCACATTCATGGTGTGCTCCTGCTTGGGGGCAAGAATCTTTTCCAGAAAGCCACGCACCAGTTCGGGCGCACGGTGGAGAGCATCCAGATAGGGTTTCACGTCGTACCACAGGTCGTGGTACTTGTTGCTCCAACGAACGGCCTCTTTCTTGGCGGTGGAAAGTTCTTCTTTCAGGCGGCGGTTCTCCACATCCATCATATAGCCGTGGTCGGCTTGCTTTTTCAGCTTGGAAAACTCTTCTTCGGTCAGCGAGTAGTTGCCGAGGAAGGTGCGCTTGCCGATATAATCCAGATCACGCGCATGAATGAGGGCTTCTTTCGTGAGCGTGGTCTTTTTCTGAATGGAGGCAAGTTCTTTCTCCTTTTGGGAGAGGGCCTGACTGGTTTTAGCAAGCGATTGTGCCTGCTGGTCGGCTTGGGTGGTCAGGGTGTCCAGCCGTTCCTGCTCCCGCTGGACTTTGAACTGAGTGACAGTCAGGTGTTCTTCGGTGCTGCCACGCTCGCCGCGCTCCACATCGGTGTACCCGGCAGTACGCATATAGTTGAAGAAATCGTCTTGCAGGACGCTGTACGACTTCTTCAGGACTGGCTTGCCGTTCTTTTGCAGCACGGGCTTTCCGGCATCGTCCAGCAGGGGCTTGGATGCCCACTTCTTGCTCCGGCTGACCTGCATGACAGTCTCCTTGACTGTGCCGACCAGTGCCTTGTCCTTGCAGCGTTTCGACCAGAGGATCTGCTTTTCCACCACAGGCACATAGACCACATGGAGATGATAGTGGTAGACTTCACGGCCTAATGCTTCGGTCATGGCACGGTTGATCTCATCGGCATGCATGACAGCCGAGAGGATATACTGTTCACCGCCTACGATTTGGATAGCAGCTTTGTAGGCATCTGCATAGAACTGCTTGGCGAACTCGTAGCCACCGTGATTGTCAAAATAGGCCGAGTTGACATCAAAGACAAGCTCACAGTAGTGGGTGGCATCCGGTTTCAGGCCGCGCGTGGAGATGGTTCCATCGGATTCCAGTTGGGAGAACAGGTCGGTGTAGCTGGCGGTTGGCTTCTTGAAGTGGACGTTCCATGCAGCGCGCTGGGGGATAATATCGGGGTTCCGATAGCTGTCCTTTTCACGCTCATTGTGCTGCTGAGTGTTGCCAACAACCTTGTCCGAAACGGCAAGGTTTCGGACACTGGTGCGGTCAATACCATCATTTCTTGCCAAAGGGCATCCCTCCTTTCGGGGTTCAGAGGAAGGTGACGGGGACGGAGATGCACTTCCCCGGAAGTGTAATAACCCACTATAACACTTTCATCCCTATGGGCTGCAAAGTGTAGTGGGCTCTTCGAGGACTCTCCGAGGGGGAACGTCTCATGCGGGAGAGCTACGATCAAGTTCGCACAATGCGAACTTGATTGCTCCGTACGCATCTGAAAAAATTGCGTACGGACTTCAAATAACCTGTACGGTTCGTACGACGTACGGAAATCCGAAATATAAACGATAATTCGTTTTAATTTACTTCAATCCGCCGTACAGATGCGTACAAGTACAGACCGTACAGGTTGTACGAATTTCTTCCGTGAAAAAATGCACTTTTTACGGACAGGGGTGGACAAGCGGCTCGATGCCTACAAAATCCCGCACCCTGCGGCCACCGGGCAGGGCGATGTTATGCGTTGCACCAGAGACCCCAAAGTGGGAACTCTGGTGTTTTTTGTTTCCTGCCTGAATATACGGGGAATTTTGCAGAAAGAGCAAAAAAGCGGCAGAACTGCAACGGAAAAAGAAAAAAGCCCTTACTGGTTGCAGGGCTGCAACAGCAAGGGTGGAGAGGTGACCGTATATTGAACAAAACGGCAGAGCGTATTATAATGAGGAAAAAGCTCAAAAAGGAGGGCCGACCACATGGCACAGGAATATCTGCCCGCACCATCCAACATCCGTCTTGCGGACTTGATGAAAGAACACAACATCAGCCAACCAGAGCTTGCCAAGGAGATCGGCTGCTCCAAGAGCACCATCAGCCGCTTCATCAGCGGTGCGAAAGGAACCCTGACCCATGAGCAGGTGCTGAGGATTGCAAGGCTGTTCAACGTGTCCACGGATTT
Organism: Faecalibacterium sp. Marseille-Q3530; assembly: GCF_017377625.1. NCBI lineage: Bacteria > Bacillati > Bacillota > Clostridia > Eubacteriales > Oscillospiraceae > Faecalibacterium > Faecalibacterium sp. Marseille-Q3530. The sequence continues at coordinate 5,981 of NZ_JAFREH010000027.1, read as the reverse complement.
TCTGCTGGGAGAAACCAACATCCCCGACCGCAAGAACTACGACATTGCTGAACTTGGCCTGTCCGTAGAAGCCGCAAAGAACCTCTACACGGGGCGTGTCAATACAGAGGTGGTCAACCTGCTGTTGGAAAACGCCCGGTTTGCAGAGCTTACTTACCGCATAGCGCAGTATTTTGATGATACCTTTGCGTCTGGCATCGCAGCACAGAACGCCATGCTCACGACATTGAGCACCCTGCTGCGCACAAAGGTCAAGACCCCGGAAGCAGCCAAAGCCGCAAAGGACATCAGCCTTCGGAGAAAGCCGGTGTACCAAGGCGACCTTGATGATATTGAAATGTACTTCATGGCGGCAATCAAGGAAATCAAAAAGGGTATCGGGAGCCATTACGCCGAGCAGGAAGCCATGAGCAAGAAAGTGGCAGGGAAGATGTTCACCGAATTGACCAAAGGGCAGGATGTGCAGCACCCAACGATTACGGCAGAGCAGTTGACGGATGCAATGTTGGACAGCGTTTCGGGCATGGAAGGAGCTACGCCGGAAGCGCTGGAACAGCTGCGGAACGGTCTGCTGGGAATCTTGCAGTCTGCCGCAGAGCAGGAAAACGCCCATGAAGCAGACGAATGAACGGCTTTGTGCGCTGGCGCAGAAAGGCGATGCTGCCGCGCTGGACAGCCTGATCGACAACAACAAGTCCTTTATTGGCAAGGTGGCAAATGACCTTTTCCGCAGCATGAATCTGGCACAGGCTGGCCTGAATCTTGACACGGACGATTTGAAACAGGCAGGGAATCTGGGCTTATGGAAAGCTGTGCCGAAGTTCGATGCAGCGCGCGGCATGAAGTTCCTGACCTATGCGGCTCCTGCCATCCGCAACGCCATGATGGACATGGTGCGGGATGCCTTTGCCGCTTTTGAGCAGCGGATGGTAACGGAGGACAAGGACGGCGTCTGTTACCAACGTGTTTCGCTGGACGATGTTCTGCCGGGAGAGGAACAACTGCGGCGCATCGAAGCCATAGCCGACCCTTATGCCATGCAGCCGCAGAGTATTATGGAAGAGCAGGAATCGCGCCGGGAACTGTACGATGGCCTGAAACGGCTGACCCAACGGGAGCAGACCTATCTGCTGTACCGCTATGGCTTTACTGATGGCAAGGAACATCCTTTGATTGGTACGGCGATATATTTCCACCTGACAAAAGGCCGCGCCAAAAAGACCGAGGAACAGGCCATGGATAACCTGTGGCTGGAACTGCCGTGGTGGTTTGATTAAAGGGAGCGAAGAAAATAGCTTTTATACACTAAAGAATGAAATCAAAATGAATGAGAATTTATTTGGAAGTTTTAGGGAAGAATGCACATTCTAATTTTTTTAATATGGAAAGCTTTTTACGGTTGATAGCTTGTCTACTGACACCTGCTATATCTGCGATGCTCATTCCTTTAAAAACAAATTGAGATAATAAGGTCAGTTCAGAAGGTTGAAGAACAGAATGTAAATCGGAAATCAATAGTTCAGGATATTCATCGTTTGAGGACAAAGACATCTGATCGAAATCAATTTCATCAACGCTTGCGATGACAGAGTTATCTACGGCGTTTTTTCGGCTGTTAAGCGAAATGTATTGATGCCGGATAGAGGATTCAATATATTTCACTAATGTGCCGTCATCTTTTCTTTGAAGTTTGGTCAATTTTCCGGAATGCAGTAATTCGAGAAGATATAATTGTAAATCTGAATAGGCATCCTCATACTTAAGAAGAGCTGCATATTTTTTCAGTAATGGCTGAAAACGTTGGACGATTTGTAGCTGTGCAAAGGAGTTGCCGTTATATGCATTTAGAAAAAGGTCAAAAAGCGTATAATTCAATTTTCTTTCCTCCTTTTAAGAGGAAAGAGAAAAAATGTTAAGATTTGTAAACGGAAAAATAGATTTTTGTGAGCTAATATAAAAAGTTTACAAGAAGGTAATAGAGACTAAACAATATGTTGATAAACTTATAAAAAAGGAGAACATATATGAATTGTGCAAAAAGTGTAAAAATGATAGTGATTCTAGGTTGTATTGTGGTGAATTTGGTGGGATGTGGAATGAATGATACAACAGCATCATCAATGTCCACAGTAGTTTCGTCACAGGATACATCGTCAAGTTCATGCAATTCTGAAGAAAAAAATGATTTGCAAGATTTTTCCCAGACGTTAGTTGATTCGACCTCGGTATTTTTAGATCAAGATCAATATACTGTTTTTGAAAAAGCGCAGAAAATAGACTATGCACTTTGGGGACAATCAAGTAACTTAAAAGGACTGAATTTTAAAATTGAAGATGCTCCGACTTTTGTGCCTATGACGCAAAATGCGCCGACATATGTAAAACTGAACGGACATGATTATGAGGTCTATCAAAATTCTTATAAAGAGTTTGAAGAATATATGAAATCTATTTTTACAAATGATTTCTTGTCACAAGATTCAATTGAGAAAAAGTTTGTGAATTATAATGGAAAACTTGCCGTTTGTGATGACTATGATTTGGCACAAATTCCATATTTTACTGGATATGTGGGAGAATATTATCCGGATGATTTCTGCTCAGTGCGATACTATTTGAAAAATAAAACGGAAGCACAAGTAAATTTTGTAATGATTGCATACTATAATCCCAATGAAACGTATGAGGAACATGATGAGTATTCATATGATGACATGAATAAAGTCGAATATGAAATGCAGTTGGTAAAAGTTGGGGATGTGTGGAGAGTAAATAAATATCACTCGCCTGAGCTTGGATAAGCAGATAGTGAAAAGTGTTGCATATAATAGGCATTGAAAAATCCCCCCCGAAGCCTTTTCGAGAGTTGAGAAAAGACTTTGGGGGGGGGGGATATATGTTAAAAATGATGCTTTACAACTTATTGTTGATGAAGAGAGTAGAGATATTTAGGAGCGACGAGCGGTTGCGATATAATCACCGTATACGGTTTCATTGCGTGCAGTTCCCGCTTCCTCAAGAGTTCGAATGACACCACCAGCAGGATCAATGACGGAAATGCTGCTTGCAGAGGAGCAACTGCCAGTATAAGCAATCGCTGTGACAAAATGCGTCTTTTTGCCATCGCTACTGTTGAGCCGAATAATGATGGGAAGGTTATTGTCAATACTTGCTTTGACTGCACTGAATACAGTCGCCTGCTCCTTACCGCCATGAGTGTAGTTGCTCGTGTCGATTTTACCATTGCACTTGCTGGGAAGAGCCCAAGTATTCAGACCGTTTGCACCCCAATTTCCACAGGCAGTCAGGACTTCGTTAGGGGTGAATTCACGAGGCCCATAGATATTAGCGGTATTCAACACGGCAACAAGAGAGCAACCACTATTTCCAACAAGCTTAACAATGTCCGGATTCTTCTGTGCCCAAAGATAGTTTCTATCAGTAGGCAGAGTGATTGAATGAGATTGACCACTTGTACCGCCCGAAGAAGCGTTCAATGCGTTTAGGGTGGCACTGCCGACCATACCATCGGCAGTCAAGCCGGATGCTTTCTGAAAACTGATAACAGCGTTATAAGTGCCTGAACCTGCAAGGCCATCCACTGTACTGGCGTAATAACCTTTGTTCTTCAGGAGCTGCTGGATGGTTTTAATGTCGCTTACCAGTGCGTTCCATGTACCATCGCCAACAATGCCATCTTGGGTAAGACCTTTTTTGCCCTGATACTTCTTAACAGCATTTTCAGTACCAGAGCCAAATTTGCTGTCAAAACTACCCGGAGGGCAGCACATGATATGCAGTCCATACTGCAGGTACATAACATAGTTGCCAGTACTTCCATTTTTGAGTAACATAGTAATAATCTCCTTTTTTAGTAGGACGTTTATGGGGCCCTTCATTTGCGTCCTTACGTAATAGAAAGAGAGAATCACAGATGTTTTGTAAACATAGAGAGATAATTTAGGATATCTGGGTCGGTCACTCAAACCATTGCCGTCAAGTCGGTGGTGGATAGTGTGATTTTTGTTTGTCAGAGAGTAAGTGCACGGTTTCTGCACGGATTTTGCACGGTTTCAAAACGTGCAAAGGGTGCTTTTCGCTGCAAAATTCGACAAAGGGCGCAGAAATTGCCGGGTGAAAAATCACGTCGTCTTGTTCAAAAGCAACGATGACTCGAAACTTTCATGAATTGAGACGAACCGGCGGCTTGCTCTCTTAATCAGTGGGCCCAGGGTTCGAGTCCCTGGAGGTGCACCAAACCATGAAAATCCGAACCTTTTCTCGATAGGAGAAGGGCTCGGATTTTTTGTTTTCTTCGGAAACGAGAACAATGGCTCTTCCCTTACGGCTGTGTGTCCAAAACCTTATCAGAAGAAAGACCGTATCACGAAGGTCACAACAGTAAGAGTGCCGTAAGGCAGAAGGGACGCAAGATTATGAAGTACGATGCAAGAGCCTGTCAGTTTAACATGGGCACCGGCTGTGTGGAGCTGCTGCTCCGGGATGGGCGCAAAATTTCCATCAACTGCACCGGTGTCGAGGATGCACTGGATGTTACCATGGCGCAGAGGTCTGAACTGGACTACCTCATCTACAATGACCCGCTGGCGTATGCAGAGCTAATTTTGAACGGTGAGCCAGAGGAGTATCTGAGAAATGCGGCTGGAAGTCACGGATTAGAGGACTGAACGCAAAAACAGGGTGCGCCCTGCCGGACGCACCCTGCAAAAATCCACACACGATAAGTAAGGCAGGGAGTTCCCCGACGGGAACTTCCTGTTTTTCTTTGGTTGCGATATGAGCCTGTTCCGCCTGCCATGCAGCAAATTCCCGTTGACCTTCCTCGCTGTTCCAGCAGGCAAGGATCGCCGGATAGAATGCCCGTGCCAGTCGTTCGATGGCTTCATCGGGGTAAGGGGAAATATTTGTGGACTTTTTCTTTTTGTTCAAACGCACACTCCTTTGGATTTCTGTTGACAGCATACAATGTGCCTGTTGTTATGCTGTCTGCTCATCCTCTGCGAGCGCAGATTCCAGCGAAGCAAGGTACTCCTTGTGCTTGTGGATGATTTCGAGAATGACTTCTCGCTGTGCTGTGTCTGGCATAGTTCTCAGAAGATAGTCAAACTCTGTGCGGAAACGTGTTGTAACGTGTTCCAGTGCGACATAATCATGCCGCACTTCTTCCGGGTAAGCATCGCTGTCGTAAACCGATTCGATTTTCTGAAACGGCAATACAGGTGCCTTTCCCGGTTCCCGGATGATGCCATCGGCATCCGGTTTCGGTTCAACTTTCAGTTCCGGGTGCAGGATTTCCTGCAAGGTCTGTGCGCGGGCATCATAGTTGGCTCGTGCAAGGCGGTGCATATCAGCCTTGCTGACTTTTACCTGTTTGTTCAGAATCTTCTCCCGCATACCGGGAATCAGGGATTCAGCAATTTCAACACCTTTCATGTACTTCGATGCGCGAAGTACAGTTGCCTTGCTTACACCATTTTCCTCTGCGATTCGTTCGCAGGTTTTCATGGCTTCACCGGAGTTATCAGTTTGAGAACTCCGGTGAAATCGGCCATTTTCATCATGCGATTCTTTGCGGGCTTCGCCATGAGAGGATTTTTCCGCTTCATATTGCTTCCCGATGAGGAACAGCTTCTGCTCCGGGGTGAGGTTGCGCCGCCCCAACTGATTCTTGCAGATCCATGCGAGGACTTCTTCTCTGCTTTCAAATCGGAGCGGCATGGTGGAAAAGCAAATCTCCGGGTGCTTCTGGAGAATTGCATAACGATTGTGGCCGTCAACGAGGGTGTTGTTCCAGACGATCAAAGGAGAGAGCAGCTTGCCTTCCTTGAGGATGTTTTCTTCAAGCTGCTTGTACTCATCGTCCGTCAGCGGCGGGATCTGATTCTGGAACTCCGGGTCGATTTTCAGATTGATCATACGCACAACTCCTTATCTCTCGTGATGTTGCGTCCGTTCGTCCT
>NZ_JAFREH010000026.1:0-12146 GCF_017377625.1 Faecalibacterium sp. Marseille-Q3530 | reverse complement strand
GCTGAAGAGGGCAAGTTCCAGCTCAATGCGCTGGTCGCTGCCGCGGGTCATGTGTTCGAGGGCGTTGCCCAGTGTGCGGATGGCCCGGATGGCCTCCTTCTGGCCCAGCTGCGGCCCTTTTTCGAGGTAACGGGTCTCTTCCTCCGGCGACACACCGGAGAGCAGTGTCTGCCCGCCGGGCAGCGCCGCCAGCATGAGGGCGCGGTAATGGGCGATCAGTTCTTCGGTCAGGCGCTTCACATCCACCGACTGCTGTCGCAATTGGGCCAGCTGAGCCAGCGCGGTGGGTGCGTCCTGCGCCGCAATGGCGTCCGAGATGCGGAACAGGTAGCTCCGGTCGGTGACGCCCGCCATCCGGCGGACCACATCGGCGTCCACTTTGGCGGTCACGCCTGCACAGGTGTCCAGAATGGACAGCGCATCGCGCATGGCACCATCGGCCAGCCGGGCGATCAGCTCCGCGCCCTCGGTGGTCAGCTCCAGCCCCTCCTGCCCGGCGATATACTCCACCCTCTGGGCAATATCCTCCGGCCCGATGCGGGTGAAGTCGTACCGCTGGCAGCGGGACAGGATGGTGGCCGGGACTTTCTGGATCTCGGTCGTCGCCAGGATGAAGATGACATGGGCGGGCGGCTCTTCCAGCGTTTTCAGCAGCGCGTTGAACGCCGCTGTTGAGAGCATGTGCACCTCGTCGATGATATAGACCTTATAATGGCAGGCGCTGGGGGTGTAGGCGGTCTCGTCGCGCAGGTCGCGGATATCGTCCACGCCGTTGTTGGAGGCTGCGTCCATCTCCACCACATCCAGAATGCTGCCGTTGTCGATGCCGCGGCAGATCTCGCACGTACCGCAGGGGTCGCCGTTGTTTGGGTGCAGGCAGTTGACCGCCTTGGCGAAGATCTTGGCGCAGGTGGTCTTGCCCGTACCGCGCACCCCCGTGAACAGGTAGGCGTGGCCAACGCGGCCGGCGGCGATCTGATTGCGCAGTGCCGTCACGATGCCGCGCTGCGCCACCACGTCCTCAAAGCGCTGGGGCCGCCACTTGCGGTATAACGCGCGATACATCCGCTTCTCCCCTTTCTGCAATAAAAAACGGACAGCGCTGACGGGGTTTGACCCCCGCCTTGCGTAGCTCGACATACGAATGCAGGCTGACTGAAACGCACAGGGCACACCGCTTAAGGCTGCTTGGTTCCCCACCTGACCTGGTTCACAGCGGCCCCATCGTACAGGGCCCGCATCCGTATGTCGAACCGCGCAGCAGGCGCTGTCCGACAAGGCACAATTTGTGCTTGATTATTATAACATATCGGGAGGGAGATTGCAAGCCCTTCTCTGTTATGAACGGTGGACTTGGTATGCCCCCCGCAAAACGCAAAAGCCCCCGCCGGTCGGGCCGGCGGGGGCTTGGGATGCTTACTTCAGAAAAGCTCAGGACTGGCAGGCAGTGATGAGGCTCATCTTGTAGACCTCGTCGGCGTTGCAGCCGCGGGACAGGTCGTTGATGGGAGCGTTCAGGCCCTGCAGGATGGGGCCGTAAGCGGCATAGCCGCCCAGACGCTGTGCGATCTTATAGCCGATGTTGCCGGCCTCGATGCAGGGGAAGACGAAGGTGTTGGCCTGGCCAGCGACCTTGCTGCCCTTGCACTTGACCTGTGCAACTTCCGGAGCAACGGCTGCGTCAAACTGCAGCTCGCCATCGACAGCCAGTTCGGGGTCCATTTCCTGAGCCTTGATGACGGCGTCGTGGCTCAGAGCAACGGTGCCGCCCTTGCCGGAACCCTTGGTGGAGAAGCTCAGGACAGCGACCTTCGGGTCGATGCCGAACAGCTTTGCGGTCTTGGCAGTCTCGACAGCGACCTCAGCCAGCTTGGAAGCAGCAGAGACCTTGACCTCGCCGGTTGCCTTGTCGATGGTATCGGTGTAGTCGATGTTGACAGCGCAGTCGCCCATGGCGATGCGCTTCAGGCCCTCTTCGCCGCAGTCGCGGTCCAGAATGAAGCAGGAACTCACCAGGTGGGCACCTTTCTTGGTCTTGACCAGCTGCAGAGCGGGGCGGATGGTATCGGCGGTGGAGTAGGTGGCGCCGCCCAGCAGGCAGTCGGCCTTGCCCATCTTGACCAGCATGGTGCCGAAGTAGTTGGACTTCTTCAGCAGTGCGGTGCACTCCTCAGCGGTCTGCTTGCCCTTGCGCAGCTCGACCATGGCATTGACCATCTCATCAAAACCGGCGTAGTTCTCCGGGTCAATGATCTCAGCAGCGGAAATATCGAAACCACCGGCAGCGGCAGCAGCCTTGCACTCAGCCTCGTTGCCGACCATCACGACCTTCAGTACGCCCTCAGCCAGCAGCTTGCTTGCGGCCTCCAGGATGCGGGGGTCATTGCCCTCGGTAAAAACGATCGTCTTGGGGTTCGCCTTCAGCTGGGCCACCAGCGGTGCAAACATATCAGCCATTGTGATTACCTCCGAAATTACTTTGCAATTATTCATGGGCAGCACAGACCTGCCCTTCTTTTTTATTTTAGCACAACCTCTGGAAACTTCAAGACAAAACCGCAATTTTGTGGTATATTTTGTAGCAGAAGATAAAACGCTCAATCGTTAAGAAAATGTCATTTAGTTTGTGAGAGGTTTAACGAAATATGGAATGGGAAACACTCAAGGCTCAGTGCCTTGCCTGCCACAACTGTGGGCTGTGCGAAACGCGGACGAACGTGGTGTTCGGTCAGGGTGCCGAGGACGCCGAGGTACTGTTCGTGGGCGAAGGCCCCGGCCAGAGCGAGGATGAGCAGGGCCTGCCCTTTGTGGGCCGCAGCGGCCAGCTGCTGGACAAATACCTCTTCGCCATCGACCTGGACCGCAAAAAGAACTGCTATATCGCCAACATCGTCAAGTGCCGCCCGCCGCAGAACCGCGACCCCCTGCCCGCCGAGAGCGAAGCCTGTATGCCCTGGCTGCGGGAGCAGTTCCGTCTGCTCAAGCCGAAGATCGTGGTCTGCCTGGGGCGTGTGGCGGCCCAGCGGATGATCCGGGAGGACTTTTCGGTGGTCCGGGAGCACGGCGAATTCTATAACAAGAACGGCATCCTCTTCATGGCCACCTACCACCCCGCCGCTCTTCTCCGCCAGCCCCGCAGCAAGCCGGACGCCTTCGCCGACTTTCTGGCCCTGCGAGAGAAGATCCAGGAGGTCTGCGAGCACACGTATTGAGAAACCCTCTCCGTCAGCGCTGCGCGCTGCCACCTCTCCCGAAGGGCGAGGCATTGGCAGGCCGGGTCAGCCCTGCCGTTTGCCTGGGCTCGATCGGATGCAAGGTGCCGTAAATCGAGGCAACGGAGCCCAGCAGTTTCCGACAGTGAAAACTCTGTTCGTCTGGCACAGCCAATACCGTTCCGCCAGTGGCTCCCCCATCGGGGGAGCTGTCACCGAAGGTGACTGAGAGGGTTATACCAGCCCCCTCTCCGTGACACTTTCCTTTTGTTTTGCATATTCTAGAACAAAAGTGAGGTGTTCCTTATGACAAACATCCGGACCGATTCGGTCGATTTTTTCCTCGGAGCCACCACGCCCGCCGGGTTCAAGGGCTATTTTGAGCCGCTGCGGCACGAACCGGGGATGCAGCTCTATCTCATCAAAAGCGGGCCGGGCTGCGGCAAATCCACCTTGATGAAGCACATCGCACAGGCTGCCGAACAGAAGGGGGAACGCATCGAGAAGATCCACTGCGCCAGCGACCCCGACAGCCTCGATGGCGTCATCTTCCCGGAAAAGCGGCAGGCCATTCTGGACGCCACCGCGCCCCACACGATGGAGCCGGACGCCCCCGGTGCCGACGAGGTCGTGGTGAGCCTGTACCACACCATCGACGCTGGGAAGCTCTCCCTCCACCGTGAGGAAGTCAAGGCGCTCTTTGCCCGGAACGCTTCCCTGCGCAGCCGGGCGGCGCGGTATATCGCCTCAGCCGGGAGCCTCCTGCTGGACAGCCGCCGCGCCGAAGCCTGCTGCACCAACTTTGAAAAGGTGCGCCGCTACGCCAAACGTCTCTGCACCCGGATGCTCCCCCGTCTGCCCGACACGGCCCGCCCAAGCGAGGAGCTGCGGCTGCTGTCGGCCATCACGCCCAAGGGGCCGGTCTTCTATCACGGCACCGTGCAGGCACTGGCCGACCGGTATATCGTCTTCCGCGACGACTACGGGGCCATCTCCCGCCTGCTGCTGGAGCTCATCCGTGCCGAGGCGCTGGCGCGGGGCTACCAGATCATCACCTGCCCCTGCGCCATGCACCCCGAAGACCAGATCGACCATCTCTTCATCCCATCGCTGCGGCTGGCCTTTTTAACGGATAACCCCTGGCACCCGGTGCACATCTCCGGTGTGCAGGCCGTGCGCTGCACCCGCTTCCTTGACCGCGAGCACATGGCTGGGTTCCGCGCCCGCCTGCGCTTCAACGAGCGGGCCGCCACCGAGCTGCTGGACCAGGCCGTCGCCCTCATGGCGCAGGCCAAAAGCTGCCACGACGAGCTGGAGACCTACTACCGCGCCGCCGTCGATTTCGCCGAAGTCGAGAAGGTGACGGAGGAAACGATCAAAGCAATGTTGTAAAAGCGAGGTAATGTTCATGCCCTCCCCTCAACCGATCCGTCTGCCCATCCGGCAGCTGGTGGAATTTCTGCTCCGCACCGGCAGCATCGACAGCCGCTTCACCGGCTTCGACCGCGCCAACGAGGGTGCACGCATCCACCGCAGGCTGCAAAAAGCAGCGGGCGAAGGCTACGCTGCCGAGGTCTATCTGACGGCGCAGCACGAGGTGGAGGGCCTTTTGTTTGTGCTGGAAGGCCGCGCCGACGGCATTTTCCAGAACGAAGACGGCACCGTCGTCATCGACGAGATCAAGACCACGGCCCTCCCCACCGAGGAGCTGACCGAAGACCGGAACCCCTGCCACTGGGCGCAGGGCATGGTGTATGGGGCCATTTACGCTGCGCAGAACCAGCTGGAGCGGCTCAGCGTCCGGCTGACCTATTACCAGATCGACACCGACGAGATTACCCGCTACACCCGGCACTTCACCGCCGGGGAGCTGGACGCCTTCCTCACCGGCCTGCTGCGGCAGTACGCCCCCTGGGCACGGCGGCAGATGGTCTGGGCCGAGGCCCGCACCGCCAGCCTGACGGCTCTGACATTCCCCTTCCCGGCCTACCGCCCCGGCCAGCGGACACTGGCGGGCGAGATCTACCGCGCCTGCATCGCGGGCCGGAGCGGGCAGAAAAACGGCACCCGGCTGTTCTGTCAGGCCCCCACCGGCATCGGCAAGACCATGAGCGCCCTCTTCCCGGCCCTCAAGGCCATCGGCGCGGGCAGCGGCGAAAAGCTGTTCTACCTCACGGCCCGCAGCACGACCCAGGCCGCTGCCGAGGATGCCCTCGCGCGGCTCCACGCCAGCACACCGGGGCTGGCCCTGCGCAGCGTGACCCTGACGGCCAAGGAGAAGGTCTGCCTCTGCAAGGACGCCGAGGGCCATCCCGCCTGCCTGCCCGAAGCCTGCCCCTACGCCAACGGCTACTACGAGCGGATCAAAGATGCCCTTGCCGCCCTGCTGGACGGTGCCCCGCAGTTCGACCGCGCCGCGCTGGAAGCCGCTGCCCGTCAGTTCACGGTCTGCCCGTTCGAATTGGGGCTTGACCTGAGCGCATGGGCCGACGTCGTCATCGGTGACTACAACTATCTCTTTGACCCTGTGGTCCGGCTCCACCGCTTCTTCGATGCGGCGGGCGACTGGCTCTTCCTCATCGACGAGGCGCACAATCTGCCCGACCGGGCCCGCGCGATGTACTCGGCAGGGTTCGCAAAGTCTGCCCTCACCGACGCCAAACGCGCCCTCGGCCGGGGCAAAAGCAGCCTGAAAACGGCCCTTTCCCGCGCCGACCGGGCCTTTCTCGAAGCGCGGAAGCAGGTGGCCGTGCTGGCTCCCCGCCGGGGCGTTTCCCCGCCCGCAGCGGACGCCGCCGGGCAGACCAGCCTTTTGGAGGAGACCCCTGCGCCGGGCATCGCCCTGCCCGAACCGCTGCTGGCGCAGGAGGGCACGGTCTTTTTCCGGGAGCTGCCCGACGCCCTGCTCAAGCCGCTCCACGCCTTGCAGGCCCCTTTGCAGGACTGGCTGGAGCAAAACCCCGATGCAGACGCCCACGCCCGGCTGCTGGAACTTTATTTTGCCGTGCAGGACATCACCCGCGCAGCTGACCGGTACGACACCCACTTCGTCACCCAGCTCACGGCCCGCGGCAGCGAGCTGGAGCTGGAACTGCTCTGCCTCGACCCCTCCGCCTTTGTGGACGCGAGCCTTGGCTGCGGGCGGGCGGCGGCGCTGTTCAGCGCCACCCTCACCCCGCCGGGCTACTACCGGGGCGTTCTGGGCTGCCCGGATGCCCGCGCCGTCGCCCTGGAAAGCCCCTTCCCGCCCGACCATCTGGGGCTGTACTGCCTGCCCGGCATCTCCACCCGCTACCGGGACCGGGAAGTCAGCATCCCCGCCGTGTCGGACGCACTGGCGGCGCTGGCCGGAGGAAAAGTGGGCAACTATCTGGCCTTTTTCCCCAGCTACGCCTACCTCCGCCGGGTCTACGAAGACTTCACGGCCCGGTATCCGGGCATCGCCACGCAGGCGCAGGAGAGCGGCCTGGACGACGCGGCACGGGCGGCATTTTTGCAAAAATTCACCCCGGACCCTGCGCAGACACTGCTGGGGTTCGGGGTGATGGGCGGCATCTTCGGGGAGGGCGTCGATCTGGTCGGCGACCGGCTCATCGGGTGTGCCATCGTGGGGGTCGGCCTGCCGCAGGTGAACCCCCGGCAGGAGATCCTGCGCCGCTACTACGACGAGCAGTCCGGCACCGGCTTCGACTACGCCTACCGGTATCCCGGCATGAACAAGGTGCTGCAGGCCGCCGGGCGGGTCATCCGCACCGCCGGGGACAGGGGCGTCGTCCTCCTTCTGGACGACCGCTTCGCCCGCAGCGAGTACACCCGCCTGTTCCCCCGCCACTGGCAGCACCTCAAGTACCTGAACGGCACCGAGGCCCTCAAAGAGGAGCTGGACCGCTTCTGGGGGCAGGGAAGCAGCCGTTAACCGGAACTGCCCCTGGGCCTTTATTTCTTCCAGAATGCGAAGAAGCCCTTCTTCTCGTAGGGTCTTGTCTCGGCACCGGTCACGGTATAGCCGGTGGCGGCGATGGCCTGTTTCAGCGTTTCAATATCCAGCGCCTGATCCGAGACGATGACCGTCTCGCCTCTGGTGTGGGAAGACGACACCTTGCTCACCTGCGCCGTCTTGCGCACCACCTCGTTGATGTGGCTCTCGCACATGCCGCACATCATCCCTTGGACTTTCAAGATCGTTTCCACCATTTCGGTTCTCCTCTCTGGATCGCATCAAGACCGGGCCATTGTGTCCGGTTTTTGTCATTTTTGTTAGTTTTAGCTAACTTCAACAGAAATAAAAAAGCTTCGGCTCCTTCCGCCCGCACAGAATGCCGCCGGTAAGAAGCTCTTCCTCCTTTTTTCCGTGCTATCATACCACGATTCCCTGCAAAACGCAACCCAGTATCTCTGACATTTTGTAAATTATACTTGACATTTTGTCGTGCAAGTGATATTCTCTGGTCAGAGGGTACGAGCTCACCCTCCCATCCCATTGTATGAGGTGACAACATGCCGAAAAATCTGAAACTGAAAGCGGCCCGCGCCGAAAAGGATCTGACCCAGAGCGCACTGGCCGAAGCGGCGGGCGTCTCCCGCCAGACCATCAACGCCATCGAAAAGGGCGAGTATAACCCCACCATCAACCTTTGCCGCAGCATCTGCAAGATCCTGGGCAAAACACTGGACGAATTATTCTGGGAGGAATAAACGATGAAATTTTCACTGTACAGCAAGAAAAATCTGTTTGACGAGATGCAGGAGCAAACCATGCGCCGCATCGAAGCACGTGGCTTCTGGCTGCTGTGGGCAGGGCTGCTCCTCGCCATCCTCGTGCAGATCGTTCTCCGCACACCAAGCAGTCAGTGGGTCGGCGAGTTCGTTGTCTTCATGGCCGGCTGCTGCTATTCTCTCATCGAGTGCCTGCGCAACGGCCTGTGGGACAGCCACATCTGCGCAAATACCACTACCAACGTGGTAGGTTCCTTGTTTGCATGCGTCGTAGTCACTGTCGTCACCGGCCTTGCCTACGGCTATTGGCTGATCGCGCTCATTCCCGGTATCATCGCCGGCGTTCTCTGCTTCGTGCTCCTGCAAGTCTGTATGCACGTCTCCGAGAAGCGCCGCAAGGAACTTGATAACCCGAAGGACGAAGAGTAAACAAACGGAAAAAGCCAGGCAATGCCTGGCTTTTTCCGTTTATAATACGATTTCGTGATACACTTCCCCGCTCGCCAGCTCCTTCCACTGGAATATGCTGTCTTCCAGCGTCATATAACTGTGGGGGCTGTTCTCCTTCGGGATGCTCAACGAGCCGGGGTTCAGGTAGAGGTTCCCGTCTCCGAAGCTCTCCCACGCCGGGACGTGGGTGTGGCCGTGCAACAGCACATCCCCCGGTGCCAGCGGCGGCAGGTTCTTCTTATTATAAATGTGGCCGTGTGTGGCGTAGACCAGCTTTTCCCCCACCGGCAGGATGCAGTAATCCGCCATCACCGGGAAGCTCAGCACCATCTGGTCCACCTCAGCCTCGCAGTTGCCACGCACGCAGCACAGCTTTGGCTTCAGGCCGTTCAGCAGCGGGATGACCTCCTTGGGCGCGTAGCCATCGGGCAGGTCGTTGCGGGGGCCGTGGTAGAGCAGATCGCCGAGCAGCAGCAGGCGGTCTGCGCCCTCCCGTTCAAAGGCCTCGACCATCTGGCGGCAGTATTTGGCCGACCCGTGCAGGTCGGATGCGATCATCCATTTCATCGTTCCATCTTCCTTTGCAGTTCCGTTGGCCCCATTATAGGGTCTGCACTGCGGGCTGTCAAGCGTTTGCCGCAGACACGAAAAATCGTCTCTTGCCAAAATGGGGGAATCGTGGTACAGTATAGGCGTTGTATTTTTCCAAAAAATGATTTTACCACGAGGTTTTGATATGAAAAGACATTCCCGGAACACTCTGGTCTCCCTGACCGCACTGGCCCTTGGTGCAACGGTGCTCCTCACCGGCTGTTCAGAGGATGCGGCAGGCAGCACCGCCGAAACCGCTTCCGCTCCTGCTGCACCCGTCCAATCTTCCGACACGACGGCCACCGGCGCAACCGCTGCGCAGACGTCTGAGCTGCTCGCTTCCCTGACCCACGAGGAGATGGAGGAGCTGATCTCCGGCAGCACCACGCTGGCCGAACTGGAGCAGAAGCGCTTCAACCTTGCCTCTTCCGGCACCTCCGATGCGGCCACGGTTTCTCCTGAGGATGCCGCAGCTGCGCAGGCTCCCGCCGCTTCTTCCACTTCTGCTTCCCCGGCTGATGCTCCGTCTTCTTACGATGTGGAGCTTCAGGCCCTCATCAACCAGCTCTACGCCGTCAAGGCCAATGCCGAGAGCGGCCTGAACAGCGCCATCCAGTCCGCAAAGGACGAGTATCACGCTCTGCCTGCCGACAAGCAGACGGCCACCCGGAAGGTCTCCATCGTGATGGGCAAGAGCAGTGAGCTTCAGAAGCTCGAAGCCGACTGTGACAAGCAGGTGGATGCGATCGTTGAGAAAATGCGCACCCTGCTTCAGGAAAATGGGCAGAGCACCGAGCTTGCCGATCAGGTCAAGGCCTCTTATAAGGCTCAGAAGAGCGCCATGTATGCTTCCCTCAAGAGCAAACTCTTCAGCTGACCCTCTTGACAATCGCCTTCCAACGTGATATTCTAGGGTTCCTAAAATATCGTGTGGATTTTTACAGCATTCATTTCAGAGCTACTTTTCGCCACACAATGGTTCGCGGAAGCGCCCCATTGTGCGGCGTTTTTTTGCGCCTTTTTGGGGGCACCGCGGGCCGTGTCCGTTTGATCCCCTCAGAAAGGAAGCAGAAAATGAACGATACCTTTATGAAAACCAGACCGGTGCTCCCGCTGCTGGTCTCTATGGCCCTGCCCAACGTCATCTCGATGCTGGTGAACTCGCTGTACAACATCGTGGACAGCCTCTTCGTCGCCCGCATCAGCGAGCAGGCCATGACGGCCCTGTCGCTGGTGTTCCCGGTGCAGAACCTCGTCAACGCCATCTCCATCGGCTTCGGCATTGGCATCAACGCGCAGATCGCACTCCACCTCGGTGCAGGCGACCGCGAAAAGGCGGACATCTCCGCCACCCACGGCATGGCCCTCTCGATCCTGCACGGCCTGCTGTGCACTGTGGCGGGCATCGCCATCATGCCGGGTTTTCTGCGCCGGTTCACCTCGGAGGAGTCGCTGGTCTCGATGGGCGTCCTCTACGCCACCATCGTCTTCCTGTTCTCCATCGTCAACATGGCCGACCTTGCTTTTGAGAAGATGTTCCAGGCCGTAGGCCGGATGAACACCACGATGATCGCGCTGATCGCAGGCTGCGTCTGCAACATTGCACTGGACCCGGTGCTCATCTTTGGCCTTGGCCCGGTGCCCGCCCTGGGCATTGCCGGTGCAGCGCTGGCCACCAACCTCGGCCAGCTCGTCACCCTCTGCATCTACCTCTACTGCTACGCCACCTCCGACCTCCCGGTCCGGCTGCGCCGCAAGCATCTGCACTTCGAGCCCGCACTGGACGGCAAACTTTACGCCATCGGCATCCCGGCCATTCTGAATCTGGCCCTGCCCTCCCTGCTGGTCACTTTCCTCAACGGCCTGCTAGCAGCCTTCTCGCAGAGCTACGTCACGGTTCTGGGCATCTACTACAAACTCCAGACCTTTCTGTACCTGCCTGCCAATGGCATCGTGCAGGGAATGCGTCCACTGGTCGGCTATAACTACGGTGCAAGGGAGCATGGCCGCGTCGCCAGGCTCTACAACCTGACGCTGGGCCTGAGCGCCGCCATCATGGCCGTTGGCACCGTCCTCTGCCTGACCATCTCCGGCTCCCTCATCGGCCTGTTCAGCTCCAACCCGGAGACCATCGCCATCGGCACCACGGCCCTGCGCATCATCTGCCTGGGCTTCGTTGTCTCGGCGGTCTCCACCACCTCTTCCGGCGCGCTGGAGGGTCTGGGCAAGGGGGTGCCCTCGCTGGTCATCTCCCTCTGCCGCTATGTGTTCTTCATCATGCCGCTGGCCTGGGTGCTTTGCCGCACCCTTGGCCCCACCGGCGTCTGGCACGCCTTCTGGATCACGGAGGCCTGCTCTGCCGCCATCGCCTTCGTCGTCTACCGCAGAGCTGTCTCAAAGCGCTGAGCCTGCCCTGAAAGCACGACCGCCCCGCCGCATGGGATGCACTCCCAGCGGCGGGGCGGTTTTTGTTTCAATCTTCCAGACCGCACATCCGGTAAAGCTCCGCAATGCACGGAGACTTATATTCCAGATACCGTTCGATGTCATCTGGGAAACGCTGTGCAGCCTGTTCTTTCACGCTGCTGTACCACTTCACAGCGTCCGGATTCTGGCGTAGAAATTCCCGGAACGTGATATGACGGCGCAGTTCTTCGGAATCTGCCGGGCAGACATACAGATGATGCAGCTGCAAATGCGGTTTGCCAGTATAGCAAATGGCTTCCCGCCCTTCAATGCCGAGGTTTCCCTCGTGGACGTATCCAATGGATGCAAGCCGCTCAATGGTCGCCTTCAGACATGTCCTGTCCTGGATGACAACGTCCACATCAATGCAGGGCTTTGCCGACATTCCTTCCACGGAGGTGCTCCCCACATGCTCGATGCGCAGAGCCAGCTTCCCCATGGCGACTTCCAGCTCCGCCCGGATCGCAGAAAAATCCTCGTTCCATTTGGGATCATAGGGCAAAACGACGACATGCGTTGTTCTCATGTTTCTCTCCTTCTCTCTGCAACAAAAAACGCCCTAAGATTTCTCTTAGAGCGTTTCAATCAAGTCGGCGACTACCTATTTTCACAAGCCGTTTCCAGCTAACTATCTTGGGCACGAGTGAGCTTAACTACTGTGTTCGGAATGGGAACAGGTGGGACCTCACCGTCATCGTCACCGACCATATG
>NZ_JAFREH010000025.1:0-17553 GCF_017377625.1 Faecalibacterium sp. Marseille-Q3530 | reverse complement strand
GGCAGGCGGCGGGGGGCACCGGCCTCCCGCTTGATCAGGCGGAACCGCATGGCATCAGTCCTCCGCGCTGGCGGTGGAGACTGCCCCGGCAGTCAGCGCCTGCCAGAACGCTTCGCCGCCCTTGAGGTTGTCGGCGGTGCCGGAGTTCCAGGCACCGCGCATCCCGACGTAGAACTGCGCCATGTACTCCTGGCTGTCGCCGCCCTGAGCGTGGGTGGTATCGGCCTGGTATTCACCGAGACCCAGACCGGTCAGGGCGGGGCAGTCGGTCCACCGGTAGACCATGTTCCACCAGTCGCCGTCGCTGCCGGGTTCAGGCAGGCTGCCGTCGAGGTAGCGCAGGGTACCGGTGCTCTCTTCAAAGCCCGCCGGGTCGTACAGCAGGAAGACCGCGCTCAGACCGCCCTGCACATCGGCAGCCAGCTTGGTGGTGCCCGCCATGGTCAGGTAGGCTGCGCTCTCGGTCTGGGTCTCCTCGTCGGAGTAGTCCAGCGTATAGACGTTCAGGGTCACGACCACCTTGCCGTCGCCGTTCCGGTCTTCGCCGAATTGGGCAAGCTGGGTCTGGAGCGCGTTCACAGTATCCTCCGGCAGATAGTAGGGAGCCACCACGGCCACATTGTAGTCGGCCTTGGTGGTAAAGAAATACTGCCCGATGAAGTTGTACGCCACAAAGGCCACGGCGATGCCGATGAGGATCACCCACTTCAGGTTATAATCCCACCAGTTGGCCCAGCGTTCTTTCCGGGTATACTGTTTTTCCCGGCGGGGTTTGAGGTCGCCGGGCTGGATGTCGCGTTCGTAACGATAGCTTGCCATAGTTCTCCTTAAAGCTGTGCGAGGATGGTCTGGCGGACGGCTTCGGGCAGCTGTTTCTGCTCTGCCTTGCTCATGCCGACCGTCCGGATGGGCGGCAGGATGCGGATGTGGATGGAACCGGGAGTCGCACGGTTGCCGTGGGCCTCGAACAGGCCGCGGGCACCGGAGATGGCCACCGGCACCACCGGGGCACCGGTCTTGATGGCGATGCGGAACGCACCGGCCTTGAACTCGCCTGCGCCGCCCTCTTCGCCCTTATAGCGGGTGCCTTCGGGGAAGATGACAAAGCTCTTGCCGCTCTCCACGATGGCCGTGGCATCGTTCAGCGCCTTGACGGACGCGCGGATGTCGTCGCGCTTGACGAAAACGCAGCCCAGCAGCTTCATCCAGCGGTTGAGCAGAGGGATCTTTTCCAGCTCCTCTTTCGCCAGGATGCCGTGGGGCGCATCCAGCGCCGCCAGAAGCAGCGGGATGTCGTAGTAGCTGCGGTGGTTGCCCACGAAAACGCAGGGGCCGTCCTTTGGGATGTTCTCCTGCCCTTCCACCACCAGCCGTGCGCCGGTCACTTTCAGGATGCCCCGGCTCCAGTGCGGGATATGCTTGTTGATGATCTGCTCCACGGTATCCATGTCCCCGGCGGCGAGGGCGCGCTCGGCCCGGCGGAGCACACCGTAGTGGACGATCATATAGCCAAACAGATATACAAACATCGCGATCGTGCGAAGAATGCTCATGATACGTTCCTCCTTCTGGCCTGAAAAGCCTGTTTCATTGTACCACACTTTGGGCGAAAATGGGAGCCGAAACACTTTTTTTACAAATGAAGGGCCGGATGGCTTGCAAAATTCACAAAATCCGGGTATATTTATAGAAAGAAAGGTAGCACAATGGGCAGTTCCTTTTCCTTCTGCCCCGCGGCACCGTGCCAAACCAGAAAGGGTTCGAAACAAAATGGGTCTTTTTCCTTCCGCAAATGATTTCCGCAAGGCTGGGCCGGGCGTCGAGAAGGACACCCCCCGCAAAACGGGCATCGGCCGCTTTTTTGAGCTGGTCGGGCGCGACATGTCCGGCATGTTCCTGGCCAATCTGCTCACCTGCATCGGCTTTCTGCCGGTCATCTGCCTGGTGTATGTCGGTTTTCTGATGAACAACCTCACCGTCATGGTGGTCAGCGCCATTGCGGGCGGCATCCTGGCCGGCCCCGCACTGGCGGGCATGTATGACACCGTGCTCCGCGCCCTGCGCGATGAAGCGGGCTACTGGTGGACCACCTACCGCCGCGCGTTCAAGCGGAACTTCAAAGCCGCCATCCTGCCCGGCATCGTCTACTGCACCGTCATCACCATCCAGATCTTCCTCGTCTATTTCTGCTTCAACATGCTATACCACGGAACCAACGTCGGCCTGCCCATGTGGGTGGCCACGGTGCTGAACCTGGTGCTGTTCCACATGCTGTTCGCCTACATGTGGCCGCAGGTGGTCCTGCTGGATCAGCCCTTCCACCAGACGCTGAAGAACTGCCTGAACTGCATGATCGCCTTCCTGCCCCATGCGCTGGCTTCCGCCATCGTGACCATCCTGTTCTGGGGCGTCGTCATCCTGTGCATGCCGCTGGGTATCTTCCTGATGCTCATCTTCGGCTTCTGGTTCCAGACCGAGGTCTGCTGCCAGATCGTCTACGGCGACGTGAACCGCGTCTTCCACATCGAGGAGAGCCTCCAGAAGCTGCACGACGCCGAGCTGGACGCCGCCCTCCGGGAGGAATACGGCGAAGACGAGCCGGACGGCACCGAACACTGATCTTTCACCGATGCGCAAAGGAGAACCGTGCGATGGAACAACGAAATAACCTCGTGTTGCAGGGCACCGAGACCTTCTCCCGCGGCGCGCTGGACAATGTCGCGCTGGAAAGCGGCGCTTTGGTGCTGGACAGCTCCGCCGGGCGGTATCTGCCCTACGGCAGCTACACCACGCCGGAGTTCGCGATGCCGGCTTTCTGCAACCTGAACGTCAGCTGGAACGCCAGCGCCCCTCATAACACGATGGTGGAGGTGCGCTGCCGGGTCTATGCCGGGAACACCTGGACCGGCTGGATGAGCTTTGGCAAGTGGGCCCCGGATTACCCCCGCTGCAGCGTCAACGCCCAGAGCGAGGACGGGATGATCTTCCTGCTGGGGGACACCGTCACCGTGGCCACGCCGGGCGGCGGCACCGGCATCCAATTGCAGGTCAACCTCTCGACCAACGACGACAAATCCACCCCCGCTGTGCGGCTGCTGGCCGCCGCCGTCCGCCCCCTGACCTGGGAAAAACACGAGGGCCGGCCGCTGAACCGGCGGCTTTACCTGCCGGAATACTGCCTCTCCGCCCACGACCCCAGCTTTGGCCGGGAGATGGACCTGCCCCTTGTCATGGCAGCGCTGATGAACCGCTGGGGCGAGGACATCCTGCCCGAAGAGGTGGCCTACGCCATGGAGGACAACGCCACCCGGAGCACCGGCAACGCCGCCTTTGCGGCGGCTGCCGCAGGCTGCTGCGGCTTTCCCTGCTGGCAGGCCTGGATGGACCTGCAGGACCTGCGCACCCAGATCCACGACGACTGCCCCGTTGCCGTCCGGGTCGAGCGCCGCATCCGGGGCCAGCGTGACCCGGTGGGCATCTGGATGGGGCTGCGGGGCTTTGGCCACGACGACGCCGTGATGGCCGATTATGTCCTGCTCAACGACCCCACCGCCGACAGCGACGGCTCCGTCAACTGCACCATGGCGCTGTCGGATTTCCTGCGCTACTTCACAGGCCGGGCCATCGCCCTGCGGCGCAAGCCCAGAGATGCAGCCGCCGACCTGCCCAACCGCGTCCGCTGCGACCTGGCCCGCAGCGAGGATGGCCGCTGCTATTACTTCGAGCAGCGGGGCCAGCGCGACCCGCTGCCGGATGATTTCTCCGGCTGGACTGCCTACACCCTGCACGACGGCATTGCCCATGCCACCACGGCCCACCGGACGTTCCGCCGGATGGAGCGTACCCCGGACGGGGGCCTGTGCTTCCCGCCCGAACAGCTGGCCGCAGGCGGGCGGTGCAGCGTTTACGCCGTAGACCAGACCGGCCGGATGCGGGTCGCGGAAGTCCGCCTGCCCGCGCCGCCCAGACCCCCGGCAGCACCGCCTGCCGCACCTCAGAATGACCCCCAGAGCACCGGGCAGCCGGACCTCTAGGCCCGCCCCCGCCAAACGCTTTCCGGGGATAAAAACTGTTACATAGGAGGAACACATTATGGCAAAGACGATCATCACCATTGGCCGTGAGTACTGCACCGGCGGCAACTACATCGCAGAGGATGTTGCAAATGCTCTGGGCATCAAGCTCTACGACAAGGAGCTGATCACCATGGCAGCCAAACACTCCGGCCTGTCCGAGGAAGCTGTCGCCGCCAGCGAGAAACGCCACACCCACAGCCTGCTGTACAGCCTGTACACCATGGGCAACGAGCTGCCGCTGGGCGATCAGGTGTTCATCCTGCAGAGCCGCATCATCAAGCAGCTGGCAGAGGAAGGCCCCTGTGTCATTCTGGGCCGCTGCGGTGACTATGTGCTGCGGGACCGCAAGGACGTGCTGCGCGTCTTCATCTATGCGCCGGTGGAGTGGCGCCGTGAGCTGGCCAAGACCGACCCTCTGGTCAAGGCACACGACGAGAAGGGCATCAAGGAAGAGATCGAGAAGACCGACCGCAACCGCTCGGCCTACTACAACTACTACACCCAGAACCGCTGGGGTGATGCCCACAACTACGACCTTGCCATCAACGCCGCCCTGGGCCGCGAGACCTGCGTGAAGATGATCCTGGACGCAGTGGCCGCCAAGGAAAAGGCTGCGGAGAAGTAACCGCTCCGGGCTGCAAAGTCAAAAAACAATGATGTTGCGTGGGTAGGGTGCTTTGGCGCTCTGCCCACGTTTCAAGCATAGAGAAAAAACGTCAAACGTCAAAAGGAGAAATCGTGGAAAACAAGCAGACCAATCCCCCCACCGCCCAGGAAAACATCATGGGCACCATGGCCATCAATCCGCTGCTCGTCAAGCTGAGCATCCCGATGATGGTCTCGATGCTGGTCCAGGCACTTTATAATGTCGTGGACTCCATCTTCGTCTCGCATGTCAGCGAAGGTGCGCTGACCGCCGTTTCGCTGGCCTTCTCGCTGCAGAACATGATGATCGCCGTCGGTGTCGGCACCGGCGTCGGTGTCAACGCCCTGCTGTCCAAGAGCCTGGGTGAAAAAGACCAGGAGCGCGCCAACAAGACGGCTGAAAACGGCATCTTCCTGGCGCTGTGCAGCTTTGCTGCCTTTTTCATCATCGGCCTGACCTGCATGAAGCCGTATTTCTATGCGCAGACCAGTGATGTGGAGATCGCCGAGCAGGGCATCCGCTACCTGACCGTCTGTTCCGTGTTCAGTCTGGGCCTGTTCCTGCAGACCATGAGCGAAAAGCTGCTGGCCGCGACCGGCCGCACCAACCTGAGCATGTGCAGCCAGCTCATCGGTGCCATCGTGAACATCGTGCTCGACCCCATCTTCATCTTCGGCTACTGCGGTGAGGCCCTGTCCGGCACCACCGGCGCGGCAGTGGCCACGGTCGTCGGCCAGTTCTGCGGTGCCGGTGCCGCCATCTTCTTCAACCTGAAGAAGAACCCCGACATCCAGATCCGCTGGCACGGCTTCCGCCCCAGTGCAGACGCCATCAAGCGCATCTATGTCGTCGGCCTGCCCAGCATCGCCATGCAGTGCGTCGGCAGCGTGATGACCTTCTTCATGAACCAGATCCTGATGGCCTTCTCGGCCACGGCGGTCGCCGTCTTCGGCGTCTACTTCAAGCTCCAGAGCTTCGTCTTCATGCCCATCTTCGGCATGAACAACGGCATGGTGCCCATCATCAGCTACAACTACGGCGCCCGTAATCCCGACCGCGTCAAAAAGACCATCAAGCTGGCCATGTGCTACGCAGAGGGCATCATGCTCATTGGCTTCTGCCTGTTCCAGTTTGCGCCGGACAAGCTGCTGAGCTTCTTCGCCGCCAGCGACGCGATGCTGGCCATCGGCATCCCGGCCATGCGCACCATCTGCTTCCACTTCCTGCTGGCCGGCATGAGCATCATCCTGTCCTCCACCTTCCAGGCGCTGGGCAACGGCATGTTCAGCCTCATCGTCTCCGTCTGCCGCCAGCTGGTCGTCCTGCTGCCTGCCGCCTGGCTGCTGAGCCAGACCGGCAACGTCAACCTGGTGTGGTGGTCGTTTGTCATCGCCGAGCTGGTCAGCGTGACGCTGAGTTTTGTCTTCTTTGCCCGCCTGGACAAAAAGATCATCGAACCCATGTACAACAAAGCTCCTGCCATGCAGTGAGCGGAGCCGGCATTCTCCAAATTGAGAAAGGAACGTGACTGTTTTATGGGAAAGAAGTTGAAATGGAATCTGGTCCTGATGAGCATCCTTTATCTGGGTCTGGGCATCTTCCTGCTGCTGGTGCCGGGCACCGCGATGAACATCGTCTGCTATGCGCTGGGCGGCGTGGTGCTGGCCTGCGCAGCGGTGCAGCTCGTCCGCTATTTTGCGGTGGAGCGCGGTGTCTTCCAGAGCCAGCTGACCCTGATCTCCGGTCTGGTCTGTCTGGGGCTGGGTGCGTTCCTCATCATCCGCAGCGACATCGTGGTGCGCATCCTGCCCATCGTCTTCGGCCTGTTCGTTATCTTCGACAGTCTGGGCCGCATCCAGAACGCACTGGAGCTGCGCAAGTGCCAGTATCCCAGCTGGAAAGGCTTCCTGCTGCTGGCTGTGCTGAGCATCGTGCTGGGCATCGTCATGATCCTCGACCCCTTCGGCACCATGGAAACGCTAGTCATGGCCATCGGCGTCATCCTCATCGTGGAGGGTGCGTTGAACCTGCTCAGTGCGCTGTACACCGTCATCGCGGTGAAGCGGTTCCTGAAGCTGCACCCGGAGACGCAGTCCATGCTGGAAGCCGTCACCGGGGAAGACCTGAACGGCGACGGCATCGTCGCCCCGGAGGTCGCCCATGCCGATGTGGAAGCCACTGCCGTCGAACTCGACCATGTGGACGAGAGCGCTGAGGTGAAGCAGGAAGACGACCCGTAAAACAAGCCCGCATAAACGCTCCCCATCGGGGGGAAACTGGCCGCAATGCGGCCTGAGTGGTTTTTTATCAAATACAGCAAAGGATTACAGAACAATGGAAAAGTACGATCTGATCATCGTTGGTGCCGGCCCGGCCGGCATCTTTACCGCCGTGGAGCTGCTGCGCCACGGCAGCAAAAAGAAGATCCTGCTGGTGGAAAAAGGCAAGCCGGTGGAAAAGCGCCACTGCCCCAAGGCAGAGCTTGGCCACTGCGTCAACTGCCGCCCCACCTGCGCCATCACTACCGGCTTTTCCGGTGCAGGTGCCTTCTCGGACGGTAAGCTGAGCCTGTCCTATGAGGTCGGCGGCGACCTGCCCAGCCTCATCGGCGAGGAGTTCGCTCAGGAGCTTATCGACTACACCGACAAGATCTATCTGGAGTTCGGCGCAGACCCCCATGTGGAAGGCATCTACACCGGCGAGGAGATCAAGGAGATCCGCAAGAACGCCATCCACGCCGGTCTGAAGCTGGTGGACTGCCCCATCCGCCATCTGGGCACCGAAAAGGCCCAGCAGCTCTATCTGGCCATCCAGAACTATCTGGCCGACAACGGCGTCGAGATGCTTTTCTCCACCGAGTGTGAGAACATCATCCTGGAAGACGAGGTCTGCAAGGGCGTGTATCTCCGCGCGGGCAGCGACAGCGAGCCCCGCGCCGTCTATGCCGACACCGTCGTCATCGGCACCGGCCGCCGCGGCGCGGACTGGCTGGAAAAGATCTGCGCCGAACACCACATCGCCCACAAGCCCGGCACCGTCGATATCGGCGTCCGCGTCGAGTGCCGCAATGAGGTCATGGAGAAGGTCAACAAGGTGCTGTATGAGTCCAAGCTCATCGGCTACCCCAAGCCCTGGAAGAACAAGGTCCGCACCTTCTGCCAGAACCCCGGCGGTTTCGTGGCGCAGGAGAACTACGACAATGACCTGGCCGTCGTCAACGGCCACAGCTTCAAGGAGAAGAAGAGCGAGAACACCAACCTCGCCATCCTCGTCTCCCACAACTTCACCGAACCGTTCAACCAGCCCATCGCCTACGCACAGAAGGTGGGCGAGCTGACCAACATGCTGGGCGCAGGCCACATCATGGTCCAGCGCTACGGCGACATTCTGGACGGCAAGCGCACCTGGGCCAAGGAGCTGGCGCAGTCCAACGTCAAGCCAACCCTGAAGGACGCGGTGGCCGGTGACATCACCGCCGCCATGCCTTACCGCGCCATGACCAATATCATCGAGTTCATCAAGATGCTGGATATGGTCGTGCCCGGCTTTGCCGCCAACGAGACCCTGCTCTACAGCCCGGAGCTGAAGTTCTACTCCAACAAGGTCAAGATGGATGAGAACCTCGACACCAACATTCAGGGCCTGCACTGCCTGGGCGATTCTTCCGGCTGGACCCGCGGCCTGATGATGGCGTCCGTCATGGGCGTGCTCATGGGCCGCAAACTGGCCGAAAAGGAAGGCTGCTGATCCCCGGAACTCACGATCCCCCGTGCGATTTGCATGGGGGATCTTTTTGCCGTTTTTTGCCCGGATTTGCCAAACTGGCGGTGTTCCGGTCCTGTTCAGCCTTCTTCACGGAAATAATTGATTTTTTTCGCGAAAACTGCTACACTAAGAAAAACTCCACTGAAAGCGCTTCATAGATGTAGGGAGGTATCTTCTATGCGCGATTCTCCGGGAAGCGTCGTCACGCTGCTGTGTTCTGGCATCCAGCTTTACAGCGCGGAACGGCGCATTGCAGACTGCATCCTCAACGATGTGAAATGGGCGTCTGTGGTCACCTCGGCCCAGCTTGCCCGTGCCAGCCAGTCCTCGGAAGCCACCGTCACCCGGCTGTGCCACAAGCTCGGCTTTGACAACTACCGCAAATTCCAGCTGGCACTCGCGCGGGATGTGATGGACCAGCAGGAGACGGAGACCCAGCGCTCCACCAGTCCGGACCCCTTGCGGCAGGCCCTGCAGTCGGTGCAGGCCAACCGGCAGGAAGAGGTGCGCGCCACCATCCAGGCACTCAATCTGCGCCAGTTGCGGAAGGCGATGAGTGTCCTGCGCAGCGCGGAGCTGATCGAGGTCGAAGCCTCCGACAACAGCCTGCCCGTGGCCATGGATGCGTCGCTCAAGCTCGGCAGCCTAGGCAAGCGCTGCATGACCAGCGCCGTGCCCGGCCGGACCAGAGCCTTTGCCGCCACCCTGACCGAGCGGGACGCCCTGCTGCTCATCTCGAACTCCGGCCGCAGCGAGCGCCTGCTGGAAACGGCCCGCGCCGCCCACGAACGGGGTGCCTCGGTCCTGCTCATCACCTGCGACCGCCGCTCCCCTCTGGCCGCGCAGGCAGACCACCTGCTGCTGGCCTCCAACCGGGCGCAGCGCATTGTGGCGACCGACCCGGTCCCATCCCTGCTCTCGTCGGCCCTTCTGGTCGAGGTGCTGTACTACCTGCTCCTGACCGAAGAAGACCTCTGACCAACAAAAAAGGGCCCTCTGCCAACCGGCAAAGGGCCCTTTTTCTGCTTACTTACGCATGGAAGACATACTGGTCCATCCGGCGGAAGGCTTCCTCGATGCGGGAACGGGGCGAAGCCAGGTTCATCCGCAGATGGCAGGGGCCGTGGAACATCTTTCCGTCCTGCACGGCTACGCCGACCTCCCAGCAGGCCTTTTCCACATCGTCGATGGTCTTGCCGTGAGCAGCGCACCAGTCGGTGCAGTCCACAAAGAGCATATAGGTGCCTTCGGGCTTGGAGACCGTGACGCCCGCAAAGTGCTGCTCGATGTAGTCGCAGGCAAAGTTCACATTGCCGCTCAGCACCTCGCAGAGCTCGTCCGTCCACTCATAGCCTTCGGGCTGATAGGCGCCGATGAGGGCGTGCATGGACAGCACGTTCATCATGTTGTAGTGGTTCAGGCTGGACTCTTTCTCGATGCGGTCACGCCACCAGTTGTTGTACACGATATGGTAGCTGCCCACGAGACCGGCCAGGTTGAAGGTCTTGGAGGGCGCATAGAAGGCGGCGGTGCGCATCCGGGCATCCTCGCTGACGGACTGGGTGGGGGTGTGCTTGTGGCCGTTCAGGATGATGTCCGACCAGATCTCGTCGGAGACGACGTAGACGTCGTACTTTTTGAACAGCTCCATGGCCTTTTCCAGCTCCCAGCGCTCCCAGACGCGGCCGCAGGGGTTGTGGGGGTTGCACAGGATGGCCGCATGGATATGCTCTTCCTTCAGATGCTTCTCCATGTCCTCAAAATCCATCCGCCAGACGCCGTTCTCGTCCTTCACCAGCGGGGAATGCACGGCCTCGTAGCCGTTGTTCTTCAGGCTCCTCGTGAAGCCGATGTAGGTGGGGCTGTGGATCAGGATCTTGTCGCCGCGGGAGCAGACGCAGTTCAGCGCACTGATGACGCCGCCCAGCACACCGTTCTCGTAGCCGATGTGTTCCGGCTTCAGGCCGGTGACGCCGTTGCGCTTCTCATGCCACCGGATGATGCTGTCGAAATACGCATCCGTGGCTTGAAAATAGCCGAAGGCCGGGTGTTTTGCACGCTCAATGATGGCTTCTTGGATGGTGGGCACGGTGGGGAAGTTCATGTCGGCCACCCACATCGGGATAGCGTCAAAGCCCGCCTTCGGGGGAGCCGGGGAGAAGCCGTCGCCCTTCAGGCCGTCCACTGCGATGGCGTCTCTACCGCGGCGGTCCAGGATGGAAGTAAAATCGTATTTCATAAGTGCGCTCCTTCTCAAAAATTTTATCTGGCCCCACCTTAACACATTTGGGAGCCGGATGCAACCGCCCGCCGGGAAGTTGAAAAAATCGTGCGGAAAAATCACGAATTTCTACGATAAAAAAGAGCCTTCCGGCCCTGAAGTGAACCCCAAAAGTCAGACAAAAATAAGAAATAGAGCAATTTTCAAAATGAAAGCACTTTTTGGGGCGATAAGGCACAAACAAGGCACATTCTAGCCAAATTTCAGGATTCTGAAAACAAAGAAAGCCACGATAAAACCGCATTTGTAAACGGTTTATCGTGGCTTTTCTTGTGGTCGGAGTGGCGAGACTCGAACTCGCGGCCTCCTGCTCCCAAAGCAGGCGCGCTACCAACTGCGCAACACCCCGGAAAAATACTATCATAGTATACTCTTTTTTGCGGCGTTCGTCAATCCTGAAGTGCGCATCTTCACGCTCCCGCTGTTTGTGCGCATTTTTATAAGAAAATCCGGTTGCAAAGGCCGAAAGGAATGGTCTATAATGGGAGCTGAGAAGCGGCCAGGAGCCGTTCGATTGCCAAAGTGAGGAGACCGGAATGAACGAGCAGAAAACGCGCCTGCGGAATGCGGGCTTTGTGACTTTCTTTTTCAGCGGCATCTGCGCCATTTCCAGCGGCGTGGTGGTCAGCCTGCTGCAGGAACAGTATGGGTTTGCCTACGGCATGACCGGGACGCTGCTCTCTCTGATGAGCATCGGCAACCTGCTGGCGGGTTTTCTGACCGGTGTGCTGCCGGGTGTGCTGGGGCTGAAACCAAGCATCCTGCTGCTGACCATCGGGTACACCGTCGGCTACGGGATCATGGGCTTTACCGGGGCGGAAGTCCTGCTGGCGGCGGTATTCTTCCTTGTGGGCGTTGCCAAGGGCAGCGCCATGAACGCCTGCACCATCCTCGTCAGCGACAACTCTGCCGACCGCACCCGCGGCATGAACCTGATGCACAGCTGCTATGCCTGCGGTGCGCTGCTCTGCCCGTTCCTCATCGCAGCGGCGGCGCGGGTCAGCACCGCACTGGCGGTGTTCCTGCTGGCGGCGCTGGGCGTGGTGCTCTGGCTGGTCTACTGGAAGACCCCGATGGAAGGTAAGGTCAAGGACCGGAAAGCGGCCATCGACTGGAGCTTTCTGCGCTCCGGCCGGTTCTGGCTGCTGACGGGCCTGCTCTTCTGCCAGAACGCGGCCGAGCAGAGCGTGACCGGCTGGATGGTGACCTATTTTAAGGGCAGCGGCATCATTGCGGGCACACTGGCTGCCTATACCGTGACTGTGATGTGGGGAGCCACGCTGGTGGCTCGGCTGCTCATTGCATTCGTGTTCCCATTCAAGTCCCCGCGCAAGGCGATGGTGGTCATGGCTGTGACCTGCACCCTGTTCTATGTGCTCCTGATGCGGGCCGACAGCCAGCCGGCCGCGATCCTGCTGTTGTTCGCCTTCGCGTTTGCGATGGCAGGTATGAACCCCACTGCAGTGGCCAGCGCGGGCAGGATGACCAGCGTGACCAGCATGGGTATCATGCTGCCCGCTGCGTCCAGCGGTGCCATCCTGATGCCCTGGGTCATCGGCCGTGTGGCAGAGCGCGCGGGCCTTGCCGCTGGAATGGCGATGAACATCCTCCCCTGCATCGGGCTGTGCGTGTTTGCGCTGCTGGTCGCCCGGATGAAGGAAGAGTGATGACCGGAGAGGAGGACGAACCGCTTATGGCTCGATGCCTCTTGCTCTGGCGCTGAACTCGCAGCCGCAGTAGTCCTGTCGGTAGAGGCCGTACTCCTCGGATAATTGCAGGCTGCGCAGATAGCCGTTGTGCTTTTTGAAGTCGGAGGGCAGGTGCTTGACGCCGAATTCGGCTTCGAGCGCCTGCCCGATCTCGTTGATCCGTCTGGCGTCCTTATGGGGGCTGATGGACAGGGTGGTGGTGAACCACGCGAAGCCGTGCTCCTGGGCGTACTGTGCGGCCCGGCGCATCCGCAGCCGGTAGCAGACTGTACACCGGTTCCCACGCTCTGGTTCCTGCTCCAGACCGGCGACGGCGGAATAGAACTCCTGCGGGTCGTAGCGGTCTTCCACGACGGTCACGCCCAGCGGGTGGGCCGCCGCCACGAAACGCTCCAGCTCCTCGCCGCGGCGGTGGTATTCCGCAGCAGGCCAGGTGTTGGGGTTGTAGTAGAGCACGGTGATCTCGAAGTGCTCGCACAGCTGCTCCAACACGGCGCTGGAACAGGGGCCGCAGCAGGCGTGGAGCAGGAGCTTCGGCCGGGCGGGGCCGAGCGTTTTCAACACTTCGTCCATCTGTTGTGCAAAATTCAACTGCTTTGACATAAAACGCATCCTTTGATATACTGATAAAATCGTGAAGCTTATCTTCGTACAACCTCTCCGTCATTGCTTCGCAATGCCACCTCTCCTTGTAGGAGAGGCCTTGGCAGTCCTCGCAAAGTTCCCAGTTTCGCCAGAGGCTCCCCTACTAGGGGAGCTGTCGAGCGTGAGCGAGACTGAGAGGTTGTACAGAGGAAAACTAAATCTATTATAGCACACTTTTGAATAAAAGAGGAGAACTTCGATGACGAATGAAAAGATCGCCCGCATCAATGAGCTGGCGCGCAAGAGCAAGACCACCGGCCTGACCGAAGCCGAAAAGGCGGAACAGCAGGCCCTTCGGCAGGAGTATGTGGCCGACGTCAAAGCCAGCCTGCGGGCCCAACTGAACAACACCTCCATCCAGGAGCCGGACGGCACCATCCACAAGATTGGGAAAAAGAACTAAAAATGGAACGTCGGGTTTGTGCAAGAATTTGCGCAGACCCTCTTTTTTTGCCCGCCGAATCGTGCTATACTATACTTGTACTGTTATGACTGCTTGACAGTGCGGTACAAGATTCCCAAGGTGGCGTATCCCGCGCAAAGTGCGCGGAAAAGGCTGTCTTTTGAAAAGGATAAAGAGGTCATTTATTATGCTTACTGCAATTACGGGTATCAACTGGGGCGACGAGGGCAAGGGCCGCATGGTCGACCTGATCAGCCAGGAGTACGACATCGTTGCACGGTATCAGGGCGGCAACAACGCCGGCCACACCGTCAAGAACGAGCGCGGCAAGTTCGTGCTGAACCTGCTGCCCTCCGGCATCCTGCGCCCGGATGTTGTCTGCGTGATGGGCAATGGTATGGTCATCGACCCGCACCATCTGGACGGCGAGATCAACAAGCTGCGCGAGCAGGGCATCTCCATCACCCCCGAAAACCTGAAGATCTCCGACCGTGCGACCATCACCATGCCGTACCATGTGGCACAGGACGGCCTGGAAGAGGCCCGTCTGTCCAAGACCGGCGCACAGTTCGGCTCCACCAAGCGCGGCATTGCATACGCCTACGGCGATAAGTACATGAAGAAGACCCTGCGCATGGGCGACCTGCTGCATCTGGACGAGTCGGTGAAGAAGCGCCTCGTGACCATGGTCGATTCCAAGAATCTGGTCATGGAGGGCAGCTACAATGCCGAACCCATCCGCGTGGATGAGATGTGGGCATGGCTGGAAAAGTATGCCGCCATCTTCAAGGATTACATCTGCGATGTGGGCCAGTACCTGGCCGATGCAGATGCCGCCGGGAAGAAGGTCCTGTTCGAGGCCCAGCTGGGCGCTCTGCGCGACATCGACTTCGGCATCTACCCCTACACCACCTCTTCCAACGTCATCGGTGCCTATGCTCCCATCGGTGCCGGCATTCCGGGCCACAAGCTGACCAACTCCATCGGCGTCATGAAGGCTTACTCTTCCTGCGTCGGCGACGGCCCCTTTGCCGCTGAGCTGGCCATGACCGAAGAGGAAAAGCACGACCTGCGTGAGGCTGGCCACGAGTATGGCGCAGCCACCGGCCGTCCCCGCCGCGTCGGCCCCATCGACCTGGTGGCAAGCCGCTACGGTGTCTTCTGCCAGGGCTGCGACGAGGTCGCGCTGACCCTGCTGGACGTGCTGGACTATCTGGAGAAGATCCCCATGGTCACGGCTTATAAGCTGACCGACGGCACCACGACTACCCGCTTCCCCATGGGCGAGGCTCTGGATACCGCACAGCCCGTGGTGGAGTACCTGCCCGGCTGGCACTGCGACATCACCGCAGCCCGCAAGTGGGAAGATCTGCCCAAGGAAGCACAGGCCTATGTGGAGTACCTGGAAAAGGCTGTCGGCTGCAAGATCACTTATATTTCGGTCGGCGCAGAGCGCGAGGCATACATCCATCGCGCCTGATCTGCTCTGCCTTCCCGGACCGCAATCGAAAAGGAAGCGTCACTTATGTTTGATATCATTACAGACAGCGCCTGCGACCTGACCCCCGAAACGGCGGCCAGGCTGAATGTTGAGGTCATCCCCTTCTATGTCTCGCTGGACGGCGAGCACTACCGCAAAGAGGGCAAGGAGATCGCGGTGCGGGACTTCTACCAGTTTATGGTGGACAATCCTTCGGCATACCCCAAGACCAGCCTGCCTTCGCTGGAAGACTTCGAGACGGCGTTCCGCGCTCATGCCGCGGCGGGCCGCCCGGTACTCTGCCTCTGCTTCACCAGCAAAATGAGCGGCTGCGTGGGCAGCGCCCGCAATGCCCGTGAGCTGGTGCTGGAGGATTACCCGGACGCGAAGATCGAGGTCATGGACACTACGGCGGCGACCGTCACCGAGTCCATCGTGGTGGAAAATGCCGTGGCCATGCGCGACGGCGGCTGCACACTGGAACAGACCGTGGACTGGCTGAGCGCAGAACGTGCGACGAACCAGATCTTCTTCACGGTGGGCAACCTCGACTACCTCATCAAAGGCGGACGCATCGGCAAGGTCACCGGCCGTGCGGCCAACATCCTGGGCATCAAGCCGATGATCCTTTTCAAGGAAGGCGAGATTTTCTCCGGCGGTGTGGCCCGTGGACGCCAGAAGAGCTTTGAAAAGGCGCTGGAACAGCTGATGGCTTACCTGGACGAGCGGAATGCGACCCCGGATGATTACTGCATCACCGTGGGCTATGGCTACGACGAGGAAGAAGGCAAGCGTCTGTGGATGCAGACCCGCGCTGCGCTCCGCGCCAAATATCCCACCAGCAAGTGCGAAGTCGGCCTGCTGCAGATCGGCTGCACCATTGCCGTCCATACCGGCCCCTATGCGCTGGGCATGGGCGTCATGCGCCGCTGGAAAAAGCAATGAAACGATAAAATGAAATCCCCGCTGTTTCATCTCGAAACGGCGGGGATTTTTTGTGTGCGGTTCAGGAGAGCCGCAGGCTGTCCAGCACGGTGTCCACAACATCCAGCGGCACCTGGCCGGGGGCGCTGGCGGTGCCGGGGTTGGCAAAGGTCATGGCCGAGCCGAAGGCCTCGCCGCACAGGCGGCTGACGGCGCCCAGCGCTCCCATGCTCATGGTAATGACAGGCGTTTCGGGGTGGTGGTCGGCCATCTCGGCCGTCGCGGCCAGCAGCTCCAGCACATCGGTGCGGCAGGTGGGCATAACGGCCAGCTTGGGCAGGTCGGACCCGGCCTGCTGCATCCGGACCATCCGCTCCACGAGTTCGGCGCGGGGCGGCGTCTTCTGGAAATCGTGGCTGGAACAGACCACCTTCACCCCGGCGGCGTGGGCGGCTGCGATCCATTGGGGCAGGCGTTCCCCGGCAGAAAAGAACTCGATGTCCAGCAGTTCGGCGCAGCCGGAAGCACAGACGGCTGCGCAAAAAGCCGCGTACTGGTCGGCGGTCAGGGCCGCTTCGCCGCCCTCGGCCTGGGTGCGGAAGGTGACGAGCAGCAGCTTCTCGCCCAGCGCAGCCCGCAGCCCGCGCAGGCAGCGGCTCAGTGCGTCGGCGTCCAATGCGTCGGCGAACCAGTCGGCCCGCCATTCCACACAATCGGCGGAACTTGTGGAAAACGCAGCGGCTTTTTGCAGGATGGCGGCTTCGGTGCGCTCTACGATGGGGACGATGACCTTGGGGCGTCCCTCCCCGATGCAGCAGCGGCGGATGGTGATAGATGACATGGCAGACCCCTCTCTTTCCTTCTTATAATAGAGGGGCGCGGCGGGACTTGTCAAGTCCGCAGCGATTTGTTGGTTTCTTTTTGTGAAAATTGGCCCTTGTGGAACGCTGCGAAATCCAGTGCAATAAACCCAGCGAAGGCAGAGCGGCCCACATCCGGGCGGCTCTGCTTTTTTGTAAGGGATAAGGATTTCTTTATATAGAACAGAGAAAGCAGAAAGCGCCTGTGCGGCTCAAACGCATGGACGCTTTTATTGCGCCAAAGGAGACGCAAGTTCCGCACAAAAAACTGGTAAAAAGGCCGAACTGAGAAAAAAGGGCAAAAAAGTTGAAAAAAGGGGTTGCCAAACGGGCGGGTGTATGGTATTATACTTGAGCGCCAAGCGCTGAGACAAAAGAATGACTTCTGAAGTCCCAGCTGAGAAGCGAAAGAAAAGAACCAATAGACGCCGAGAAGTTCCGGTTTGTTCCGAGAAACTTGAAGTGATCCAAGTTCAGAACGTTCGAAACGCTTCGAAAAAAGTGCTTGACAAAAAATCACTTCTGTGATAAAATAATTAAGCTTTCAGCCGGTTGGCTGAGGCGCACAGGACCTTGAAAATTGAACAATATCGAAAAACTTGTAACGGAACCTATTTTCGTGTTGGAAAAACACGTAAAACAATTCCAAACAAAGTAATTCACACAGGACGCAAGCGATTGCGTGCTGAGCGAAAAAGATTTAACACTTTTTAAGTGATAAATATCATTTATAAAGAGTTTGATCCTGGCTCAGGACGAACGCT
>NZ_JAFREH010000024.1:0-18958 GCF_017377625.1 Faecalibacterium sp. Marseille-Q3530 | reverse complement strand
ATGGGCTGGGGTACATCCCTCTGGATGAACTGGAAGCAAAAGAAAAGGCGTGACCGAAGTCACGCCAAATCTTCCCCATTTCGGGAGCTTTTGCAAATACTGTTTTATGGGAACTCTGCTACGGGGAACGCCCTGTTGTACATATCGTTGTCGTCTGTGGTCTTTGGCAGGGTGCGTCCTATTCGGGGGCGCACCCTGTTTTTGTTTTGAGCCTTTACCGGCTTTTTGAGCTTCAGCCCTCTGCTTCCTGAATCAGGATCGTCAACTGCTTCTGAACGCTGTCATCTGCTGTGACGGTCAGATGAATTTCGCCCGCAGCTTCTCCTGCGCGGATCACCGCCATACAGCAGCCGTCAAAGGTCTCGCTTTCCGGGGTGTCGTAACGCTCCTCGGAGCAGGGGTTTGCGCTGCCTACGGCTTCCAGAATGCCTGCACCCTCCAACTCCACCTTCAGGGTGTGCTTGGTGTGCAGATCTGCGGTGCCATTTGCATCCACGAATTGGATTATCACAAAGGCGGCATCCTCGCCGTTGGCTTGCAGGGTCTTACGATCTGCTGTAAGGGTCATCTGTGCATCCTGTGCGGTGCGCAGCGTGAACTCGCCGTCACACACACCGCCGGTATAGCCCACAGCCTTTAGCTCGCCGGGAGTGTAGGGCACACTGTAGGTGGCGGTAAAATCCACCATGGCACGGCGGCCCAAAGAAGCTCCGTTCAGGAACAGCTCCACCTCCTCCGAGGCGGAGTACACATCCACCGAAGCCATCTGTCCCTCAAAACCGGGCCATGTCCAACTGGAAAGGTTATCCTTGAACATCCAAGGCGTTTTGCTGGAGGTCTGACCGTTGTGTTCCATCCGCAGCACTGCCAGATAGGGTGCCTTCCGCAGACCGTAAACGATCTCCCGCAGATAGCTGATGGGGCGGCGGTTGCCCAGCAGATCCAGATCTCCAATGTAGGCGGTGCGTTCCGGGTAAATGCTGCTGAAGTTGGCACCACCATCGTAATGGAAGATGCCGCAGCCTGCCTCCCCCAGATAATCGTAGCCAGCCCATGTGAAGTCGCCGATCATGTGAGGATTCTCCTCCACGATGCGCCACAGCCGCACGATATCTGCCGGGTAAGTCTCGGTGCCCAGCACTGCCTTGTGGGGGTGCAGTTCATGCTCCAGCACATGGCGTCCGGTAAGGTAGTTCAGACCAATGACATCGCAGGAATCCTCGCAACCGGACAGCGCCTCGGTCAGCAGCGGATGGGTGGCAAAGTAGTCGCCCTTTTCCCCGGACATCAGGCTCATAAAGCTGTTCAGGGCATTGCTGCCGCCGCCATCGCCGCCGGAGGGACCGGGCTGCGCCGGGAATTTTCGCATCACATCCCCCATGATCTCCCGCAGGCGGTAACCGGCTGCCATAAGGCCGTTGAGGGCGTTGGTGGTGTAGCGGGTGGGGTCCAGCTCCCGGAAGGTGTTGCAGAGCCGCCGGTTGGTCTCTGCTCCGCTTTCCGAACCCGCCTCGGAGATCTCGTTGCCCACACAGTACAAAATAACACTGGGATGGTTGTAATCCTTGGCCACCATCTTTTGAATGGTGGGCTTCCAGTCCTGCTCAAAGTACAGAGCATAGTCGTAGGGGTTTTTCCGCACGTTCCATACGTCGCTCAGTTCGTCCATT
This sequence comes from Faecalibacterium sp. Marseille-Q3530, assembly GCF_017377625.1. Taxonomy (NCBI): domain Bacteria; kingdom Bacillati; phylum Bacillota; class Clostridia; order Eubacteriales; family Oscillospiraceae; genus Faecalibacterium; species Faecalibacterium sp. Marseille-Q3530. The sequence goes on along the minus strand of NZ_JAFREH010000024.1, from coordinate 17,288 downwards.
ACCAGCACACCGTACCGGTCGCAGGCATCCAGCAGCGCCCGCCCTGCCGGGTGATGGGAGGAGCGGATGGCGTTGAAGCCCGCTTCCTTTAATTGACGAATGCGGCGCTCCTCGGCATCAGGCAGGGTAGCTGCACCAAGAATGCCGTTGTCGTGGTGGATGCAGGCACCCCGTAGCTTGACGGTCTGCCCGTTGATGCGTACCCCATGCGCTGCATCGATGCTCAGGGTACGGATGCCGAAGCCGGTCTCTTCCCGGTCCAGTTCTTCCTCGCCCTCCAGCACCTGCATGGTGCTGGTGTAGAGGTTGGGGTTCTCCGGGCTCCACAGAGCCGGGCTGTCCACGCAGTACCGGAAGGAGACAGTTCTGCTTTCGCCGGGTTGGAGCAGGAGGTTTTGCCGGTCGGTGAGCACTGCCGTGCCCTCCCGGCAGATGGTCTGCTGCAGGGTCACCCGTTCTGTAACAGTGCTGGCAGACTGCACCTGTGCCGTCACATCCAGCAGGGCAAAGCCCTCGTCCGCCTCCCGGGTGGTGATACGCACGGTATCCTGCGGCAGATAGACCTTGTTGCCCACCAGCAGCCGCACCGGGCGGTAGATGCCGCTGCCGGTATACCAGCGGCTGTTGGGTTCCAGACTGTTATCTGCAATGACCTTCAGCAGGTTGTCGGCACCATATTTCAGGTAGGGACCAGCCTCCACGGTAAACTCCGCATAGCCGTTCACGTTCCGGGTCAGCAGCCAGCCGTTCAGGTAGACCAGCGCCGTCTGGTACACGCCCTCAAATACGAGGGACACCGGCTTGCCTTGCCACGCTTGCGGTGCGGTGAAATGCTTCTGAAAAATGTACTCGCCGCCGGGGTAGAAGCCGGTCTGTGCACCGTTTTTCGTGTCCGGGGTGCGGGCTTCATGGATCATGGCATCGTAGGGCAGATGCACGGTTTTGGTCTGGGTATTTCCCAGAAAGGAATTCATCCGGGAATTGCCATCTCCCTTTTCTACCGTCCAATCTGCGTTGAAATTCTGTCGAATCATGCCTGTGCCTCTTTCTGGTGTTCAGCATCCCACTTCTTATTGGCCTTTTCCACATCCAGGAAAGCCAGCAGCACTGTAATAATGATGCCGATCACAAAGGGGAAAGTGATGTACAGGTTGAAGATCATCCGAATGGCGCTTTCGCTCTGGACCGTTGCGGTGCCCACAAAGCCGCCCAGCTTCAACAGCCAACCCACAGCCGCAGTACCGATGCCGCCGCCGACCTTCACGCCCAGAGAGGAGCAGCTGTACATCATACCGTCCATGTGGACGCCGGTGGTGCGTGTGGTGTAGCCGCTGGCCTCAGCAATAAGAGCGTTCAAAGAGCCGCTGAGGGTACCTGCAAAGACGCCCTTGATGAACATGAACAGCAGGAACATGGAGAGATTCTTCTGCATGGCAAAGTAGATCATGGGAATGCCCAGCACGCTGCTGATGGCGTAGCCCCAGAAGTTGACCTTCTGCATACTGCCGGTCTTTTTGATGAGGACAGGCGCAAAGGCCAGTGCGATGATAACAGGGAACATCTTCATCATGGAGAACTGACCCAGCAGGCTGCCATCGCCCCAGTAATAGGTGGCGCAGAACACACCGGCACCGGTGGTCAGGTTGCTCATGATATAGTACACGATGTAGATGGCAAGGATCATCAGGTAATACTTGTTGTGGACGAGGATCTTAGCGGTCTCGGCAAAGCCATGCTTTTTCTCCTCGGCAACTGCTTTGCCTTCCTCTGCGGCTTCGCTGGTGTTACCGCTCAGTTCTTCCTCCGGCAGCTCTTTAACTGCAAGGCAGCTGATGGTGTTGACCACCAGACCAACGATCGCGAAGATCAGAGCCGTGGTACGCCAGCCTGCGGCACCGCTGCCGAACTTCTCCACCATGCCGGTAACGGCAAAGCCCATAAAGATGTTGGTGACGACCGCAAACATAAAACGGAAGGAGCCCAGCTGCACACGCTCATTGTTGTTCTTGGTGATCAGTGCTACCAGAGAGGAATATGCAATGCCGTTGGCAGTATAGAACACTGCGTTCAGTGCCGTGTACACGATGAAGAAGTAGATATACTGCATGGTGGTGCTGCCAGCCGGGATGGCAAACAGCAAAAACAGGCAGAGGGAAACACCTACCTGACCAAACAGCATCCACGGACGTGCCTTGCCCAGCTTGGAGTGGGTGCGGTCGATCAGGGTGCCAAAGATCACATCGCTGATGCCGTCCAGAACCTTGGAAGCAAGCATCAAAGAGCCAATGATGGCGCTGTCCAGACCCAGTGTTCCGGTCAGATAAAGCAGTACAAAGCTGGAAACCAGACCATAGGAGCAGTTAGAGGCCAGATCGCCGGAACCGTAGGCCAGCTTCTGATACCATTTCAGATATTTTTTCTCTGTCGTTGCAGTAGCAGACATGGGGATTCTCCTTTCAAGATGTGCTGTATCATTCACGGCGACAGAATGCGTCTGTCGCTTTACATTTTTTCAAAAGCACTCTATAATAAAGCCATCGGCCGCACAGCTTTTACAGAATGTTTTTGTATTGTGCCTATATTTTAGCAATTCCGTTCACATTCCACAATGACAGCATCGTGTGCCGCATCCATCAGATTGTATCATATTCGCACATTGCAGAAAAGGAGACTCTTTCATGAAACCGGATTCCACCAGCTATGAGAATATTTTGGAGGTTGAAAACTGGGGCAGTCAGCTCTCTACCTTCTACAAGATCATGTCCCCGGTGCAGATCACGCTGGAGTCCTGTACCGGTCTGGGAGAAACCGACCAATACAGCATTCAGATGTTCTCACCGAATGGCTGCTGGCTGCATGAAAACTCTATGGATGCTTTATTCCGTGCCCTCAGCTCCCGTCCGCTGCACCGCCACGATTATTTTGAACTGATGCTGGTGTTGGAAGGGGAGGTCATCCAACAGATCGAGGAAAAAGAATACCCCTACCGTGCCGGAACCTGTTGTCTGGTAAACCGCAGCATCCTCCATAACGAACGCTTCATTGGCCCCGCCAAGCTCTGTTTTATTGGTCTGTCTGTGGATTTTGTCCGCAGCCTGACGGAATCTGCATCCCTGCAATTATTTGAAGCCGAGCGCCATCTGCCGGAAAATCCCGTTTTGCAGTTCATGCTGGCAAATCTGGGACAAGACCTCCGAAAGGAATATCAGGACCTTTTCCCCACACCGGAAAACACCGATAGTGTTCAAACCCTGGCAACGCTCATCGCCCGCATGACCCACATCCTGCACGAACCCAGTGCCGCCGCCACCTATTATTTGAAGGGCGCACTTTGCGAACTGTTCGATTTTCTGTCGTCCGGGTTCTACGTCACCCCGGTGCACCTGAGCAGCAGCCCTGAAAGCCTGCTCTTTCTGCGTATCAGCCGTTTGCTGGAGGATACAGATGGCCGGCTGCCTCGCAGTGAACTGGCACGGCTTTTGAATTACAATGGCAGCTACCTCAATTCCATCGTCCAGCGCCGCACCGGTCTGTGTCTTTTCGATTACGGCATGACCTTCTGTTTCCAGAAGGCTGAACGGCTGCTGCGGGAAACAACACTTTCTGTCAGTGAGATCGCCCTACAACTCAAATTTACCAACCGCACCCACTTCTACGAACTGTTCCGACAAAAGTACGGCATGACCCCGCAACAATGGCGCAAGATGCAGAAAAGCGCAGAGCACTCTGAATAAGGTGCTCTGCGCTTTTCTCTTAATCTTCTAGCCCATGGCTCCCGGTTACGTTTTTCAAGTATCCCTCCGGGTCACCGTTCAGAATCAAATCCGCATAGCCCAGCGGATCATTGTAGATGAGGTAATCCAATTCCGACCTCTGTGCCATAGTCACATCCAACGCATCCTCGACCCCAGTGCAGTCGATGGAGATTTTTCTCCCACCTCGAAGCAGCAGTTCCACGCAGCCGGTGTCCATGTTGAATTTGCAGGCTCTTTCATCGTACTTCATGTTCGTTGTCCTTTCTGCCTTACGGCACTCTCACAGTGGTCTGTCGTGCTTTCTTATGATAAGGTCTGGGACGTTTTTCGATGGAAGCAAGAGATTCATTTTGTTTTCCGAAGAACACAAAAAATCCGAACCCTTCTCCTATTGGAAAAAAGTTCGGATTTTGTTGTTGTGGTGCACCTCCAGGGACTCGAACCCTGGGCCCACTGATTAAGAGAGCAAGCCGCCGGTTCGTCTCAATTTATGGAAGTTTCGAGTCATCGTCATTTTCATACAAAGCAACGTGATTTTTCACCCGGTAATTTCTGCACCCTTTGTCGAATTTTGCAACGAAAAGCACCCTCTGCACGTTTTGAAACCGTGCAAAAACCGTGCAGAAACCGTGCACTTACTCCCAGACAAACTAAAATCCACTTCATCCGACAACGACTTGACGGCATTGGTTTGGGTGGCCATTCTCTTATTTTTAGTACTTGCTGCATCACAAGCCGATTGGAAAGCATCTGACCTCATTCTCAGTATAACCCGTCGTTTTGTGTTAGAAAAAAGCAACACAGCACGATATGGTCTGTATGGCCTTGTAGTGGTATCCTTTTGCCAACAAGAAAACAACATAAAACGAAAGGAAAAACAAATGATGAAACGTATCTTTACCCTGATTACCTCTATTGTTCTAGCCACCAGTCTACTGGCTGTCCCCTGCTTTGCCGCTGAGCCTGAAGACTTGCCCACGCCGCAGCCTGGTGTGACCGAAACGGAACAGCCTGACGGTTCTGATCAGCCTGAGAATCCGGACAGACCTTCTATCCAGCCATGTGATGCTATGCCGGGCGTTGGAGACATGGGTTAACTCATAAAATCGATGTTCAAGTATTCTTTCGCTTCTTTTTTGACAACCTCTAACCCGATTTGATATCCAATGACTTTGCAGAGATAATACGATTGGTAGTACAATTCTTTGCTGATTTCGTCATCGCCCATAAAATGTCGGCATTCCGCTTCAATTTCCAGACATCGGGGCAATACTTGGTAATGTCCATATTGAATACAGGCTTCTCGTCCTTCTTTAGCGAGTGCAGCTCCTTCCTCATAGCGACCGCACAAATCCAGTACCCGAGCATAATTATAAAGGACCAAAGGCAACACCCCAATAGATGTTATGGTTTCCTTAAAATGCTTACGCACATACTTAAGCAGCTGATAGTAGATTTCAGCTGCTTTTTTATTTTGGCCAGCATCAGAGTAAGCAAGCCCAATCTGATTGATAATTGTGATTTCATCTCTTGTATAAAGGAAACTTTCTATACTCTCTAGGTCAAAGCGGGGCACAGTCAGCTGAATTGCCTGCATTAGCAGATCGATTTGTTCCAGCGGCGTGTAGCGTCCATCTAAGCGTCCCAGAAGTACCCTTGAACGCAGGGCAAATTGCTGCGCAATTTGATCATCCGGATCTGCCAGCTTTTCAAATTGTGCAAGCTTCTCAAAGCCCTCCGGCACCTTTTCGGTCACATTGCAGGCAACAATTTCTTTCTGAAGAGCTTCCATCTCCAGTTCATTTTTACTCAGCAGAGCAAAATAGCGGTCATCCGGCAGGCCCAGACGCTGCAAAAGGGCATTGATCCGGTTGCGGCTGGGGGTCTGTTTCCCATTTTCCAGCCGGGAAAGAGTCATAGGCTCACAGATTCCATAGCAGAGCTGCTCCTGGGTCAAACCCAGATCCAGCCGCCGCTGCTTGACGTACTCGCCAAGAAAGACATTCTTCATCCCTAAACCCTCCTATAGAAGTAATATCTCTATTATTATAAAGGATGGCACAGCGGATTTCCAGTGAACGGTTCAACTTTTACTGAAAACTTATCGTTTTGTGTTATTTTCAAGTAACTCGGCACGATATGTTCAGAAGTGCGTCGTGCTGCTACAATATAGTCACAGCGATGAACCAAACATCCAGAGCTGAAAAAAGAAAAGAGAAACAGAAAATGTATACCGTAACTTTTTCCAATGAAGAGCTGGAAGAGATGAAGGCAAACGACGCGGTTGTTATCGTTAGCTGCGATGATGACAACGGGCACCGCCTCTACTGATCAGTGACGGTTTCCCAAGGAGCAAATGTTTGCTTCTTGGGATTTTTCTGTATAATGGAACCATGTTTTATGAATTGAAAAACGGAACGCTTGTGGAAACCAAAGACGCACAGGGGAATTTTGATCTGACACAGGTCCTTGGAAATAAATATTTAGAAGATGTTGATTCCGAAAAATGTGTTATTGTTGATACGTACAGCAATAGATGTTTCCTCATCTCAAAAGATCTCCTCCACCATGGTGTGAGCGAAGAAGTATACCACAAAATGCTGGATAGCGATGAAACCGACTCAAACAAGTCAAGCGAAGAAGTCACTTTCATCTTAACAATTACGTATAAATGCAACATGCACTGTACTTACTGCTATCAGCAAAACGATAAAACCTTGGAAAAGAAACTTATCAGTGATGAAACTCTGGATAAAATTTTAAGTATCATTGCACAGTATATGGAAGCAAATCCGAACAAGACCGTTCGACTGGGTTTATTTGGTGGCGAACCCTTGCTGATCGAGAATGAGAAAGTAATTGATAAAATTCTCCAATTTTGCAAAGAGCACAAAACCACTGTTCATATCACCACAAACGGAAGTTTCCTTTCGTATTATTTGAAGAAATTTATCATCAATCGTCGCTTCATCAGCGGTATTTATCCCACAATCGACAGTATGGCGTTAAATTATATGACGCGATACGATCTTGATCCGAGCCGGAACAATACAAATGAAACTTTCAAACTCCTGTGCTGTATTAAGACACTTCTGCATTACGGCATCCATGTGGACTTAGGAACCAATATCGATAGGCACAATCATAAAGAAATCTGGAATACACTGGATGACTTGAAGAAGTTACAGCTTTTGCAGGATAAAAACTTTGCGTGGACTATTGGTCGAGTAGATGATCGTTTGTATGAAACAAATTTCCCTGACATCATGATGGAAAGTGAGATTCTCGCTGAGCTTCAAAGCAAGCCTCTCCCGGACAATGTTCACGCGGCATTTTTAAAGACCTGCTATAACTTTGCCGACAAAATGGGCCTAAAGTTGAATTTGCGGGAGCATAAACAAACACATAGTTATTGTTGGAGCACTTCGTCATCCAGTAATGTTTTTTATGTTGATATGAATCTGAAAACATATCGTTGTACTTGCACAGTTGGTAGATCTAGGTACAGCCTTTTTGATTTTTCCTATGAAAATTTAACAAATTATCGGCCCGTCGCTGTAACCTGCAATTCTTATGCGGAGTGTAAGGATTGTAAAATCGGTGGCTTCTGCGGTGGCGGATGTCAGCTGTCCCACCAAATCGATTTCAAAAAGTGCTGTACATATGAAGAAGAAGTTTTTTCTCACTTCATGAAAACACTGTTTATTCCTTATATTAAATCCAAATATAACGAGGTGAATCAAAATGAACGCAAAGCTGAAAACAGATGCACTTGACCTTACCTCTCTGCTCAATGGGCTGGTGTTTTTCTCCCCAGTCTCTCTACTGGTACGAACCACTGCAGGAATCTCTCTCAGCCAATTCTTCATTTTGCAAGCAATTATGGCTACTATGGTCCTCCTCACAGAGATTCCTCTCGGAAAGCTGACCGATCGCATTGGCTATAAATCCACGTTGGTACTATACCAGATCGCGCTGCTCATTTCGAGAACCTGCCTCTTGCTGGCTCATGTAAGCTGCAATTATAGTCTGTTTATTTTACAGGCTATCCTCGAAGGCACAGCGGCTTCCTTTTCTTCTGGGACGCAGAGCGGCTATATTTATATTATGTTTTCAAAGGAACATTACGCTGAAAAATCTGCACATGTCGCCAATTATGGAACTGTCGGATTTTTTGCCAGTACCCTAGCTTATGCGGTCCTGTACACGCTGATTGGCATCAAGGGTCTGCTTCTGGCAACGATTGCCGCAAACCTTGTTGCTGTCTTTACCTCTTTAAAAATCCCCAAGGAAACAGTGCAGCCCAGAAGTGAAACGCGCCAAAAGAAAAACATTCCCTATCCGCAGTTGTTTCAGCAGAAAAAGATATGGATGCTTCTAATGATTTTGGCAGCTTTGAACATTGGCCGCATTCTGATCAATTTCTTCTATGCGGAGAAGCTGCAGTTGTGCGGGATCAATGAAACCTGGCTCGCCGCAATTATTATGGGTTATTCTGCAATTCAGTTGCTGTCCGAACGGATTCTCGCCCGTACCAAGCCTGAACACTATAATCAAATGATGGCACTGTTTTTCATTCTGAGTGGAATAGCCCTTGGTGTGTTGGGCTTGGTCAATGTGCCGGTTTGGACTATCCTATTTATGCTGATCCTTCCGCTTTTTTTGGATATTCCATCCTATCTGCTGGGAGAAGTCCAAAACAGCATTGTAGATGCTGCCGGCAGGGAAGACAATCGCGCCGAGCTGCTTTCCGTCTTCAACATGGGCGTCAATGTTACTGAAATTTTTTATCTGTTTGGCTCATCACTACTGGTGAGCGCCGGGTCAACGGCTTGTTTTGTCATCCTCGGTGCTTTTATGACCGTAGTTGGAATTGGCATCTGTCTTTCTGTGAAGAGCGCATGGTTGCTTTCACTTCAAGAAAAAAAGAACGGCAACTAATTTTAGTCTACAATATCAAGAGGGCTTATATATGATGTCTGGATACATCTCCGATTGCCTAGGAGAAAATTTCAGTTGTATTCAACCCAAGCCAATATTACCTCAAAAATTCAATTGGGATGTCTTCATGGCCACACTGATTCCTACTGAAGGGTGTAATTTTCAGTGTTCATACTGCCACAAAAACCACCCGGCAGCCAGTATGACTCGTGACACACTGGACCGAATTGAGGAGTATATAACTGCACAAGCGCCGCGCTATAAACAGGTCATACTTGCATGGTTTGGAGGTGAACCTACTCTTTGCAAAGACACTGTGCTGGAAGTGTCCAACATTGTGCAAAATCTGCAGAAACAGTATGGCTTTCACTATGCTGCCAATATGACCACCAATGGTTATCTGCTGAATGACAAGCTATTTCGGCAGTTCTATCAGGCAGGGATCACCAGCTATCAAATTACAATTGATGGTTGGAATCACGACAAGACTCGGCCCCATGTATCCGGCAAGGGAACCCTGCAGACCATCATTAACAATCTGGTCGCTCTTTCCAAGTTGCCCCCGGAAGAGTACTCCTTCCATATCACGCTACGCCGTAATCTTCTGGCCGGCGATGAGGACTACAGTTGGTACGATTACCTTTACCGTTTGTTTGGACAGGATAAACGCTTCGATGTACTTGTTTGTGCAGTTGGTGACTGGGGCGGCAAAGGCTCCCACGATCTGTCACCCCTTCACCAGGATACTCAAGAGGTGTTGGTTGCGAAGCATATTGCATATCTGGATAAAATCGGGATGCTGCGTTATAATCAAATGTACTGTGTCTCCCGTCCAAATCGTCTTGTATTCTGGCCCGACGGGAAAATTGGAAAATGTACTGCGGCTCTTAACCGTCCTCAACCCCAGTTAGAATGAAGCCGTTCAAAAAAGACGGTATGATCGATCCAGAAGTTCAGCATCTTTAGATGTCTTCTGCCCTGAAACCTGATTGCTGTGGCAACCAGAATGTTTTGGTGATAAGCGCAAAGCTCAGTTCGATCATGTGTACGAGTTGACGCCCGCATCTGCTATTGCCTGAAGCCGGGAGGCAACGCGATAGCCGGAAGAATCCAAAGAAACCGCGCCGGGGTTTCGTGGCACACGACTTTGGTTACAAAGTCTAGTGTGTTACACCTTGGTTCCGACTGATGCGGAAAAGGGGCTGCGAGAGGCTCCGGCAAGCACCTGTTCTGCGGCAGAAGGATGCGCGGATAGGCATGGCAGCTAATGGTTTCTGCCCACCCAGCGCAGGCTTGCAGAGGAACCAATGGTGTACGTTCTCCCGTCCTGCCGCAGCAGCGTTTCTCCTATAAGGCGCAAGACAAATGATCAACGTCTGTGCTTGCCCCGCATCCCTGCCTTTGTGCGGTGCTTCAACATAGAGGATTTGTTGAATACCCGCAGCAGGGTCATCTGTTCTTCTTTCGTCAGCTTGGAATAGTCGATGCCGATCTGTCCCATCAGGACATTCATCTTCTTTTCCAACGGAGAACCTTCAAACTTCTGTGCATTTTCAAGCTGCTTTTTTGCTTGCTCGATCGCTGCGCCGTCCGATGTGGTCTTATCGGTCCCATGTGCCGCTTTGATCTGCTTCAGGATCGCCGCCAGCTCATCATAGAGGATCTGCCCGAAATATTCGTCCTCGTTGATCTGCGCCGCCTTCAGCGTCCGCATGGTCAGGTCCTCTGCATCGGCATGGTATCGCTTTTCCAGTTCCTGCCGGGTGGCTTCCACCATGGCATTCATATCCCGGATGCGGTCACTGACCAGACCGTCCACACAGATCTCAAGGTCGGTCATCCACCGGGAAAAATCGGGATGTTCCAAAAGTTCACACAGCAGCCGATGATTGAAATTCCCATTCCTTAATACGTCCACTGCGCCATCGCTCAGATGCAAGTCCGAAAGGACTGCATCTGGGCGTTTTTTGTTTTCCGTCACACCCAACAGGTAGTCCGTGGTCACGCCATAGAACTCAGCCAGCGTTGTCACCGCATAAATGCTGAGGTCGGTCACATCGTCACTCTCGTATTTCAACAATGCCGATTTGGACAGACCCGTCTGCTCTGCCAGCGTTTCCAGCTTCAGACTCCGCTCCACACGCAGGTCTTTGAGCCGTTCTCCCAGTGTCAGCTTGATGTTCATGGTCGCACCTCCGATGTTTTTTGCACAGTATACCACTTCCGGCGGTTCCTGTCCATAAGCGTGGAATTTTGCAGTTTCTGCACCTGTTTTCCGACATTATGGATATACGGCACAGCAGCCATGGAGGTGCTATCCTATAGACAGAAGGAAAACATATCACTCCCCAGCAGCGAACATATTAAGGGCTTCCCGTAAAAGCCCTCCCGAATCATATAACCGAACCTTGACAACAGAATGACCGTCCGAACTGCCCAGACCGCCAAGACCTCCCATCGGGGGAGCGAGCGCCCTGCATAGGGCCGACACAGAGTCCAAAAAGATTTCCTGTCGGGAGGCAGCAAGGGAGACCGGCTTCACCGAAGTTCCCATTTGGGGGACCCCGGTGACTTTGAACGTGGCAGGGATCAAAACGATCCGTGCCAAAACCTTTGACCAAAGGAGAAATTTTGAGTTTATATCAAAAGATCAAGTCCGCCATCACCGTTCGGCAGGTGGGAGAGATGTACGGCATGGAGCCCGACCGCCATGGCATGGTGTGCTGTCCGTTCCATTCTGACAGCGACCCCAGCATGAAGCTGAACGACACCTATTATTACTGTTTTGGCTGTGGGGCCAACGGAGATGCCATCGACCTCACCGCCAAACTGTTCGACCTGAACCCCCGGCAAGCCGCCGAGAAGCTGATACACGACTTCGGGCTTGACCCGGACAAGCCGCCCGCCAATGCCATCGCCCTGCTGCCGCCCAAGCGTGGCCTGACAGATGAGCAGTGGGCAGACATCGCCTACTGCCTGCGGGTACTGACCGATTATCTTGACCTGCTGCATGACTGGCGAGAGCGTTATAAGCCTGCCACCCCGGAGGAGCCGCATGACCCACGGTTTGAAGAAGCCCTCCACGCGACCGAGACCATCGAGCACTTGACGGACTGCGTTGCATTCGGAACGCCCCAGCAGAAGGCCGATGCCGCTGCACGGCTGCTGTCCGGGTCATTCCTGCTGATGCTGGAGGAGCGCACCGACCGCCTTTCTCTGGCAAAGTGCGCCTGATAATTTATTCACCTGAAGTGGTGGGTCTCACGGTGAGACCCACCACTTCACTTTTCTAAAGGAGAACCACCCTATGAAGAAAAACATTTCCCGCAACCCCTTATGGCCGGACTGGTACAACGGCAAGAAGATCGATGAAGTCCAGTTTGGCCGTGCCTTTCTGGAACAGTGGCCGCTGAAATGCGTCAACGGAACGCTGTACACGCTGGACGGCCCGGTGGAGGACGAGAGCGAGATCAAGCAGCGCATCTTGGAGAACATCGAGGAATATGTCACCTCCGGCCTGTCCAAAAAGGTCACCAACATTCTGGAGACCATCAAACTGCTGGCCTTTTCCGACCCGTTCCCCATCGAACAGGACTGCATCCACCTCCAGAACGGCGTGTACCATCTGCCGGACGGCACCTTTCAGGAGAGCCGCCTGTTCTGCCAGAACCGCCTGCCTGTGAAGTATGCCCCAAAAGCCCCCACCCCTGACCGCTGGCTGACCTTCCTGCACGAACTGCTGGACGATGCCGACATTCCTACCTTGCAGGAATATCTGGGCTACTGCCTGATCCCCAGCACCAAAGGTCAGAAGATGATGCTCATTGTTGGCAAGGGCGGCGAGGGCAAGTCTCGCATTGGGCTGGTGCTGAAGCGGCTCATGGGAGATGCCGCCAGCAATGGCAGCGTCCAGAAGGTGGAGAACAACCGCTTTGCCCGTGCCGATCTGGAGCGCCGCTTGCTGATGATCGATGACGACATGGACATGAACGCCCTGCCCAAGACCAACTATATCAAAACGATTGTCACTGCCGAAGCCAAGCTGGACTTGGAGCGCAAGGGCGTCCAGAGCTACCAGCGGGACATTTACGCCCGGTTTCTCTGCTTCGGCAACGGTGCGCTGACCTCGCTGTATGACCATTCGGACGGCTTCTTCCGTCGCCAGCTCATCCTGACCACCAAGGACAAGCCCGCCGACCGCACGGACGACCCATTTCTGGTCGAGAAGATGTGCGCCGAGTTGGAGGGCATTCTGCTGTGGTGTCTGGAAGGGCTACACCGGCTGGTGCAGAACAACTTCCGCTTTACCGTCAGCGAACGTGCCGCTGCCAATGTGGACACCATCAAGCGCAGCAGCAACAATGTCATCGACTTCATGGAGTCCGAGGGCTACTTCCGTTTCAAGGCGGACTACTCCATCAGTTCCAAGGAGTTCTACGACATTTATAAACAGTGGTGCGAGGACAACGCCTGCCACAGCGTATCGGCCATCCGTTTCAGCGCAGAACTGCGCCAGAATGACCGCCGCTACAACCTTGAAGCCACCAACAACATCTACCTGCCCGGTGGCCGCAGGGTGCGGGGTTTTGTAGGCATCGAGCCGCTTGTCCACCCCTGCCCGTAAAAAGTGCATTTTTTCACGGAAGAAGTTCGTACAACCTGTACGGTCTGTACTTGTACGCACCTGTACGGCGAATTGAAGCGAATTAAAACGTGGTGTCGTTTATATTTCGGATTTCTGTACACCGTACGAACCGTACAGGTTATTTGAAGTCCGTACGCAATTTTTTCAGATGCGTACGGAGCAATCAAGTTCGCATTGTGCGAACTTGTCGGGGCGAGGCCCCTCCGTCTTGCTGGCGCAAGACCGTTCGGTCACTTAAAAGCCCCATTGGGGCTTTCATTGCTTCGCAAACGTGAACTCGATTAGCTCTCCCGCAGGAGACGTTCCCCCTCGGAGAGCCCACTACACTTTGCAGACCTCAGGGATGAAAGTGTCATAGTGGGTTATTACACTTCCGAAGAAGTGCATCTTCGTTCCCCGTCACCTCCCGATGAACCTTGAAAGGAGGGATGCCTTTTGGCAAGAAATGATGGTATTGACCGCACCAGTGTCCGAAATCTCGCCGTTTCGGATAAGGCTGTTGGCAACACCCAGCAGCACAACGAGCGTGAAAAGGACAGCTATCGGAACCCCGACATTATCCCCCAGCGCGCTGCATGGAACGTCCACTTCAAGAAGCCAACCGCCAGCTATACTGACCTGTTCGCCCAACTGGAAGCCGATGGAACCATCTCCACGCGCGGCCTGAAGCCGGATGCCACCCATTACTGCGAACTTGTCTTTGATGTCAACTCAGCCTACTTCGACAACCACGGCGGCTACGAGTTCGCCAAGCAGTTCTATGCGGATGCCTACAAAGCTGCTGTGCAGATTGTGGGTGGTGAGCAGTATATCCTCTCGGCAGTCATGCACGCCGATGAGATCAACCGTGCCATGACCGAAGCATTAGGCCGCGAAGTTTACCACTATCATCTCCATGTGCTCTATGTGCCCGTGGTGGAAAAGCAGATCCTCTGGTCGAAACGCTGCAAGGACAAGGCACTGGTCGGCACCGTCAAGGAGACCGTCATGCAGGTCAGCCGGAGCAAGAAGTGGGCATCCAAGCCCCTGCTGGACGATGCCGGAAAGCCTGCGCTGCAAAAGAACGGCAAGCCAGTCCTGAAGAAGTCGTACAGTGTCCTGCAAGACGATTTCTTCAACTATATGCGCAACGCCGGGTACACGGATGTAGAGCGCGGTGAACGCGGCAGCACCGAAGAGCACCTGACTGTCACTCAGTTCAAAGTCCAGCGGGAGCAGGAGCGTCTGGACAGCCTGACCGCACAAGCCGATGAACAAGCACAGGCGCTTGCCAAAACCTGTCAGACTCTCTCCAAAAAAGAGAAGGAGCTTGCCGCTGTACAGAAAAAGACCACGCTCACGAAAGAAGCCCTCATTCATGCGCGCGATCTGGATTATATCGGCAAGCGCACCTTTCTCGGTAACTACTCACTGACCGAAGAAGAATTCTCCAAACTGAAAAAGCAAGCCGACCACGGCTATATGATGGACGTGGAGAACCGCCGCTTGAAAGAAGAACTTTCCACCGCCAAGAAGGAGGCCGTTCGTTGGAGCAACAAGTACCACGACCTGTGGTACGACGTGAAACCCTATCTGGATGCTCTCCACCGTGCGCCCGAACTGGTGCGCGGCTTTCTGGAAAAGATTCTTGCCCCCAAGCAGGAGCGCACCATGAATGTGCCGCAGCAAAACCGTAAGCGTGGGCAAGATGTAGAACTTTAAGCTGAATTTTTAGATGATATGACAATATAAGGAGAAATGCTTATGGATTTTGACCGTAATTTTATGAACGTCCCTGTGCAATCTTCCGATTATACGAAAAGCTTCTTGCAAAAAGACTCGAATCCCACTACAATGGAAGTGGTCACTCAAACCAATGCCGTCAAGTCTCCGACTGACAGCCCGGCAACCACGAAGCTGGTGTACACGGTGGAAGAGATTGCACGAATGCTGGCCATCAGCCTGCGCTCTGCTTACAACCTGTGCAACAGCACCACCGAATTCCGTGTCCTGCGGGTAGGCGGAAGCATCCGTGTCCCGAAGGACAGCTTCGATGCGTGGCTCAACCGGGCAGCTTGATAAGGAGGCAACAGTATGGCATATATTACAAAACGCGGCAACTCTTATAGCGTCCGCTACACCTACGAAGATGAACACGGCAAGAGCTGCGACAAATGGGAGAGTTTTCCTACAAAAGAGGAGGCAACGAACCGAAAGAAGCAAATTGAGCACGAACTGGCGGCTGGCACTTTTCTGATCCCGTCCTCGGTGACGGTAGCAGAGTTCCTCATGGATTGGCTGCCCAAGCAGTGCAGCAAGCACAAGTGGGCACCTAAGACCTACGAATCCAATCTTTCCACCATTCAGAATCTCATTATCCCCTATATCGGCAGCATGGAGATGCAGAAGCTCAAGCCCTACCACATGGAGAACCTCTACACGACCCTGAGCAAAACGCCCTGTAGTTCGTATATCGAGGGCAAGAAGCAGGAACTGACCGAAAAGCAGAAGCAGCGTTTCCTTTCCGGCACAACGATCCATGAGGTGCACCGGCTGCTGGGCACTGCCTTCCAGTATGCCGTAGAGTGGGGCATCCTTGTCAAAAGCCCTGTTCCCGTGGACAGCCCCAAGAAGTCTACGCAGGAGCGCACCATCTGGACGGTAGAGGAAATGAGGGCGGCTCTGGACAGCATGGAGGACCCCATCCTGCATCTGGCAGTCCACCTCACACTGGTGGGCGCACTGCGAGAGGGCGAGATCGTAGGTCTGACCCCGGAAGACCTCGATTTTGACGCTGCGGATGGCATCGGAACATTCCGTATCAACAAGTCCATGCAGCGGGTGCGAAAAGAAGCCCTGAATCAGGTAGACGATGGCTGCATCATCAAGGTATTCCCGGATAAGTTGGAACGCAGCACCACTTCCCTCATCCTGAAAAGTACCAAAACCGCATCCTCCTGCCGCACCATCTTCATGACCTCCGCACTGAAAGAGGAATTGAAGAAGTGGCTGAATCAGTTAGCGGCAGACGAGAGAAAAGACCCGGCACGTTACCATGACAGCGGAATGCTGTTCCGTCTGCCCAACGGTCTGACTGTGGAGCCTGTGCTGATCCGCAAGAAGTTCCTCAAATGGCAGGATGCACACCCGGAGTTCCCTCGTATTGTGTTCCACGGTCTGCGGCATTCCAGTGCAACCTATCAGCTGATGATCTCCGGCGGCGATGTGAAGGCCGTTCAAGGCACCACAGGACACGCCACGGCAGATATGCTGGTGAACACCTACGCCCATATCCAGCAGTCCTCCCGCGTGGAACTAGGCAAGAAGTTTGAGGAAGGCTTCTATGCTAAGTCCGAAAGCCCCAGCCCGCAGGCTGTACCCGCTGCAGACGAACCGACCATCTCTATGACCGCTCTACTGGAGCTTCTGAAGAATGCAGACCCCGAAGTAAAGGCCCAGCTCCGTCTGGCTCTGCTGACCTGATGCAAAATTTACTACGCATTTCAAAGCAATTCCAGCCCATGCAGAGGATTCCTATGAAAACGCCAACCGTGCAAAAACCGTGCATTGACCGTGCAAGCCCCGATTTTTCGGGGTTACATAACAAAAAAGAACGCCAAATCTTACGATTTGACGTTCAATATCTGGTGCACCTCCAGGGACTCGAACCCTGGGCCCACTGATTAAGAGTCAGTTGCTCTACCAACTGAGCTAGAGGTGCATATGGTGACCCGTACCGGAATCGAACCGATGTTAAAGGCGTGAGAGGCCTCTGTCTTAACCGCTTGACCAACGGGCCATATAAAAGTCGGCGACTACCTATTTTCACAAGCCGTTTCCGGCTAACTATCTTGGGCACGAGTGAGCTTAACTACTGTGTTCGGAATGGGAACAGGTGGGACCTCACCGTCATCGTCACCGACCATATGACTGGTTCAGTATACCATACGGTCTACTGTTTGTCCAGT
>NZ_JAFREH010000023.1:0-21739 GCF_017377625.1 Faecalibacterium sp. Marseille-Q3530 | reverse complement strand
AGACATCCACGCAAAGTTCGAGGATGGCGTCCTGCACGTCGAGCTGCCTGCTCCTCAGCAGACGAAGGCTTTGCCTGAGAACCCGAATCTGATTGCAATCGAGTAAAACGCCGGTCGTGTGCGCCAAAGCACAACGCACACAGAATGCCCCCGGAGAGCTGCGAAAGGCCCTCCGGGGGCATTTTTGCGCACAGAAAACCCCGCCGCATGGGAACAGGAGCGTGTCCGGTGCGGCGGGGCAGAAGAGGACGATGGGGGCAGCTTACAGGGTGGAATAACCGAAGCTGTTGACGAGGGCGTCGATGCGCTGGCCGGCCTTGCACAGAGGGCAGTCGCGGGAATCGAAGCTGGCGTAGTCGGGCAGGTTGGACGGGTCGAAGATGGACGTGACCGGGATGCCCAGGCAGTCGTTGGCGGTGGCGAAGATGGCCGACAGGCCCGCGACCGTGCCGCCGTAGTAGTTGACAGCCTCGATGGCAGCCTGTGCGGTGTAGCCGGTGGTGATGGAAGCCGCCAGGATGAGCACATGCTTGCCCTTGACCATGGGGGCCAGATTGTCGCGCAGGATGATCTGGCTGCCGGTGGTGTACTCCGGCGTGATGACATAGATGGTCTGGTGGGCGTTCATGTTGGCGAAGCCGTCTTTCGTGAGCTCGTTGGCCAGGCAGGTGCCGATGACCTGGGTGCCGTCCAGGCAGAGGACGGTATCCACGATGGTGCTATGCTGATAGGCAGCCACCAGCTCCTTTGCCACGGCCTTGGCCTCGGACAGACGGGATTTCTGGGTGGTCACGTCGATGTAATAGTTGATATGGCTGTGGCTGGTGGCAAAATGCCCCTTTGCCACGCGCAGGAACAGACTGCTCTTATTGGTGGGTAGCTTTACCATGTTGATCATAACTGCAACACTCCTGTTCATCAAAAGTCCGGACTTCCGGTTCCGGGCGGAAAACAAACAGCGCGGCGGCATGTTCTGAGCCGCTGCGCTCCCATCCTTTTCCATGACCCTATTGTAAAGGAAAAATACCCTGTACACAAGATACAAAACTGCTGAAAATCAGAGGAAAAATTGAGACACCTTGCCAGAACGCGGGCAAACAAAAACCGCCCGGAACCAGTCCGGGCGGAACATGCAGAGCGTTTGCAGAAGATCAGCCCTCTGCGCAGGTGGTCTTCCAGTTCAGGGAGTACTCGTTGTACTGCAGGTCGGGGCAGTAGGTCAGCACGATGGACTGGCCCGGTTCGAGAGCAGCGCTCAGAGTCAGGGTGACATTGCCCGACACGGAGGCGCCCTTCTTCAGGTTGGTGTCGCACAGGGGGGGCATCCGGGGTCAGGCCGTTGATCGCCGTATACTTGGCGATGACCTCGTCTTTAGCGTTCAGAACGGTGGCCTTGAAGTTGTTGGGGTTCACATAGATGGGGTTGGCGCGGCCATTGGTGATCTTAAAGGGGAAAGCAATGGTCGTGCCGGTGACAACCGGTGCGGTGTAGCTCTTGCTGGCCTCCACATAGGTGCCCATGGCGGCAGTGACCTGCAGGACCGTGAGCTCACCGGGCGTCGTGCGGAGCGCGTTGTAGGAGTCGCTGGTATCGACTTTGCAGCCGGTGAACAGGCTGGCACCGGCAACGGCGACAGCGGCGACGGCAGTGTATTTCAGGAACGAGCGGCGGGAAAATGCGAAAGACATGATGGTTCCTCCTTTGTATGGGATCACATATCATTTTGCCAAAACGGCCTTGCCTATACAATAGGCGAAAACCGGGCGGATGTCAATGCTTTTCACAGATTTTTTGAGAAGATCTCACCCGAAAAAACCAGAGGTGAGACGAAATTTCGTCCCAAAAGATCAGCTGTTCTTCAGGTCGGAAGCGCTCATCACGAAGGTGATGCTCTTGCCGGATGCGAAGGTGGGGTTGTAGGTCACGGTCATCTGCTGCCAGCCGGCGGGCACCATGCAGACCAGCTCAATGTAGCCGGTGCCCTGCGGGGGCAGGCTGGGCACATCGGAGAAGCTCTCCGTGGCGGCGTCGTACAGGGAGACGTAAGCGCCGGCCTCGGCAGCCTGGCCGTCCACGGTGACGGTGAAGTCGGTGGTGGAAGCGGACAGTGCGTGGAAGTAGGGGGCGGTGTTGGCGGCGCGGGACGCCTCATCGGTCAGGGGATAGGCGGCGTCGATCTCCGCGATGTTCTGTGCGCCGATGGCCATGCTGTCGGTCTTGGAGCGGTTGACAGCCGTGACCAGAACGGCGACATACTGGTGGCCAGCCACATCGGGTGCATCGGACAGCGTGAAGACGCTGGACAGCTGGACGCCCAGGTTGTTCCAGTTGCTGACCTTATCGCCGACCTTCACCTCGACAGAGCCGCTGGAAGACTGGCAGCCGCCCAGCATGGATGCGGCACCCAGTGCAAGCGCAGAAACGCCGGTGACCTTCAGAAAGGCGCGGCGGGAAATCTTGTTCGACATAAAACTGCCTCCTTAATTGGCATAGCCTTTTTCTTCTATAGTTCGTTTATAACATCTTTTGCCGGGAAGTGCAAGCCTTTTGCGGAAAAATTAACACGAGTTTCACACAGGGGCTTACTGCTCCGGTCCAAGGCCCTTGACGCGGGTCTCGCTGGTCTTGACCAGATTTAAGAGGCTGGGGGTATAGAGCGGGAACTCCCGCGTCAGGCTCTCGGTGGTCATGGAGAGGCAGGCCGGGTCCTTGACGCCCTCGCCGACGCCGACATTCTCACCGGCCAGCAGGGCTTCCACATTGGCTTCGTTCATCCGCATCACGGCATCGGCATAGCCGGGCCAGCGGCGGGCCTCCACGCTGAACAGGCTCTGGGCGTTGTGCGGCTCCGCAGAGTAGAGCAGGCGGAACATCTTGGCCACGGCCATCATCAGGTAGCTGCTGACCTCGGTGGTCAGAGCCTTGCTGTGGCACTCGCCGATTTTGGCGTACAGCACGTTCAGGCTGTTGGAGATCAGCTTTTTGTTCATGGTGGGCAGCACGCTGCCGTGATAGATGTTGTCCTTCATCTTGTCGGGGTTGGGCAGCTCATCGGCGGTCAGCATCATGCCGTTGCGCTCGGCCGAGCGGCCCAGCAGATAATCGCAGGACACATTATAGTAATCTGCAACACGGACCACGAAATCCAGACCGCACTCGCGGATACCCTTTTCGTAGTGGGAGAGCAGCGCCTGCGAGACGCCGAGGTCTTCCGCTGCCTGTTTCTGGGTGATGCCGCGCTCCTTGCGCAGCAGCTTGATGATACGATTGAATTCCATGATCTTTGGCTCCTCAGTGAAAAATGAGACTTCTTTGATTTTTGGTTTACAGCATGTTGATTATACACAACGGAAAACGACTTGTAAAGCAAGCAAAATGACGGAATTTTTTGACGAATTTCGTCATTTTTGTCAAAGCTCTTGCTCTGACTACCATATCTATGCTAAACTAAGGGGCAACTGGTATATATTTTGTGCCGCGCCGGGGTCGTGAAAATTGCGCCCGGCGTGAAGAAACGGGCACAATGAGACGATCTTTGCGAAAATCGAGGTGTTTTGACCCATGAAAACATTCAAACTGCATCTGATCCGCCACGGCATCACGGCGGGCAACCTCCAGGGGCTGTACATCGGCAGCGGAACGGACATCCCCCTGTGCGACGAAGGCCGCGCCCAGCTGGCCGACCTGAAGGAGCGGTTCGAGTACCCCCAGGTGGACACCGTGTTCTCCTCGCCGCTGATGCGCGCCGTGGAGACGGCGAACATCCTCTTCCCCAACGCGGCCCATCAGTTCTCGGTCCACGACCTGCGGGAGGCGGGCTTCGGCGTCTTTGAGAACCACCCCGTGAAGGAGCTGGTCAAGGACGAAAACTTCAAGAAGTGGATCACCCCCGGCTCCGGCTTTGTGCCCGAAGGCGCGGAGCCGACCGAAGCGTTCCATGCCCGCTGCTCGGAGACCCTGCTCAAGCTGTTTGAGTATATGATCCGGATGGACGTTACCGAGGCTGCCTGCGTGACCCACGGCGGTGTCATCATGAGCATGCTCAGCCAGCGGGCCCTGCCCTCCCGCCACCCGGAACAGTGGATGGCAGACCCCGGCTGCGGCTACACCGTCCAGACGGACGTTCAGCTCTGGATGCGGGACCGTCTGGTGGAGGCCATCGACATCGTGCCCTTCGGCTACGCCGATACCCTGCGCGGCCAGGCGGAGTCCGAGGAAAACGAGGCATACGAGTAAATACACGGTAAAATTCCGGGCAAAGACCTTGACAGGCTGTCCGGAATTTACTATTGTATAGAGAGAACTATTTTTCCGCTGTTAGGAGGAATCCCCGATGTCACAATCTCTGTCCCGCCGCTCGTTCCTGAAATGTGCCGGCTCTGGTGCGGTCAGCCTGGCGGCTGCCCTGCTCACCGGTGTTTCGGCTGCGGCGCTGGCCCCCTGCTACGAGGGCGAACCGGCCCTGCTGGACGGCAAGGCCGCTGTGGAGCTGCTGGGCTATGCCCCCGCGCCGGAACTGGGCAGCACCCTGGTGTATCTGTCGGTGGAGAACCTCTCGGCAAAGGCGCTGGCCGTGGGCACGAGCTATCTGCAGAGCCGCGAGATGACCACGACCGAAGAACTGTACCGCCTGGGCACCGGCTTAACGGCCGTCTGCGACGGCCAGCCCGTGCGCTGCGGCAGCTTTGCAGCCCCGCTCTATGGCGAGAACGCGGCGGATGCCTCGGCCTTTACGCTGAATCTGGCCGCAGGGCGCGGGGCCATGCTCCACTGCTTCTGCGAGACGCCGGAGGACTGGAACACGCTGGAGCTGACCTACCAGCCCGATTTTGCCTCCGGCCAGACGATGCACTTTGTGGTGCGCCGGGACATGGACGAAGTCCAGCTGGGCGCGGTGCCCACGACCCCTGCCGAGGTCGGCAGCGTCGTGGACCTGTAATGAGATGACACAAAAAAAGATCCCTCGTGCATGGCACGGAGGATTTTTGCTGTCTGTCAGGGGGCCGATGCGGAGGTCAGGGCTTCCCCGGCGGAATTGGTCACGGTGAGTTCCTGACCGGTCAGACTGGAAACGAGGGCCAGATAGCTCCGGCCAGCCAGCAGGTTGAAGGGCCGGCCGTCGGCGTCGTAAAAGGCGAAGGTAGAGTCGCTGCCCTGAGTCCAGGTCAGGGTCCACAGATGCCCGCCGTTGAGCCAGACGCCGCCGCCCATGCTCAGGTCGTAGTCCAGCGTGAGGCCGTCGTCCCGCAGGGAAGAGGCGCTGAACAGGATGAGCAGGTTGTCAAAACCGGCCTGCTGGCTGTTGTTGGCATCCAGCTGGGGGGTACCGTCGGCATGGAGCATTTTGTAGGTGCCGCTGTCAGCGTCGTAAACAAAGCCGGTGGCGTTGTCCGCACCGAACTGGACCTGAACGCGGACGGCATCGGCAGCGGAGGCGTCGGGCAGCTTGCCTTCCGTCTGCTGGGGCAGCAGCGGAGGGACGGACAGGGTGGGGGATGCTTCGCTCTCGCTCTCCCCTGCGGCGCTGGAAGCGGCGTCGGTCAGGCGGGACTCCGACAGGGCGGAGGAGATGTTCAGGCTGCGCAGCACCCCGGCCAGCGCATTGCCGCTGGTGCGCCACAGCGGGCGGCTGGTCCAGGTGGTGTCGCAGGTGAAGGCGTTGGTGCCCACTTCCAGCGCATCGACCGCGCGCAGGGAGTAGTAGTCCAGATAGTTCTGGTCAAAGGCGCCGCCGCCGCGCTGGACGGGCAGCACCTGCTGCCCCACGAGCAGCCGCCAGTAAAGGTCCTGCCCGGCGGCCACCGGGCCAACCTGCGGCACGGCATCCACGGCCGGGTAGACCAGGCACAGGCTGGTGGCGCTCTGGGGCTCGGTCAGAGCTTCCAGCACCAGAGATGCCGAGGAAAGCCCCCACTGGATGGTGCTGGACGTCTCATTCTCGATCGTGACGGCCACCGGGCGCTGCCCCGGCCAGAGCGCTTCCTGCCCGGTGAGCGGGTCGGTGGGAGCCGCCGAAGAGGCGGTGTCCGCAGCGGGAACGCAGCCGGTCAGCAGCGCGGCGCAGAGCGCAAGGCACAAAGCAGTCCGCTTCCAAAATTTCATCTTGTTCCTCTTCTGTCCCGCAGCGCGGGGCTGGTCTTACTGATAGCTGAAGTTGCTCCACTCATCGTTGTCCACAAGAGCGAAGTAGGTCTTGCCCCGGTTCAGGGTCATCTCTTCGCCCGCGTCGGTGTAGAGCCGGATGGGATGGGTGGGATGACCCTTCTCCCAGCGGCCCGTCTGAACGCCGCCGCTGGTGAAGAGATAGGCCTGTCCGCCCTCGACGTACTGGACTTCCTGCACATCGTGGGAGTCGCCTGCGTAGGCGGCGATGTTGGCAAAGCAGACCACGACGTTCGCAAAGGTCAGCTGTTTGCCGGTCAGCTCGTCCACCGCAGACTCGAATTTTTTGGTGCGGCTGCTGTACATGGACATCTTATAGTTCCGGCTCCAGCTGTTGTAGGCAAAGCTCGTCTTATAGCTGGCCGAATGGGTGATGAAGATGCTCCGGGCCGAGGGCGCGTCGGCCAGGTCGTTCACGGCATCGGTGCGGTAGTCGGCAAAGCGGAAGAAGGTGCCCTCGTACGGATAGGTCAGGCCGATGCCGGCGTCAGCAGCCGCCTGTTTGATCTCCTTGGCCGAGGTGAACTCGGTGTGCTCGTAGGCGACGTTCTCGTTCCGCTTGATGCGGTGGGCCACATGCGGATGGACCGGCGTGTTGAAGTAATTTTTGCCGCCGATGTTCAGGCCGGAGTAGTTGTACACGTGGATGAACTGGGTGCAGAAGATGCTCTCGCCGTCGTGGTAGTACAGTGCATTCCAGGGCATGAGCAGCTGCAGGAACTGGTCGCGGCCGGAGCGGATGGGGCCGATCTCCGGGATGTTGTTCACATTGGAATAGAGCGCGCAGAAGCGGGTGATGCCGCCCTCGACCTTGCTCTCGATGAGCAGGTCGGCCGAACCGATGCCGCGCTGCGGGCGGGCGTTCTGCCGCTCGGAATTGCAGATGTTGTTGACCATGACGCCCACGATGCGGCCATCGGTGCTGCGGGCCTCGCCGGTCAGCGGGTCGGCGTCATAGGCAGGCAGCGCGCTGCCCGCGGCCTCCGGCTGTTCGACACCCGGCAGCGAGGACGCCGCCAGCTCAGACGATGCAGCGGCCTCGCTGGACGCTGCCGAAGAGGCTGCCGAAGACGCAGCCGAGGAGCTGGCCGAAGAGGCGTCAGACGAAGGCACGCGCAGCACCTTTTTCATCCAGCCGGGCAGGCAGCCGCCAAGGCTCGCATTCCCGGTGGGGGCGCAGCCGGTCAGGGTCAGCCAGGCCGCAGTCAGACCTGTGTAACGAAGTACGGACCGTCGAGAAATTTTCATCAGAAAAAGACCTCCTATCGCAGCGGCCTGTGTGCACACGGCACGGCCGGGACCATCGTGAACGATACTTGATTTGATTGTACTGATTCTTACCGGATTTGTAAAGGGAAAGTTTGCGTCCGGCACGGCCCATTTTTGCAAAAGAAAGTTTTTTGCCGCGAAGCCTTGCTTTTTGGCCGCAGTTGTGGTAATATTATACGGCAATATTTCTGATATTGTACAAATATTATATGCGCTCGTAGCTCAGCCGGTAGAGCATCTGACTTTTAATCAGAGGGCCAGGGATTCGAGTTCCCTCGAGCGCACCAAAATCCCACGAAGAATCGTAAGATTCCTCGTGGGATTTTCCGTTTTCTGGGGCTCTGCACACTTTTGCACACTTTTTGCACACCGGCGGGAAAGCCGTGTTTTTCCTTGCATTGTCTGCATTCTGTGCATCGTGAGCGTTTTTTCCATACTTTTTTCAGGCGAACAGCAGGCGAGTGAACTCACGCCGCTGCTCGGGGTTCATCTGTCGGACAACTTTCAGCATCCCTTCCGGGGTGATCTGGATGCTGTCCGGCAGATTTTCTTTTACCGGCACAGAGCCGGATTTGGGGGAACCGATGTCCTGCGAGTAGAAGTCTGCTTCCAGCTTCTCAGCCAGCTCCAACCGGGACTTGTCCTGCGTGTGGGCGTAGGTGTCCATCAGGATGCCGGTGGTGGCGTGACCGGTGTTGCCCTGCACGGCTTTAATGTTGCCGCCGGATTCAATCAACTGGTAAGTGGCACTGGAGTGGCGCAGACCGTGGAACACGATCTTCTCAAACTCCGGGTGCTCTGCACGCCAAGTGCGGTACCATTTAGAAAGGGCTTCCGGGGCAACAGGCATACCGTTGGGCAGGCGGAAGAGCTGGCCACAGTTGCGATATCTGCCATCCATGGCAAGCTCGTCCTGACGGAGCTTTTCCAGCCAAGCCAGCAGTTCATCTTTCAAGGGTCTCGTCAGATAAAGGGTGCGGCTGGATTTCTTGGTTTTCGGCTTCTTCAGCACCAGTGCGGAGCTGCTGCCCTCACGCTGGTCGGGGAAGATGTGGTAGATCTGATTCGGGTCGGTCTTTTCCAGTGCAGCCTTTTCGGTGCGCTGTAAGCTCCTGCCGACCGTGATGGTTCCCCGTCCATCCGCTGCATCGAAGTCGATGTCTCCCGGCTGCAAGCCAAGGATCTCTCCGACACGCAGCGAGAGAATCATGCTCAGATGAACAGCAAGGTGGAGCGTAGGGTCGGTCATGGTCTGCAACGCAGCAAGCATGGTCTTTTCGTCCCAGATGGCACGTTCTTCCGAGGTCGATTTCGGGGCTTCTCTCGGAATCGGTGACTTGAGGAGCAGACCCCACTCAACGGCATAGGAAAAAGCAGTCTTGAGCATGGCGTGGACTTCCCGGATGGAAGCACCCGTCAGAAACTGCCGCTTCTGTTTGTCGGTGAGCGTTTGCTTGACACCCTGCTTATACAGTCCGCGCGGTGTCCGGCTCAGCGTGGCGTAAAACTGTTCGAGGTCATACGTCTGAACCTTCTGAATCTGCTTCTTGCCGAGATAGGGCACGACAAGATTCTGAATCATGGCTACCGTGTGGGTGTAGGTTTTGGGTGCCCACTTGTGCTTGCTGGACTGGATGGGGAGCCACTTGTACAGCATTTCCGCTACCGTCATTGCATCGGGTATGAGGAACGTACCGTCCAAGAGTTCTTTCTCTACCGAGATCTTGCGGTCTTGCGCTTCCTTCTTGGTTTTGAAACTCTCCCAGCCTTCACAGATCCGGCCAGCATGGTCTTTGTATTTGAAACGAACGGAGTAGGAATCTCCGCGCCTGAGAATAGATGCCATAGATGTTCCCTCCCTCAAACCGCTGCAAACCAATCGTCAAAGCTCTGTTTGCTTACCCGGATGCTGGTACCGAGGCGGATCACCTTGAAATCTTTCGTGGTGTTGCACAGATTGTACGCAGCACGGTTGGAGATTGCCAACAGTTGGGCAATCTCCTCCACCCGGTAAACGAGCGGGGCGTGTCGGACGGTTTTGCTGGTCTGGTCAGAAGGTTCTACGGCAGGGGTTTCGGACAATTTCATTGTAGGGGATTCGGGCGCGATTTTCAAGTCCTCACGGGTCAGTTTGGCGGAATTTTTGCGGACATTCGTCATAGGCATGTCTCCTTTGCACTTCTCCAGACCCGGCGCAGCTCCGGTTGAGTTGCACCCTTGTGGGCCGGTAAATATGTAAGGGCCTGCCGCTCCTGACCCGAAGCAGCAGCCCCCAAAAAGTGCGAGAACTTGAATTTACGCGCCCCACGCGCCCCAAACCACACAAAAGTACCTTCCTGTGTTGATTTTATGGGGCGCATGGCTGGGATGGACGCGCCCTTTTGGGGCGCATCTTGGTTTCTCTCCCGCCCCGAAGGGCGTGTTGCCGCCCTGTATCCGCCCGAAAGGGGCGGATACACACCTGAAGAAAACAGCGATAACAAGTCGAAACCACTACTTTGGGGCGCGTAGGGCGGGAGATTTTCACTTTTCGTGTGTTTTATGCCGCAGCAAAAGCGGGGTGGACGCATACGCCCCGGAAGCCGCGGTACTTTCCCTCGATGTGCTTGGAGAAGGTCAGGCCATACTTCCCCGCATTTTTCAGCAGGAACTGGCTGAACTTCTTTTGCGGAACAGGCGATTCCAGATTATCCTCGCACCACTTGGTGTAGGCACGGTAGAGATAGGTGGAGCGTTCCTCGGTGTCGGGCTTAAAGCGGACATACGCCGTTGCCTGCATGAACTGGGTCAGGTTGTCGCTGTCCGCCATGGCTGCTTCGAGGTTCTGGATGGAGCGCTCGCTGATGGTGAACTGATAGCGGTTCGCCAGCAGACGATGCAGACCTTCCAGCATCCACAGCAGGATGCCGGGACGCTCCTCGGACAACTCTTCGATGAGGAACGGGTTATCCACCCGGGCAGGGTCACGGTCTTTCACCGTGATGAGGATCTGTCTGCGCCAGAAGCCGTCGCTGTCATCGTGAGCAGCCACAAGGTTGCCATTGCCGAAGCAGATGAAACGAACGTACAGCAGACCTTGGACAGCCTGCTTGTTTTTCCGCTCGATGCACAAACGGTCCTCGGCGGTGACGATGGACTTGATGTTCCGTGTTTCGGGCAAAGCCACCATGTTCAGGTCGTCATCGACCATGACCAGCTTGTACTCAAGGTTTGCACTGGCAAAGCGGTTCGTTTCGATGCGGAGGATGGATTCGGAGTGAGAGGCTTCCCCGAACAGCTTCTTCAGCAGCAAGCCGATGCGGGATTTTCCCTCGCCGCCCTTGCCAGTCATGACCAGCATCTTCTGCGCCTTGGTAGACGGGATCAGGAGATAGCCAAGGTATTCCTGCAAGGTCAGAATGTCCTCCGGGATCAGTAGACCGTCCAGAAATTCCAGCCACGTGGTCGGTGCAGGGGCATCGGGCTGGTATTCCACGGGGAGCCGGTTCAGGCAGAGTTCCTTTTCCGGCACAAATCCCCGCTCGTCCAGAAAGTAGGTTCCGTTCTGGAGATGGATGCGGTCAAGCTGGGGTTTCCATTCAGGGGTATAGGTTTCGATACGGAGTGCGTCCAGAACCTGCTTCTCCTTCTTGGCAAGGTTGTCGAGCACAAAGTCACGGAGGTCGCTGTGGACTTCGTAGAGCAGTGCGTCCTCGTCTACCTCGCCGTTCTGGTCGAACAGCTTCTGTTTCAGGCACATCATGGGGTGTTTCTCTAAAAGGTACTGGCAGTAAGCGGTTTCACGCACTTTGCCCTTACTGTCTACCCAAGGGCATTCGCATTCTTCCTCTTCTTCCAGTTCGTCCTCATCACGCCAATCGTCGTTCCTCTTTTTCCAGTCGCTCATGCAATCCCTCCCAATACTTCCGTAGCTCGTTTTCGGTCTGCGGGTCCGGGAGCACCGAACAGTCCAGATAATATTCAACGATGTCAAGGTTCTTTATCGCTTCAAGAAAGCAGGGGTGAAGTTCTTCTGTGGGTGACTGCGGTGCGTATCGGACCCGCCAACGCTGCAGACAGCGGTAATAGTCCAGCAGCTGCTGCCGGACGGTGGGCGGTCTGCGGGGAGCAAGCCGCACCTTGCCGTCGGCAAGTGCCATGCCGAAGTCCTCCTTCAACTTTTCCACAGCTTTGTAGGGAGAAAGTTGAAAAAGTCTGCCGACAAAATCGATCACATCGCCATCTGCCTGACAGGCGAAACAGTGGAAACGGCTGTCCACCTTCATGCTGGGGTGTTTATCCCCGTGGAAGGGACAGCACATCATACCGTTCCGGTTTACGGCGAAGCCGTATAGCTCCGCTGCCTGCCGGGTCGAGATGGCGTTCTTTACGTCCGAAAAGACAGAGGCGCTACCCTCCGTCCCAATGGGTGGGGTACAGGCGAAAGGACGAAACCCGGTGAGGGGCGTGGGTGAGGTTGGGTTTATTCACACATCGATCCGTCAGAGTGTTGTTCATTTGACCTCCTGCTGCGGTACGGCGTGGTTGCACTCTTCCTTGCGGAAGAAGGTTTCCACGTTCTGTTGTGCGGTGCGGAGTTCACGCAGTTCGATCTGCGCTTTCTTGTAGCGGGTGTAGAACCCGTTTTTCTCCGAGGAAAGGGTCTGATATTCGGCATCCAGCTTTTTGAGGTCCGGCAGTGTCCTGAGCCCATTGGCCTTGAAATAGGCGCAAGCGGCCTCGTACACGGCAAACTCTGCACGGTGCTGCTCCTTGAACTTGGCGTGGTTCCGCACCGTCTGGAGCTTCTGTGCAAGAGGCTTGTACTGCCGATAGACCACAAGATGCCCGCGCAGCTCCTTGAGGGAGACCATGCGGGCATCCAAGTCTTTGACCACCGCCAGTGCATCGTCGTGCTGGGTTTTCAGTTCGACAATGCGCTGGTTCAGGGCATCTTCGCTGAGCAGCTTTTTCTCCTGCAGGAGACACAAGGTCTGCGACCAGCGTTTGAGGTTGAACTTTTTCGCCCAACGCTCATAGCCGATGCCCTTGCCCGCAGTAACGTTCGCCTGAATGTCAACCAGTTTCCTGATCTTATCCGGTTTCTTCTCGCTGCTGGGCTGGATGATGGCGGTAAGCTGGATGTTCTGAGAGAGGGCGGTCAGTACCTGCTCCTTTTCCAGCTTCTTGCTCAGTTTCTTGGCGGTGATGAACTTTGTCCGGCCGGGCGGGCAGTAGCTCAACCGGCCTCGGCTCTCCTTCACGGCGATGCCGTGTTCCTGCATGAGCAATGCAGAAAATTCCTCGAAGGTGGTGGTCTTGTTCAGCACAGCGTAGATCTGCTTTCGCAGCTTGTCCAGCTCGGTCTGGTAGACGGTCTGGGTGGGCTGCTGCCCTTCGGCGGCGAGTTTGGCGTTGGCATGGTCGAGGCGGCGTTGTCCGCGCCGCTGCGCCCAATACTCGCGCTCCGAAACATGGTCGCCTTGGGCTTCCAGCAGGTTGATCTGGTTCAGGTCGGCTTGCTCGCACATCTCCATGACTGCGACACGGAGGTGCCGGAGCATGGCAGAGGTGCAGCGGTGCTTCTTGCCCGCTTCCCAGTCGCACGGCTTGTCCATGAAGGTCTGCCGTTCCACGGTGCGGACACGCAAGCTGCCGATGACGATGTGGACGTGGATGTTCCCGGCACTGTTGTGACCGTCCGGGTGGGTGCAGACGATGGCGGGATGACCGGGGAAGTTGTCCTTGCAGAACTGCAAGCCAAGGGCTTGTGCCTTCTCCATGGTCAGGCCGTTCTCTACTGCGTCCTTCGGGTCGAAGCTCACAATGTAGTGATGGGTCTTCACGTCCTCCCGCCCGCCGTTTTTGCCGTACTTGCGGTTGGCAATCAGGCAGGCCATAGCAAACGAAGATTCGCCGCACTCAAGGGTGTCGAGCAGGTACGAATCCCGCAGCTTGGGTCTGCCCTTCTCATCCAGAATGGGCAGACCGGTGTACTCGTTGTGCTGAAAGGTGAGATAGCTTTCGGCGGCGGCATAGTTAGAGTTTTTCGAGGTCAAATGCTTGATGGTTGCCATACAGTTCACCAACCGTTTCTTCGGCTTTCAGCCGAAAGTTCGTGAGTGCGGACAGTTCCTCCAGAATCTGCGCCCGGAGCTGCTCGGTGTCTTTGCCGCCGGAGTTAAAGTGCCATGCAAGCTGGTTGAGGTTGCTTCCCACCTTGCTGCACTGGGCAGACAAGGTAGCAAGCGCCGCCAGTGCATCCTCGCCGCCCTGCGCCACCACAACGGTGTGCTTGACGTTCACGCCGTACAGGACGCGGCGGACGAGTTCGGATTGGGTGAGGTGAAGTTCTTTGCAGGCGTATGCGATCCGCAGTTTTTCCTCTGCGGTCACTCGGACTTTGATGATGTGTGTCTTTCGTTTTCGCGGCGTGTCATTGCGGTTCTCTCGTGCGTGTGCGTTCGGACTTTTCATTTCAGCCATATTCGACCTCCTGTGAAAATGATAAATGCCCGCTCCGGGATGGAGAGGGCTATGTAATGCGACACGCCGCTTTTGCGCTGAAACCAGCGCAACGCTGGAGCAGGGTTTGGGGAAGGCACTCCCCAACAAGTGGCAGACCATGTGACAGAACATTTTCAAGCATTGAAAATTTGTGGCCACAGGTCGATACTTGCTTTCGCTCTTTCCGTGCAACACTGAAAATTTCAGAAGTCGAACCGCAATGCACGTTGAAAATTTTGCAGAGCAAAACGTGTGAAAAGGCAAAGCCCCTGCTCATGGTCACCGTTCACACCGAACGCAGTTCCTGCCCCTGTTTTGCAGCGGCGTTGTCCGGCTCGCCCACAGAAAGTGTGAGGTCATGGCACGGTATCTCGTTCAGACGGCTTATGTAAGATTCAAGGTACAGTATGAAGAAAGCCGGACGCAGTGCGGACACTACAACCTGCTTCTTTCAAGCACAAGAATAACACTTTGCGGTTGTGCGGTCAACAACTAAAAACAAATTTTGGAAGATTGAACAACTACATAAGATTTTATTTGTGAAAAAGAAAAATACCGCCCACACAGCGCAGCGATGATTTTGTCGGGTGAATCGGCGGCAAAATTGATCGGATGTGTTGCGGGGCGGTAAAAATCTTCATGGGGAATAAATCCTCGCCGCTCTGTACTTTTCTACAAAATTGGTGGGATTTGCGATAAAGGGTATCATGGATCGCAGGGCACGTCAAGATGGTTTTGCAAATTTTATTGCAGTAAAGCGGTGATAGTAGGACTTATATTTAACACACGGCAAGAAACAATTTCCGTTTCGCACATTGTAATGTTCGCAGAAAAAACTTATAATGCTTTTGAACCTGTAGGACACACAAAACGCAGAAAAGAGAGGGAATCATGAGAAAACTGTTCCTTTTGGAAGATGATCTGAGCCTGATCAGTGGGCTGACCTTTGCATTCAAGAAACAGGGCTTTGCACTGGATACAGCCCGGACACTGGCAGAAGCCGAGGTGCTGTGGTCAGACAGAAAATATGACCTGCTGGTGCTGGATGTTTCCCTGCCGGATGGCTCTGGCTTCGATTTCTGCCAGAAGGTGCGGCGCACATCCAACGTGCCGATTCTGTTCCTGACTGCTTCGGATGAGGAAATGAATATCATCATGGGACTGGAACTGGGCGGGGATGATTACCTGACCAAGCCGTTCAAGCTGGGTGTCCTGTTGTCGCGGGTCAATGCACTGCTTCGCCGTGCAAATGCGTCCAGCGCAGGAGAACCCGTACTGGAATCGGGCAGCATCACCGTCCGGCTGTTGCAGGGGCAGGCGTACAAAAACGGAGTATTGCTGGAACTGACCGGCGCAGAGTACAAGCTGCTCTGCTTCTTTATGCAGCATCCGAATGCCGTGCTATCCAAGGAACAAATTCTGGATGCACTGTGGGACTGCGATGGGGATTACATTGATAGCAGTGCCTTAACAGTGTACATCCGGCGGCTGCGGATGAAGATTGAGGATGACCCCGGCAAACCGCAGATGCTGCTGACTGTCCGCGGCATGGGCTATAAATGGAATGGGTAAAGGTGCCGTATGAAAGTATTCGCAAACCGGGAGATCCGAAATTTGTTCCAAGCCGTGCTGGCGGTCTGGGCGGTGGCATTGGCGCTCACGCAGGGCATCGTATGGCATACGACGCATGTATTTTCTTTCGGGTTACTGTTGGTTTTTCTGCTTCTGGGCGGCTGTCTCTGGGGCGTGCTTTTTCACTATTTCCAAAGGCAGAGTGCGCTTCTGGAACAGGCAGTCCAGCAAATCCAAAGCTGTCTGGATGGCAACCCGGATGCACGACTGGACTGCGACCGGGAGGGAGAATTTTACCGTCTGTTTCACTCCGTTAATGCATTGGCGGCAGTTCTGAGCGCACACGCAGACAACGAGCAACGGGAGAAGCGTTTTTTGAAAAATACCATTGCAGATATTTCGCACCAGCTCAAAACACCGCTGGCGGCGTTGAATATCTACAACGGTCTGCTTCAGGACGAAGCTGTTTCGCCGTCGGAGGTCAAAGAGTTTGCAGACCTGTCCGAACAGGAGTTGGACCGCATCGAAACGCTGGTGCAGAATCTGCTCAAAATCACCCGGCTGGATGCAGGTTCGGTCGTCTTGGAGAAGAAAAACGAAAATGTTGCTGAAATGGTGCAGGACATCGCGCGGCAGTATCACTATCGTGCCAAGCAGGAACAGAAAAAGCTTGTTCTGTCCGGCTCAGAGGCGGTTACACTTTGGTGCGACCGTGACTGGATGCAGGAAGCTGTGGACAATCTTGTAAAGAATGCCCTTGACCACACAAAGAGCGGAGATACGATTCAGGTAGAGTGGAATGCACTGCCGTCCATGGTTCAGATCAAAGTGCGCGACAACGGCAGCGGCATCCACCCGGAAGATTTGTACCATATCTTCAAACGGTTTTATCGCAGCCGCTTTTCACAGGATACACAGGGCATCGGGTTGGGTCTGCCGCTGGCAAAAGCCGTTGTGGAAGCCCATCACGGCACCATTGAAGTAGACAGCGAGCTGGGAAAGGGCGCGACCTTTACTCTGAATTTTCCGATTCCTACAAAATTGTAGGCTGCGTGTAGGCTTGCAGTAAGGTTGACGTGTTATCCTTTTCTGCACAGACAGAGATCATCCGTCTGAATCGAAGGAACCTGCAAAGTGAGGGATACACTATGGAACTATTAAAAGTCAACCATCTCTGCAAGACCTACGGCAGCGGAGAAACCGCTGTCCATGCGCTGAAAGATGTTCGCTTTTCCGTGCCGAAAGGCGAATATGTGGCGGTCGTTGGCGAATCCGGCTCCGGCAAAAGCACCCTGCTCAATCTGATTGGCGGACTGGATACGCCGACTTCCGGCAAGGTGCTGATTGATGGCAAGGATGTTTTTGCCATGAAAGACCGGGAGCTGACGATCTTCCGCCGCCGCAATATCGGTTTTATCTTTCAGGCATTCAACCTCATCCCGGAACTGACCGTAGAACAGAACATCCTGTTCCCGGTGCTGCTGGACTACCAAAAGCCGGACAGGGCATATCTGGAAGAACTGCTGACCGTGTTGAATCTGAAAGACCGTCGGAAGCATCTGCCAAGCCAGCTTTCCGGTGGGCAGCAGCAACGGGTAGCCATTGGCCGCGCCCTGATGACCCGCCCTTCCCTGATTTTGGCGGATGAGCCGACCGGCAATCTGGACACCCAGAACACCAGCGAGGTCATTGCCCTGCTAAAAGAAACATCCCGGAAATACGAGCAGACCATCCTGATGATCACCCACAACCGCAGCATTGCGCAGACGACAGACCGGGTGCTGCAGGTATCGGACGGCTGCCTGACCGATTTTGGGAGGTGCCGGGAATGAGCAGCACAGAAATGAAAAGCTATCTGAGCCTGATCCCGATTTCTGCCAAGGTACGCAGACGGCAGAACCGCATGACGATTTTGTGCATCGTCCTTGCGGTGTTTCTGGTCACGGCGGTGTTCAGTATGGCAGATATGGCGATTCGGATGGAAACCTCAAACCAGCTGAACAAAAACGGAAACTGGCATATCATGGTAAAGGACATCTCCCCTGAAACAGCCGCAGAGCTTGCCGCACAGGAGGATGTTGCTGCATTTTCGGCGTATAGCGACATCAACGCATCCCTTACGGAAAACTACTTTGCCGGAGATAAACGTGCCGCACTGGTAGGAGCAGATGATGCAATCCTTCAAATCTTTCCGGGAATGCAGTGCAGCACTGCCCCGGCGGATGGCGAAGTGCTCGTGACAGCAAACATCCGGGATTGGCTGGATGTTACGGTCGGTACAGCGATTCCGCTGACGCTCCCGGATGGAAAGACCATTTCGCTTACTGTCGCAGGTTTCAATGATGATACCTCCGATGCGAACCAGTATGATGCTGTTGTGCTGGTGATGAACCGCAGTACATTTTCTCAGATTGCCGCACAGGTAGAAGAATCCTTTGAAACACAGTATTTCATCCAGTTCAAGCCACGTACCAATTTGCGGCAGTCCATTGTGAACATCGAAAACAAGTACGGAATTTCAGAAGAAAAAATCTCCGAAAATACTTACCTGATGGCGTTGAACGCAAGCAGCAACAACGATTATATTGTAGGCTTATATGCGGTAGCGGCTGTGTTGGCTGGCATGGTCGTCCTTGCCGGAATTTTTATGATCACAGGCAGCATCAACAGCAATGTAGCGCAGCGTACCAGCTATTATGGAATGCTGCGCTGTCTTGGGGCCGGAAAAAATCAGGTTCGGATGCTTGTCCGGCTGGAAGCTCTTTTCTGGTGTAAAACTGCTGTTCCAGCAGGATGTGTGCTGGGAATCGTTTCCACATGGGGATTGTGTTCCTTTCTGCGTGGATTTATCGGCGAGGAGTTCAGCTCTTTACCAGTGCTTGGCATCAGCCCGGTCGGTATTATCTGTGGTTCCGCGCTGGGACTTATCACGGTTTGGTTCGCGGCATCTTCTCCGGCACGGCGGGCGGCAAAAGCTTCTCCGATCACAGCAGCAACTGGGAATGCGGTGGAAAATGCAGCGGATTCTCCGTGTCATGCTCGGTTGTTTGGAAGTCGTGCAGAGCTTTCTTTGGGCGTGAGCCATGCAATCTCGTCCAAAAAGAACTTGCTTCTGATGACAGGTTCCTTTGCGTTAAGCATTCTCCTGTTTTTGAGCTTTTCGGTTTTGCTTCGATGGGTTGGATTTGCGCTGAATCCGTTGCAGCCCTACACACCGGACTTATCGGTGGCTGAAACATCCGGGCAAAATGTCCTTGACCCGGTGCTGGTGGAGCAGCTGGAAGCTCTGCCGGAAGTCAAACACGCATTCGGGCGGATGTATTGCCCGCTCCCGGCGGAATATCAGGGAAAACAGGGGTCCATCGACCTGATTTCATACGATACGATACAGTTTGGCTGGGCGAAAAAAGACCTGATTGGCGGAACCCTTCCGCAGGAGCCGGAGGATGGCACATACCCTGTGCTGACGGTATTCGACAAAAGCAACTCCCTGACCGTGGGCGATACCATTCAGCTGGAGGATGCAAAGCTCACAGTCGTGGGTGTATTGAACGACAGCCCGTTCAGTAGTACCGATTCCCCGATTGTTATCTGCACCGAAGAAACCTTCCATCAGCTGACCGGGCAAAACCGCTATGCGGTGATCGATATTCAACTAAAAGATACCACAGCAGACGCAGCCATTGCACAAATACACACCCTGCTGAGCGACACGTTAAACAAGCAGGTTGTTTTTTCCAACCGAATCGAAGGAAATCGGATGATACAAAGCACCTACTGGGCGTTCCATCTGGTGGTCTATGCGTTTCTCCTCGTGATTGCAGGAATCACCATTCTGAACATCGTCAACAGCATTTCCATGAGCGTGTCGGCACGAATGAAGCAGTATGGCATCCTGCGTGCCATCGGGATGGATGATGCACAGCTGAAACGCATGATCTCTGCCGAAGCTGGCACCTATGCGGTGTCCGGTCTTGTGGTGGGCATTGCGCTGGGTCTTGTGCTGAATCGGAAGCTGTATATCCTGCTCATCACCCATTATTTCGGTGCAGCGTGGCAGATGCCGTGGGGCTGTCTTGCCGTGATTGTCGTAGTCGTGCTGGCGGCTGTGGTGCTGGCAGTATATAACCCGGTCAGGCGAATCCTCATGCAGCCCATTACTGCAACCATCAGTGAATTATAAGCCAGAACAACAGATGCCCACCAGCTTATGGCGAAAACCATAGGTCGGTGGGCATCGTGTTCTTTATAAGGGCTTAATCTTCCGGTCTGCCGTGGTCACAGCCAAGGGAAAGATAATGCTCCGTCCCTCCACCCAGCACAAGCTGAGCGTACTCCAAGGGCTTGTTGTAGAGCAGCCAGTCCAGCTCTGCCCGCTGTGCCGGAGTGTTGCCGTACTCATCCTCGACGGCGATGCAGTCGATGGCAAGGGTGGTGTATGACGTTTGCAAACATTGCAATGGCCAAACCCCTTTAGCATATAATATGATTGAGTGCTTTTAAATTTAAGCACTTGAACTTACGTCCTTTTGTGGTATAATAAAGCTAGAGGATAGCGGCATTG
The DNA here is from genome assembly GCF_017377625.1 of Faecalibacterium sp. Marseille-Q3530. Lineage (NCBI taxonomy): Bacteria > Bacillati > Bacillota > Clostridia > Eubacteriales > Oscillospiraceae > Faecalibacterium > Faecalibacterium sp. Marseille-Q3530. The sequence continues at coordinate 1,685 of NZ_JAFREH010000023.1, read as the reverse complement.
ACCAGCTATCGGTGGCGATGAAGCAGTGGACTGGTTCGGTATCAGCCGATTGTGGAGCCAGACCGTGGGTTGAGCGATAACCACAAGCCGAATAGATTCGATGAATCGAAAGAAAACGCTTAATAGGAGCCTTGCCTTTCGGCAGGGCTTCTATTTTTTTGAGGGAAGGTGAAAATGTGCAGGACGAACAGCAAGATATTTTGTATCGGGCAGCAGAAGTCTGGAAAGAACTGACTGAGTACCACTATGTTTTCACCTACGGCTATAAGGGTGAACTGCACGAGATCAAGCTGACATTTTCACCAGAGGACTTCCCTCACCTTGCTGGGTTCCACTACCTGAAAGATATTGCCCTTCCCCGGTATAGCCCGCGCAAAACAGTGGATATGATTCTATCCGGCAAGATCACCTACGACAAGGTAAAGAAGGGTACACTCTATCAGGAGTATGTGAAACCGCGTCTGCTGGCACTGGTGCGGTTGAAAGAAATACTGGAACAGGAGTTTGATTTGTTTTCCTATATGCCCCAGTTCTATCCGTTCGTGACCAAAATCAAAGCGGACTACCTGATTTCCAGCCAGATCGAACCAACTGCCTTTGTGTTCATTATCCGGGAATCTCCCTCCGGCAATGCGGTATGTGACTTTCTGTGTTGTTCTGCTTTTGAAGAAAGCGGCCGTGACTACCGTGCAAACCAACGTTCTCGAACGCTCCTGAAGAAAGAGCGTGTACATATCGAAACGCAAGACACGGTGGTTCTGTATGACCGCTTGCCGAAAAATCTCGATTAACAAAACGATGCCCACTCACTCATGGAAAAACCATGGGCGGGTGGGCATCACTTGTTACCCTTCTGTCAGAGCAGAAATGGTAGGTTGTCCATTTGGCATAAAATGATAGATGGGACAAGATTCAAAGAACTTCTGTGATTCTTCAGGTAGCTTATCAAAGTGAATTTTAGCCGCAACAGGATTATCTAATAGTAGATATGCACCAACGTAAATAGACTCATTGTCTTGGGCTACTTCAATAAGAGAAAGAATTTCGGCTTGTTCAGTCGAAGTCAATATGCGAGAGCGTTTGACGGACTGAAGATAGTTGAGAATAGCAATCGGATGCTCTGTATATGGATCAGAATCCTTAATCCAAAGCGCGAGGGTAGTCGCAGTGGATAGTAGCTCAATGCGACTATTTTTACTTTCATCGTATGCTTTAAGCATTTCAAGAAGAAGTGCATTGAGCGAATGAGAATAATCTTCGGAAAAAGGAACGTGCTGAACAGCAGAGTTCCCATAAAACAGTATTTGCAAAAGTTCCCGCAATGGGGCGGATTTGGCGTGACTCCGGTCACGCCTTTTCTTTTGCTTCCAGTTCATCCAGAGGGATATACCCCAGCCCATCATACTTAATATGGATGTGCTGCACCCGCTTTCCGCTGGACTTATCCGGGGCATCCACATAGATGGCCGACACCAGTTCACGGAGGGCATAAGGGGTGAGTTCTTCAATATGAACGTACTTGTGCGCTTTCTGGATGAACTTCTCAATATTCTCGATCTGCTGTTCCTGTACTTCGATTTCCTGTTGGATAGAGAGGGATTCCTCTTCCAGCTGCTTCTGTTCGGCATCGTAGCTCTGGCTCATCATGTCGAAGCGGTCATCGCTCAGCTTTCCACTGGCGTTGT
>NZ_JAFREH010000022.1:0-24694 GCF_017377625.1 Faecalibacterium sp. Marseille-Q3530 | reverse complement strand
CTCTGGGGCCGCGCGGGCCGCCGGGGCCCCAGTCGTCATACGGAGGTCTGCGGCGGCGCCAGCTGCCCAGACCGTAGCCCAGACCAAAGCCGAAGAAGGGGCCGAAACCGCCACCGCCCATGCCATGCCGGATGCCGCTGAAGATCACCTTCAGGGCAAACAGGATGACCAGAACGGACAGAAGCGTCACGAAGGGCGATTGATAGGATGCCGCCGGGGCATCGTAATAGGAATCATTGTAACTGCCCGTATTGCCATTGCCCACCGTGCCGGTGCTGCCGGTCGTGCCACTCAGGGTCACGCCGTAGATGTCGGCAATGGTGCTGGCCACATTCTGGGCACAGGTGGTCACGGCGGCGTCATAGTCGCCCGCCGCAAAGCTGTCCTCCATGGTCTGCGCAATGGCGCTGGCCTGTTTTTCCAGCGTGGTGTTGCGGAAGCCGTCGCCTGTCGCCAGATAATAGTCGCCGTCCGCATACTGCTGGGACTGCATCACCAGAAGGATGAGCACACCGTTGTTGTTGCTGGAGCTGCCCAGCCCCCAGGCGTTGGCGGCCTGCACGGCGTAGTCCTCGGTGGAGATGCTGCCCGTGTACTCCACGGTCAGCACACCGATCTGTGCCCCGCTGCACTGTTCGGTCAGCTGGGCGTTGAGGTTCTCGATCGTCGTGGTGGTGCTGTCGCTCAGGACATTGGCATCGTCCACGACGCACTGGTCGCTGGGCAGGCTGGGCAGCTGGGCCTTGGCCGCAAAGGCAGCAGGCACCAGCGCCGTGACGCCGACCGTCAAAACCAGCAGCACGGCACACAGCCGGGAAGCAAATCGTTTCATCGTTTTCATGCGAAAGGTTCCACCTCCTTGACACCGAACAGGCCCTTCAGCACACTGGCCGGAAAGCCGCCGGTGTCCTTCTGATACGCGTAGACCTTTTCGTTATAGGTCAGGTTGCCGATGATGGTGTCCGCGCTGTTGAACTGGCCGTACTGGCCCTGCACCGCGCCCATCTTCATGGGGTCGGCGGCCTGCTCCTGCAATTTTGCGTAGAGCTGGTCGATGGCCGCGCCCAGGGCGGCATTGTCTTCGTAAATGGCGTGCATCCGGGTCTTGCCCGTATTCACACCGTCCAGGTCGTTGTTGAACACGCTCAGCGCGTCCTGCGCGGCCAGCACCTCGGCGTTGTCGGCTCCCAGCGTATTGCCGCCGGTGGTGAGGATGTTCGCCGCCGTGTTGGCGCGGGTGATCAGCTCTTCGCTCAGGGTGTAGCCGCCATCGGCTGAAACACCGACGGTGTACCACTTGGCGGCTTCGTTGGCCTTGGCCTTGAGCTTGGCCCCGCCAAAGCCGAAGAACGCCGCCAGCATGACCACCACGCTCAGCGCAAGGGCTGCGCCCTGGGTGCGCAGTGCCGCCGGAAGGGCCGCTTCCAGCCCGGCCAGCTTCTGCTGTGCCGGGGTCAGGCGGGCCGTTTCGGTCTTCGGTGCCGCCTCGCGGTAGCTGCCTGCGTCAAAGCCGCCGGGGTTGGGATTCTGATTCTGGGAAAAATCTGCGTTCGCCATCTTAGCTCCGGATCTCCATCATCTTGGTCTTGAGTTCGTCCTCGATGCGGGTCAGCTCCTGCTCGGCCGCCACCCGCTTTGCGCGGCCCTCGTTCTGAATCTTGTTCAGCTCGTCGAGGGTCTCGATGAGGCTCTTGTTCGTCTGCTGCAGCGTCTCGATATCGACCACGCCGCGCTGGGACTCTCTGGCCGTCTCGATGGTGCCCATCTTGAGGGCCTCGGCGTTTTTCTTGAGCAGGTCGTTGGTCATGTCGGTGACGGCGCGCTCAGCCTGCATGGCCTTCTGGGTGTGGGCCAGACCCAGCGCCAGCACCATCTGGTTCTTCCACAGGGGGATGGTGTTCACGATGGTGGACTGGATCTTTTCGGCCATCATGGTGTTGTTGTTCTGCAGCAGGCGGATCTGCGGGCCCATCTGCAGGCTGATGTTCCGGGTCAGCTCCAGATCGTAGAGCTTCTTTTCAAAGCGCTCGCACTGGTCGGCCAGGTCGCGGGCAGCCTGAGCATCTTCGGGCAGGCCGGAGGTCTTCGCCTTGTCCATGGCCTGCTGCAGCTCGTTGGCGCGGACCTCGGCCAGCTTCTTTTTGCCGGCCAGGATATACATGCTCAGCTCCTTGAAGTAGGCCATATTCAGGTCGTACATCTTATCCAGCATCGCGATATCCTTGAGCAGCTGGACCTGATGGCCCTCCAGCATGGACTGAATGTTCTCCACATTCGTCTCGGCCTTGCTGTACTTGGTCTTGAGGTTGTCCAGCTGGTCGCCCTTCTTCTTGAAGAAACCCAAAATGCCCTTCTGCTGTTCTTCGTTGGCGTCGAAGCTCTTCAGCTCCCCGATGAGGTCGGTGATCATGTCGCCCACCTCGCCCAGGTCCTTGGTGGAGACCTTGGAGAGGGCGGCTTCGGAGAAGTCGCCGATCTTTTTCTGGCAGGCGGAGCCATACTGCAGCACCTGCTGGCTGTTGGTGATGTCGATCTTTTCTGCGAAGGAATCCACCATCGCCTGCTCCTCCGGGGTCAGCCGGACTTCCGGTGCGGCGGGGGCGGGGGCTTCCTTCTTCTCCTCCACCCGCGCAGCCGCGGGAGCGGGGGCCAGCGGCAGAGGGGGTACTGCGGGGGCATCGAGGGCAAAATTCAGGGGATTGTTATCAGCCATTGTTGATTCCGTCCTTTCCAGTTCCAACAGCGCCTGCCGCACGGCGGCCTGCGCCGGTCTTCCGTTATAAGCCCTGGCCCTTGAGCATGTTCTGCAGCACGGTCAGGTCTGCCGAGAGGTCCATGCTCTCCGCCGCATAGAGGGCATCGAGCTGGTTTTCAAATGCCGTGGCAATGGACGCCGCATTGTGCTCCACTTCCGCGCGGATGGAAGCGGCGTTCTCGCCCTTGACGCCCTGTCGGGCCAGCCTGGCGTACTGCTGCAGCACATTCACGGCGTCGGGCAGGTAGTAGTTGGCAAACCGACGCACCTGTTTGGCCTTGGCGGGGCTGGCCTCCACCGTCTCCACGATGGAGCGGCCCGCTTTTTCCATCCGGGTCATCGCCGCCGAGAGGTTCGGGTCCGGCAGGGCCTCGTTCAGGGCGTGGAGAGTATCCAGCTGCTTCTGCATCCCGGTGAGCATGGCGTCCACATCGTCCACGCCGGTGTGGAAGGGCACTTCGTGTTCCACTACGCGGGGCGGGCAGATTTTTTTTGCCGCGCCGAGCGCCGCGCAGGCACCGCCCAGCGACACCAGCAGCGCCCAGAGCTGATACACCGGCAGCACCGCGCAGAGCACCACGAACACCAGCGCCGCCGCATACCACGGCAGAACGCTGGGCTTTGAGGTGCGAATGATCTTGCTCATGTTTCGAACTCCTTGTCCGGGAGCCTGCGGCTCCCTGTATGGTTCCATAATAAAGCCTTTTGGGAAAAACGCAAGCGTTTCACGAATAATTTACAGCTTTGAAATCAAGATTTCATGGCTTGCCCTCTCAGTCATCGCTCCGCGATGCCAGCTCTCCCATAGGGCGAGCCCTTGGCAGGCCGGGCAGGTCTGTGCGCTGTCGCCTGCGGCTCCTGCACAGCCGGGCTTCGCGCTCAAGGCAAGATCCAGCGTTCCAAAGCGTTCCCCCAGATCTCTTTCAGCTGGTCGGGGCGGCAGGCGGCGTTGGCGGGGCTGGTGCTGGGCAGCTTGACGGCCGGGATGCCGCTGATGGGTTCCAGATAGTTGGTATAAATTTTATAGGCCGTCGCCCCGTTGCAGAACACCGCCTCGATGGGCGCTTTTGCCAGCAGCCCTGCGATGTCGTTGGGGACCACATCCCGGATGGACGCATCCGACGCCCCGGTGATGGTGCAGCGCTCCAGCGTGTCCCACAACGCCAGCCCATGGCGGAGGATGATCTGCTTTTTGGCCTCGATGTCCTCCCGCGCGGGCACGGCTTCCCCGGTCAGCGCGGCCAGCATGGGCCAGAAGCGGTTCTGCGGGTGGCCGTAATAGAACGCCATCTCGCGGCTTTTCGGGCTGGGCCAGGTGCCGAGGATGAGGGCGCGGCTGTGCGCGTTGTAGACCGGCGCAAAGCTCATTCCGCCACGCCTGCCTTTTCCATCGCGTCCCAGGCCGAGCCAAGGTCGCGGCCGGAGGGCACAGCCTTCGGGCCGTCGAACCAGAGTTCCTCGATGAGAGCGGCCAGGCCGTCCTCCCGCACATCGCCGATGACGCGGTCGGCCGCAGCCTTTGCGTCGGCGGTGCCGTTGGCCATGCAGCAACCGAGGCCCGCCGCCTTCAGCATCCCCACATCGTTGGCGGAATCGCCCGCCGCCACGGCGTCGGCCAGGGTCAGGCCCATCTTCTCACACAGGTCCGAAAGCCCCACGCCCTTATCCATGCCGCCGCGCACGACGTCATAACAGCACCAGCCGTCTCGGCCGACGCCGCCCGTCTGCATGAAGTGCAGGCCCAGGTGGCCGAACTTTTCGTGGAAGCGGGACAGCTCCTGCGGCGGCATGACCACGAAGGCCGCGTGGGGCATGTCGATGAGGTGGCGGTCCTGGTCCTCACCATCCAGGCAGGTCAGGCCGCTTTTCGGCAGGGAATCGTAGAAGCTCTTCAGTGCATCGTACTCGCAGTAGGCGTAATAGGCATCCCGGTAGTTGAACTGCAACGGGTAGTTGTAATCCTCGCAGAAATCCACGAGGGCGTACATTTCCTCGTTGGTCAGCGGGTGTTCGGCCACAACGGTGCCGTTTTTGTCCACGACACAGGCCCCGTTGCAGGTGATGGCGTAATCGAAGCGGATGCCGCCCAGCTGCTCTTTGTTGACGACGCAGTACCCGCGCCCGGTGCTGAGCACGAACCTGCCGCCCGCCGCCTGCATCTTTTTCACGGCCCGGACCACCGCCGGGTGGGGCTTCGGCTCCCCGAAGGGGACCAGCGTGTTATCGAAATCACTTGCCAGAAGTTGATATTGCATGGTGTTCTCCCTTGCTTTTATAATATGTTCCAGTATACCACAAAAAGCCGCCCTGAGCAATTTCAGGACGGCAGATCAAATAATAGATCCGGCTCAGCCCACCAGCAGCGCGACCACGAGCTGGATGCCCACGCCCACGGCAGCGCCGGAGGCCCAGGTCAGGCCGGTGATGAAGAGGTTCTGCTTCCAGGAGGGGTTCGCCCGCCAGAGCACCGCCAGGCCCACGCCTGCGCCGGTGCACAGGCCCGCCACCAGGCTGGAAAAGCGGAGGGCGCCTTCGACGTAGAGCTGGGTCAGCAGAACGCTGGCCGCACAGTTGGGGATGAGGCCCACCAGCGCCGAGAACACCGGCTGGAAGAAGCCCATCTGGCCCAGAACGTCCGCGAACACGTCCTCGCCCACGCCCTCGACGATGAGGCCGAAGAGCAGGCTGAACCCGAAGATGAAGACAAAGATCTCCAGCGTATGGCGGAGCGCGGCCTGCCAGATGGGGCGTTCATGCCCTTCCTCGTCGTCGTGGGTCTCGTGGCAGTCGATCTCATCGGCGCTGCCGGTGTAGCCGCCCCGCAGGGACTTGGGCAGGATGCCGCGGAGCACAAAGTCCAGCACCAGGCCCACCGCAATGGCGTACAGCACCTTGATGACCATCAGCAGCACGAGCTTATCCCAGTACGCCGGCATCGAGATCAGCAGCGGCACCGCCTCGTCGCTGGTGGCGAGGAACACCGCGATGAGGGTGCCCAGCGAGATAACGCGGGAGGCATAAAAGTTCGATGCAATGGCCGAAAAGCCGCACTGCGGCACACAGCCCAGCAGCGACGCCGGGATAGCCCCCCAGCGGCCGCTGCGTTCCAGCACGGCCTCGATCTTCTCGCCATGGCGGTGCTCGACGTATTCAATGAACAGATAGGCCAAAAACAGAAAGGGCAGCATCTTGGCCGTATCGACCAGGCTCTCGCCCAAAACATCCAAAAACAGTTCCATACGGGGTTCTCCTTGCACCGGAACGGCGCTTCAGTTTTGTAAATTGCAAATTGATTGCATTTTCGTGCAAGGGAGATTATACATGGTTTCGGCGCAAATTGCAAGAGGAATTTGCAATTTATTTGCGTTTTTCTATTTTCCCTTTTTGCTGCGTAGGATATGTTCTCTTTTGCGTGCCAAAAGAGAACCAGAAAAGCACCCGCTACTTTCGAAGCGCGGGAGGCACGAATCAAGGGCTGCTCGCCCTTGATAATCCCAAAGAAGAAGGCCCTGCCAAAAAATCGGGCGGTGCGCCAGTCGGCGCAAACGCTTTTCCGATTTTTCGGCAGAGCCGATTTCAATTTCTACTTACCCCTTCAGAGGCACGAAACCGATGAGGTCCTTGACGACCTCGCCGCCGATGATGAGACCGGCGACCGACGGCACAAAGGCATTGGAGCCGGGGACGGAGCGGCGGATGGTGCACTTGCGCTGGGTGCCCGGCGGGCAGATGCAGTGATTCTTGCAGCTGATGGAATCATCCTCGATGGGCGTCATGACAGGCTCCTTGGAGTAGACGACCTTCAGGTGCTTGATCTTCCGCTTGCGGCACTCGGTGCGCATGACCTTGGCCAGCGGGCAGACGGAAGTTTTGTAGATATCCGTCACCTCAAAACGGGTGGGGTCCATCTTGTTGCCTGCGCCCATGGCACAGATGATGGGCGTGCCCGCCTCCTTGGCCTTGACCACCAGCGCGATCTTGCCGGTGACGGTGTCGATGGCATCCACCACATAGTCGTACTGGGTGAAATCAAACTGGTCCTGCGTCTCCGGGGTGAAGAAGGTCTTGTAGGTCGTGACCTTGATGTTGGGGTCGATCTCGTGGATGCGCTGTTCCGCCACATCCACCTTATACTGCCCCACCGTCTTGCGGGTTGCCACGATCTGGCGGTTCAGGTTGGTCAGGCAGACCTTATCGTCGTCGATGAGGTCCAGCGCACCCACGCCGCTGCGGGCCAGCGCCTCAACGGTATAGCCGCCCACGCCGCCGATGCCGAACACTGCCACACGGGAATGGTGCAGCGTTTCCATGGCTTCCTTGCCCAGCAGCAGCTGGGTGCGGGAATACTGATCTTGCATATCGATACTCTCCACTTCTCTGGTCCTGCCGCGCCTGCCCGGCGCAGCCGGTTTTCGGTTGCTTCATCATGCGCTCCCACCGGGGAGCGGGTCACTTTTCCACCTGCACGATGGTGCCGCCGCCCAGGACCACATCGCCCTGATACAGCACCACCGCCTGCCCCGGCGTAGGCGCGCGCTGCGGCTCGTCAAATTCCAGCCGGAACCGGTCCTCGCCCGCCGGGTAGACGGTCGCGGCCTGCTCGACCTGATGATACCGGGTGCGGGCCGTGACCCGCAGCGGGGCCGTCAGCGCCGGGATGGCGATCCAGTTGACCTCCTCGGCGTAGACGATGCGGTCGAACAGGCTTTTCTCCGGGCCGACCGTGACCGTATTTGCTTGCATATCCTTGGCGCAGACATAGACCGGTGCGCCCATGGCAAGGCCCAGACCCTTCCGCTGGCCGATGGTATACCGCACGGCCCCCTTGTGGGTGCCCACTTTGCGGCCTGCCTCGTCGAGGAAATCGCCTGCCGGGTAGCGCTTGCCGGTGAAATCTTCCATGAACTTTTCGTAGTCGCCATCCGGCACAAAGCAGATGTCCTGGCTGTCGTGCTTGCGGGCGTTGATGAAATGCTGCTGCTCCGCGATCTCACGCACCTCGCTCTTGTGCAGTGCCCCCAGCGGCAGGCGGACATGAGCCAGCTGCTCCTGCGTCAGGTTGTAAAGCACATAGCTCTGATCTTTTCCTTCGTCCAGACCCTTCTTCAGCAGCCAGCGGCCGGTGGTCTCGTCCTGCTCCACGCGGGCATAGTGGCCTGTGACCACATACTCCATCCCATGCTCCCGCGCCCAGGAGAGAAGGTGGTCGAACTTCATATACCGGTTGCAGTCGATGCAGGGGTTCGGGGTGCCGCCCGCCTCATAGACCCGGATGAATTTTTCGATGATCTTTTCCCGGAAGTCGGCGGTGAAATCCAGCACCTCATAGGGAATGTCCATCGCATACGCCACCTCGGCGGCATCTTCGATGTCCTTTTCCGAGCAGCAGGTGTGAAAGCCGGACTGGCCCAGCGTCTCGTTGCGGGTGAGCCGCATCGTGATGCCGGTGCAGGCATAGCCCTTCTGCTGCATCAGCCAGGCTGCAACCGAGCTGTCTACGCCGCCGCTCATCGCAATGAGCGCACCGGGGCGGTTTGCATTCTGTGTTTCTGTCATTTTGTTCCTCTTGTTATAACATACAAAAGCAGTAGTATTATACTACCGCACGTCCGTTCGCTTGTCAAGACGCAGCGACCTGCGCCGCTGCGGCCAGAAGTGCCGCTTTCTCATTGGGGAGCTGCCCAGTGAGCACCTGTTCCAGCAGAGCGTCCAGCACCCGGCGCAGCCCCGGCCCCGGCCGGATGCCTGCGTCCATCAGGTCCCGGCCATTCACGGCCAGCTGGTTGATGCGGCAGCAGGCACCGTCCGCTTCCAACTGACGGGCCAGCTCGGCTTGCACAGCAAACTCCGCCACCCGGTCCGGCGCGATTGCCCCACAGAGCGCATCCAACTGCTCTACCATGTGCAGACCATACTTTCCCAGAAGGCGCTTCGTCTGAATCCGTGTCTCTTCCAAAGGAGAGTCGGAAGTTCTTCCGAAGACCGTCCGGTGGGTGGGGCCCTGTTGCCGCAGGCAATGGGGCGGGCAATGGAATGGCCCGATTCGTGTCTGAGGAAGAAGCTCCCGACTCTCCCCCACCAGCGTCGCCACCGTACCGGTCAGGGCGTTGGAGCACTTGAGCCGCTTGAGCGCCGCTCTTGCACCGGCTTCGCCCAGCGGGCACAGCAGTGCAGCCAGCCGGACCGGGACGTGTTCCATGCCCGGTTCCAGCGCGTCAAGGATGCGTCGGCTTTCCGGAAGCTCTGCCGCATCCAGTTCCGGGAAGATGACCGCCAGCACCTCCGCTTCCAGATAGGCCCCCGGTGCCGGAGCCGCCAGCAGGCGACTCAGCTCCTCCGCGATGCGCTCTTCGGACACGCAGTCCAGATGGCGGCAGAGCGCTCTGGCCGCCTGCCCGGTGGCCGGGTCGATGGCAAAGCCGAACCGGGCCGCGAACCGGTAGAGCCGCAGGATGCGCAGGGCGTCTTCCTCGAACCGGCGCTGCGGCTCCCCCACCGCCCGCACGATGCCGGCGGCAAGGTCGTTCTGCCCGCCGAACGGGTCGATGAGCCCTTCTTCGGCGTTATAGGCCATGGCGTTGATGGTGAAATCCCGCCGGGCCAGGTCTTCTTTCACGTCCGGCACAAAGGCGACGTGGTCCGGGTGACGGCCGTCGGAATACGCCCCCTCGGTACGGAAGGTCGTGATCTCGTACAGCTCCCCGCCGTGTTTGACGGTCACGGTGCCGTGCTGCAATCCCGTCGGGATGCAGTGCGCTTCCCCGAACAACTCCAGCACCTGTTCGGGGGTCGCGCTGGTGCAGAGGTCCCAGTCGTGCGGGGTCTGGCCGAGCAGACTGTCCCGCACACAGCCGCCCACCGCATAAGCGGCATAGCCCGCCGCATGGAGGCGCGTCAGCAGGGCCGCTGCACCGGGGTCCAGCGGGAAGGAAATGGTCTCAGCTGTCATGAAGGTTCCTCGTCGTATCGCAAAATGATCTGTTGTCCGTCCACGCCGCATTCCACCGACGGAAAGGCCGCTTCCGCCGCCGGGCGGGCGGCTTCCGGGTCGGTGATGATGGGCGAATAGTGCATGAGCCAGAGCCGCCGCACCCCGGCCCGCGCCGCCAGTTCAGCGTCCTGCCGGAAGGTGCTGTGCCCATACTGTTTCGCCTGGGCCTGCTGCGCATCGTCCGGGTAGGTGGCATCGCAGAGGAGCAGGTCGGCATCCTGTGCGGCCTGTTCCAGCGCAGCGCAGGGGGCCGTATCGCCGGAGAACACGAACCGCAGCCCTCTGCGGGGTGCGCCCAGCACCTGTCCGGGTGCAATGGTTGCCCCATCTTCCAGAGTGACCGGCTCCCCACGCTGCAACATGCTCCACTGCTGCACCGGCACCCCCAGCGCCCTGGCTCTGGCCGGATCAAAGCGGCCTGCGCGGGGCAGGTCCAGCCGGTAGCCCCGGCTGGGGACCCGGTGCTTCGTCCGGAAGGGCAGCAGTTCGGCCCCCACCGGCCAGCCGGGGGCCAGCGCGTCCAGCCGGACGGGGTCGGTGCCCAGCGGCACAGCCCGGATGGCATAGGGCTGGGGGCCGGTCAAGGTGCGGATGGCGCCCCAGACCGGCTCCATCCCCTCGGCCGGGCCAAAGATCGTCAGCGGCCGGGTGCGGTCCTGACAGCCCAGCGTTTGCAGCAGGCCGGGCAGGCCGAAGATATGGTCGCCGTGGTAGTGGGTCAGGCAGATGGCGTCCAGCTTCATCAGGTTGACCCCGGCGCGGCGGGCAGCGGTCTGGGTGCCCTCGCCGCAGTCGAACAGCAGGCTGTGCCCGCCGCATTCGGCCACTGCCGCCGTCAGGGCGCGGTCGGGCAGGGGCATGGTGGCCGCTGTGCCCAGCAGAGTAATGGTCAGCATAAAAAGTCCTCCGTATCGTTTCCCTTTAGTGTACCACACTTCGCCCCGGTGCACAATCGGCGCAGCGGGTGCATAGGCTGGGGCAGATGATGTTCCGGAAAGGAGGATGCCCCATGCAGCGCAAGCAAGGTCCCCGCAGGTCTTCCCACGCTCCCCGTCTGGTGCTGCTGTTGCTCTTCGCCCTGGTGCTGGCCGTGGCGTGCGGGCTGTTCAGCTGCGCGTTCCAGCCCATGATGGCCACCCGCGGGACGATGCTGTTCCTGCCGGGGGTGTAAAAAATTTTCGTGAAATTTCAGATTTTCTCTTGACTCCGGCAACAAGATCTGACCGCATAAAAATAAGCCGCACCTGCGAAGGCGCGGCTTATTTTTATGCTCAGGAAAGCCGATTCAGCCGGACGGCCACATAAGGGTCCGGGAGCTTGAGCTCGTCGGCCAGGTCCTCTTCGGTGTCGTATTTGTCCCCGGCCAGGCCGACGACCACACTGCACACCGCGTATCGGCCGCTGGGCGAAAGGGCGGTGATCTTTGCCTCGCCGTCGGCCACAGCCGTCACGACGCCGTTGGCGTCCACCGTGGCAACGCCCGGATTGCTGGTGACCCAGGTGATGGGCACACTGCCGCCGCTCTCCACGGCCACCGTGGCGCACAGGGCCTCCTGACTGCCTACCGTCTTGAGCAGCAGGTCTGCCTTGTTCAGTGTGACCTTGCCGACCTCGGATGTGACCGTGACGGCGCACCGCAGCGCCTGCCCGTTGGAAGCAAAAGCCGTGATGGTGGCGCTGCCCGGCTTCTGGGCCGTCACGACGCCTTTGTCATCGACCGAGGCGATGTTGGGGTCGCTGCTCCGCCACTGGTACACATAAATAAAGGAATGGTCACTGTTGGTCAGCGTGAGCTGCTGTGTAGGGTGCAGGGCATCGTACTGCTGCACCAGTTCCAGACTGGTCTCGCTGAGGGTGGGTTTCTGCGCCTCGGCCTCCTCCCCCTTGCGGGTGACGGTGACTTCGCAGGCGGCGCGGTCGCCGTGGTCCGAGATGGCGGTGATGGTGGCCTTGCCCACACTGCGGGCCGTCACCTTGCCGTCACCGTCCACGGTGGCCACACTGGGGTTGCTGCTCATCCAGACGATGAAATAATAATCGCTCTGCCCGCCGGTGTAAAGGTAGGCTTTGGGGCGCTGGTCGTCCGCCGTGATCTCCAGCTCCATCTCGGTCACTTCCAGCGCGAGCTTTGCGGAACTGTTCTTCGCGCGGGGCGCTGCCTGCGCCGCCAGCGGCGAGAGGGTCAGCGTTGCCCCCAGCAGCAGGGCACAGAGCACCCGTCCCATCGGGTGAAAAGAATGTCTCATAGGGTCGAACGTCCCTCCTTTTTCGCTTCAAAGAATTGGAGTGCCGCACACAGGTACTTTTTCCGCGTCATGATCGTTCTCACTTTCGTTTCATTGTACACAGGATGCAAATTCTTTTCAAGCCGTTCGCCCTAAGAGTTCACAATTCGAGCCGCTTTTTGTGGAAACGCATAGTTTTTTGCAGCAAAAACTGTGCAAAAAATCCCATCCGGACAATATCTTTATGCCGGTTCCTCCGTATAATACTGGGCCTGCGCGTTCCACAGCTCATAGTATTTTCCGGCGGTGTCGGCCAGCAGGCGCTCGTGGGTGCCTTGCTGGATGACCTCGCCGTGGTCGAAGACGGCGATCTCATCGCAGAACTTGCAGGAGGACAGCCGGTGGCTGATGTAGATGGCCGTTTTGTCCCCCGCGATCTCGTTGAATTTGGCGTAGATCTCCGCCTCGGCCACGGGGTCGAGCGCGGCGGTGGGTTCATCCAGGATGATGAAGGGCGCATCCTTGTACAAAGCCCGCGCGATGGCGATCTTCTGCGCCTCGCCGCCGGAGACGTTCACGCCGTTCTCGTCCAGCTCCTGATACAGCGCCGTGTCCAGCCCCTGCGGCATCGCCGCCAGCCGGTCACGGAAGCCCGCCTTTTGCAGGCAGTCGGTCACGCGGGCGGCATCGTATCCGGTGCAGGCCGCGACATTCTGGCCCAGCGGGAGGGCCAGCAGCCGGAAATCCTGAAAGACGACCGAGAAGATGTCCATGTACTCGTCGTAGCGGTACTTCCGGATGTCGATTCCATTCAACAGGATGACTCCCTCGGTGGGGTCGTACAGGCGGCAGAGCAGCTTGATGAAGGTCGTTTTGCCGCTGCCGTTCATCCCCACCACGGCCAGCCGCCCGCCGACCTTGAACTTCATGTTCAGGTGGCGCAGGGCGTACTGCGCACTGCCGGGGTAGCGGAAGGAGACATCCCGGAACTCCACCGTATACTGGCGGTCGCTCCGCTTTTCGGTGGTCAGGCTGCCCTGATACATGTTGTTTGGCAGGTCGAGGTAATCGAAGATGTTTTTCATATAGACGCCGTTGATCTCCATCTCGGCCAGCATGTTCACAAGGGTGACGACGCCCTGGAACAGGTTGGCGGCCGCACCGAGGTACTGCGTCACGGCATCCAGACCGAACGCCCCACCGCAGGCCTTGAGGCAGACAAAGAGATAGACCAGCCCCATCAGCAGCGCTGACACTGCCGAGGAGGCCGACCGGAAGATCCCCATCGCGCCCCGGCGCAGCCTCGCGAAGGCATCCCACAGACCCACCATATAGCCGCTGACCACATTCTGATACTGGTCGTACATCCGCAGGTCGGGGGCGTTCTTCGGCTCTTCCGGTAGGGTGAGCTGGACGTGGAACATCCGGTTGCCCAGCTTCCCGGACTCCTGCAGCAGCGGCATATATTTGGCCTCCTGCCCCGCGAACACGGGCGACAGGCAGGCGGTGCAGACCATCACGGCCCAGAACGCCGCCAGAAACAGCGGGTGCCCCAGAAAGGCCAGCCGCCCGTCCGGCACCGCCGCGGTGAACAGCCCCCAGCAGAGCACCACGCCGCCCAGAATCTGGAACAGTGCCGTGGCGATCTTCTCCACCTGCAAAATGCAGACCGTGCCGCCCGCACCCGTGAGCCCGGCGTCCTGCTGGATCTGGCTGTACATGTCATAGACCCGCTGGCTGTCCTCATCCACGTAGTCGAGGGACATCTGCTTGTCCATATACGTTCGGGTCTGCCGCCGCCAGAGATCGTCCGTTTCCGCTTCCTTCCAGTGGAACGCTGCCGCGCGCAGAAGGGTCAGCACGGCGGTCGTGCCCAGGGTCCAGAGCACCCAGACCATCAGCCGGTGCGGGTCCCGCCCGCCGGACAGTTCGCCCACCAGCTGGGCCGACAGCCAGACCGTGGCATAAGGGCTCAGCGCCGTGAGGGCGGCACTGGCAAAGGTAGCATAGAAAAACTTCGGCGACAGCTTCCAGAAGATGTTCCACTCCCGCCAGGCGTACCGGCACCCCTGCCGGATGGTGATCGTTTTGTTCGATGCGCTCATGCTTCGTTCTCCTCCCGGTAATACTGGCTCTGCACCTCAAACAAGTCGGCGTAGCCGCCGCCTCGTTTCAGCAGCTCTTCGTGGGTGCCCTCCTCGGCCACCCGGCCGTCCTTCAGATAGAGGATGCGGTCGCAGAAGCGGGTGGAGGCCAGCCGGTGCGAGATGAACAGGCTGGTCTTGCCTGCCGTCATCTCGTTGTATTTCTGGTAGATGTCGTTCTCGGCGATGGGGTCGAGCGCGGCGGTCGGCTCATCCAGCACCAGCACAGGCGCATCCTTGTACAGCGCGCGGGCCAGCATCAGCCGCTGGGTCTGCCCGCCGGACAGCTCGACGCCGTCTTCGTAGACTTCCCGGCCGATCTGCGTTTCCAGCTGTTTGGGCAGGCTCTGCACCTTTTCGGTCAGGCCCGCTTCGTCCAGGCAGTGCCAGACGCGGGCCTCGTCGATGCCGGTGCGGCACTGGGCCACGTTCTCGGCCACAGTGGCCGACAGGACCGAGAAATCCTGGAACACCGCCGCGAACAGCTTGTAATAATCCCGGCGGTTATACGGGCGGATGTCCTGCCCATTGAGCAGGACGCGGCCCTCAGTGGGGTCGAGGAAGCCGCAGAGCAGCTTGACCAGCGTGGTCTTGCCCGCACCGTTCAGGCCCACGATGGCGAGGTTCTCGCCGGGGCGGACGGTCAGGTCGAGCTTGTGGATGGTGTCCTTCTCCGCGCCGGGGTATCGGTAGCTGACCCCTTCGAGCCGCAGCTCATAGGGGGTGTCCAGCCGCTTTTCCAGCGGGAGGCCGTCCTCAAAGCGGAACGGTTCCGGATATTCGAGAAATTCCCGCACGGTGGAGATATCGAGACACTGCTTGTGCAGTTTTGCAAACTTTTCCAGAATGCCGCTGACCCACTGGGCAAAACCGGTGGCCGCACCGAAATAGAGCAGGAATTGCGAGACCGGCAGGCCCTGTTCCAGTGTCAGCCAGATCAGGTAGGCATAGGCCGCGCCGTTGCGCACCAGCAGCAGGGCCAGGTCGATGACATTGGCCCAGAGGTAGGCCGTCTCCCGCCGGAGCAGGAAGCCGTGGTAGAGCCGCATCGTGTTCTCCCAAAGTTCTTCCACCCACTCCCGCAGACCGAAGATACGGATATCCTTGCCGTACTGCCGGTCGGTGGCGACCTTCTGCACATAGGCCAGCCGCTTCACATACCCGGCTTCCTCCTCGCGGTGGCGGTAGCCCCACTCGTTGATTCGCCGGGACGCCAGATAGCTGACGACCGATGTGGCGCAGACCAGCAGGCAGAGCCAGGCGTTCAGGCCGGACAACAGCAGCAAGTAGGCCCCGAAGCCGAAGAGGTTGGTCAGGATCTCGCCCCAGCTCACCCAGAATGCTTCGACAGATTCATTGTTGGTGCTCCCGGCCCGGTCAGCCTTGGCGCTCAGATCCAGGAAGCGCTTGTCCAGCAGGTTCGGGTAGGAGGTGCCGGCCCGCTTGCGGGCCGAGAGGTCCAGGATATCGACCCGGACGTTCATTTTTCCAAAGAGATTCAGTTCGCTCAGATAACTTTGCAGGAAGGTCAGTGCGACCAGCAGCACGGAAAAACCGCCAATGACCGCCAGCAGACGGCCCAGCGCCATCCCCTGTTCCAGAACCCGGAGCACCGCCGGGGCAAACAGCAGCTCCGCGATGGTCCTGCCCGCCGTGACCAGCGCCAGCGAGAGCCCGACCGTGAACACCGTCCAATGTCTGCCCCGCCATGCCACGCCCAGCATATAGGCCGTGATCTGCCAGAGGTCGTATTTTGGTTTTTGCTTCGTTTTGTTCGTTCCCGTTTCCATGTGGGATTCCCCTTTCGTTCGTCTGGGCCTATCCTACCACAAAAAATCGCCCCCGGCACAGATCGGGGACGAACGGTTCATTTTGGGGGATGAATTGCAATGGTTTCCCTCCAATTTCATACTTGCGGGATCAAGATTTCCGTCGTAAAGGCTCCATCCTCGCTGTTGCGGCTGAGGTAGCCGTCCAGTTTTTCGACGATGGCGTCGATGCGCACCAGCCCGAAGCCGTGGCCCTCGCCCTTGGTGGTGGCAAACCGCCCGGCAAGTTTTGTCTGCTTCTGGCTGGCCGTGAAGTTGGTGAACGAGATGTAGAGCTGGGTGCCTTTCATATCCATGTACACCCGGATGAGGCGTTCGGCTTCGGGCAGGGCGGCGCTGGCATCCATGGCGTTGTCGAACAGGTTGCCGAGGATGCAGCAGAGATCCAGCTCGCTCATCTTCAGCCGGACCGGGATATGGGCGTCGATCTGCACCGGAATGTTCCGGCTCTTCGCGAGGGAGATCTTGCTGTTGAGGATGGCATCCGCCATGGCGTTGCCCGTCTTGACCGCAAGGTCCACGGTATTCAGGTCGGTGTCCAGCTGGTCAAGGTAGGCCCGGATGCCTTCCAGATCCCCCTGCGCCGCCAGGACCTTCATGGTCTGGATGTGGCCGCGGTAATCGTGCCGCCAGCCCCGCATCTGGCGGTACATGTTGTCCACCTCTTTGTAATGCGTCTCGATGAGCTCCCGCTGGTAGGCTTCGATGCGGTGATCCAAAAGCCTTGAAAAAAGTTTCAGCATCTGTTTTCCCTTCCTCTGCCTCATGTCCTCTCGATGATGGCCCGGTTCAGCGGCTCATAGCTGCCGCGCGGCAGGGGCAGCACTGTGCCGTCCGCCAGAACGACCTCCTTTTTGGTCACGCGGCGGATCTGCTTCAGGTTCAGGATCATCCCCCGCCCCACCCGGAAGAACTGCTCGTCCAGCTCTGCCTCGAACTCGGCCAGCGTCCGTTTGACGGTATAATCCTGCCTGGCGTGGACGGTCACATAGTTCTGGTGCACATCCAGATACCGCACCTCGTACAGCGGCAGACGGATCATCTCGCCGGAACGTTCGAGGTTCAGGCAGCGCTCGTTCCGGCGGTGCTTCTCCCACGCGCGGTCGAGCACAGCACAGAGCTTTTCGGGGCGGACCGGCTTCATCAGGTAATGGAGCGCGGCCACGTCGTAGCCCTCGGCGATATAATCCGAGTAGCCGGTGATGAAGACGATCTGCACGGCTTCGTTCTCCTGCCGGACCATTTTGGCCAGCGTGACACCGTCTGCTCCGGGCATTTCCACATCCAACAGTAATAAATCAAAGTTTTTATCCTCTGCGTAGCAGAACAGAAACTGTTCCGCCGAGGAAAAGGCCCGGCATTCCAGCGCGACGCCCCGCTGCTCTGCCCAGTGCGCCACGATGCCGCGCACATAGTCCGCATCCGCTGCGCTGTCGTCGCACACCGCTGCCCGATAAGCCATCCTGTTCTCTCCCCTCTGTTATCTTTTTTCCGATTATGACACATTTCCGGTGGGATTGCAACAAAAAAAGAGGCCGCGAACCTCCCTTCGTCATCGCTTGCGCGATGACACCTCCCTCAAAGAGGGAGGCTTTTCCGGCCTACCGCCACGCCAAGGCCCCCTCTCCGAGGGGGCTGGCACGGCAGCGCCGTGACTGGGGGAGTATCGCAGCCTCTTGGGCTGGTTCTTAGTAGTTGTGCTTCTTCAGCTCAAAATAGCTCTGGGGATGTGCGCAGACGGGGCACTTGAGGGGTGCAGACTTGCCGATGTAAGTGTAACCGCAGTTCCTGCACTGCCAGACCTGCTGCTCTTCACGGGCAAAAACCTGATTGTTCTTCAGGTTCTCGGCCAGCTCGCGGTAGCGCTCCTCGTGCTCTTTTTCGATCTGAGCCACCATGGTGAAGAGCGCAGCCAACTGAGGGAATCCCTCTTCCTTGGCCTCTTTTGCCATGCGGGGATACATCTCAGTCCACTCATCGTGCTCGCCGCCCGCTGCCATTTCCAGGCAGGTCATAGTATCGGGGATGGAGCCGCCATGCAGGGCCTTGAACCACATCTTGGCGTGTTCCTTTTCGTTGGCGGCAGTCTCCTCAAAGATCGCGGCCAGCTGCTCATAGCCTTCCTTCTTGGCTACGCTGGCGAAGAAGGTATACTTGTTGCGGGCCTGGCTCTCGCCTGCAAATGCTTCCCACAGGTTTTTCTCGGTCTTGGTGCCCTTGAGTTCCATAATCCATGCTCTCCTTTATTGTTGTGTGTATATGTTTACCTCCGGCTGCAGCCGGGGCGTTCCTTCTGAGAGTATTATAGCAGAATTTGAACTCAAAATAAAGAATAATTCCTATTTATTTTAAGAATTATTTTCAGTTAGTGCTGCTTCAGCGCGCAGACGGCCAGGCTGAGGGCGCTCCATGCGGCCTGATACATCAGCACAGCGGCAACGGACAGGGTGCCGATGCTGCCCGCATAGGTCAGCAACACACCGATGGCCACCGAGAACCAGACCGACACCAGCTGCACCGTGGTGGCAGCCGTCTCGGCGTTCTGGGCCTGCTCGGCGGCGCGGAGACCGCCGATGAGGCTGACGAAGCCCTCATCGTGCAGCATACAGCAGCGGGCGGCGTTCTCCGGCTGCGCCGGGGCGGCGTTCAGGGCGTCGCACTGGTCCTGTTCCAGCAGGGTGATCATGCCCTCCGGCAGATGGTAGGCGTCGGTGATGTGCTTGGCGGTCAGGCTGGGGTCTTTGCAGGTGACCAGAAGGCGGATGTTCTCCTTCTGCAGCACTTCCAGCCCGCGGGCCGCATTCCGCCCGCCTGTGGAGCGCAGCACGAACATGGCGTGGAGATTGCCCGAAACCGCCAGATACAAGATCTGCAAGGTCCCATGCTGGGAGTGCTCTTCCTCGTACTCCGTTTCGGGCACGGGAACGCCCTCCTTTTCCATATAGGCGCGGTTGCCGATCAGGACACGGTTGTTATCGCACCAAGCCGCAAAGCCGAGACCGTAGTGGGTCTCCAGATCCTTGACGGGGTATAGGATGTCGGTGCGATCCTCAATGATCTGGCGGAACAGGCCGCGCAGAGTCTCGCAGCTCTGGTTCAGGATGCTGGCCGCATAGAGGATGGCGCGGTCGATGCGGCCGCCCTTGAAGATGCGGATGTCCTCCAGATTCACGCTGTCCGCAGTGAAAAGCTCGTCGGCGTCCACCTGCACGGTGTCCACGCCGCCCAGTTCTTCGATCGCGGCCCAGCCGGGAATGACCGCACCGGCAGCGGCGGCGCTCTTTTGCAGCCGCAGGGTGGCCAGACCGGCCACCAGCGTGGAGGAGAGCGGAGCGCCCATGCAGAGCATGGCGGTCATGGCCGCAGCCATGCCGTTGAATCCGCCGCCGAACAGCAGGAACGCCAGACCGCTGAGCACCGCAGCCCCCAGCAGGATGTACGACGTCTTGCGGGCGCGGCGCTCACTGGTGCGCTCGCCAAAGCTCTGTTCCAGCAGGACGTCGTCCCACTGGACCGGGCGGCTGAGCAGGACCCAGGGGTCCTTTTCGTCCAGACTGCGGGCAAGCATCCGGATCAGGTCCTTGTCCCTGACCCGGAACGCCCCCTGCAGCCCGGCCGGGTCTTTGGTGGCCAGGTCGTAGCCGTTTTTCACAGCGGCCAGCTGCACCCGGCTGCCCAGCAGGGCCATGAACAGCCCCAGCGCCGCGATGCCGGACAGCAGCGTCCAGCTGGACGTCTGGTAGCTCCTGGCGTTGAGCAGGGCGATGGCGGCTTCCAGCGCCGCACCGCAGGCGGCCAGCGCAGGCATGGTGTCCGCACTGGGGCGGCGGTCTTTTTTCAGGCCGCTCAGACCGTCCCGCAGGACGGGGTAGGCCACGGCTAGCGCCGCAGCCAGCACCAGCAGGTTGGCGGCGTAGAATGCCGCCGGAGCGACGACCGGGTCCAGCGAGGCAATGGGTGCCAGCAGGCCCGCCGCCGTCAGCCCGAAGTGGAGCAGCACCACAGCCAGGATGCCGCTGAGCACACAGCGCAGCGTGAGTTCTGCGCTCATCTTATGCAGCTTCTCGCCCACGGTTTCGGGGGTAGACTCTTCGGCAGCTTCCTCTGCCGGGGCCGCAGGCGTCTCGGCTGCGGATGCTTCGCCGGGCGCGGCTTTTGCAGCCGCTTCCGCAGGCTGGGCAGCTTCGGCGGGCGCGGCATCCGGTGCGGAGACCGGCGCTTCCGGTTCCTCCTCAAGGCCCACCAACGGGATGCTCATGCTGTCGTCCATGCTGGGCGGCGTCTCCCGCGTGGGGGCCGCAGGCGCGGCTTCGTCGTCGCCTTCCCCAAAGAAGCGGAAGGGCTGGGTCGGCTCCGGTCGGGCCTCTTCCGGCTCCGGCTTGCGGGTCCGGTCCTCGGCGAAGACCATCTTCGGCAGGGCCGCGCAGGCCTTTTCCTCGGCCTCCAATGCGGCGGTCTCGACGCCCAGCACCTCCTGCGGGGCGGGCGTGTCCGCTTCGGGCCGGGCCGGTTTCGGAGCCGGGAAGAGCAGGGCCTTGAGCTCCTGCATCTCGGCATGTTCCTTCTGCTCCTGCGGGGTCAGCGGGCCGCGCACATAGTTCTTCTCATATTTCGGCTGCTGCGGCTGCGGAGCGGGCTGCTTTTCGGCAGCCGACTTCCGCTCGGCCGGGGCGGCCGTGGCAGGCTGCACCGGCGGTTCCGGCTCCTCTGCCACAAAGAAGTCTGCGGCCAGCTCCAGATCAGCCTTCGGCTCCGCGGCCTCGTCCTCCCCGCCCAGCCGGATCTCACCCGTCGGCGGAAGTTCCTGCGGCATGGCAGGCTTTTCGGGGGCAGGCTCTGCCTCCTCCTTGGCGCGGCCCAGGATGCGGCCCAGGATGCTGCTTTGGGTCTTCTGCTTTGCAGGCTCCTGCTTTTCGTCGTCCCGGTGCTTCATCTCATCGGGCACCTGCGCCACACTGGTGCTGAAAAAGGTGCGGAATTTTTCTTCCTTGGCTGCGAGGTCCTCCGGGTTCGTTTTTTCAAAGCCGTTTTTACGGGCATCATTCATCGCCATTCGTTGTACCTCCCTGCTCAATCTCTGCGGAGCAGTCCGCGTTTATTCGCCTGCGCGCTGGCTCTGGATCTCATACAGAATGATGCCAGCCGCCACCGAGACGTTGAAGCTGTCCACGCCGGTGCCCTGTGCGGCCATATCCAGCCGCACCACGCCGTCGCAGAGCTTTTTCACCAGCTGCGAGACGCCGCTGCCCTCGCTGCCCAGCACCAGCGCGATGGGGCCGGTGAGGTTATTCTTGCGCAGGGGCACACCGTCCATATCGGCACAGTAGACGAAAACGCCCTGGTCCTTCAGGCGGCGGATGGTCTCGCCGATGTTGGCCACACGGGCCACGGGCAGGCGCTCCGCAGCACCGGCGCTGGATTTGATGACGGTGGGGGTCACGGAAGCGCCGCCTCGCTTGGGGATGACGATGCCGTGGGCACCGCAGAGCAGTGCGCTGCGCATCACCGCGCCCAGATTGTGGGGGTCTTCGATGCCGTCGCTCAGCACGAGGAAGGGCGGCTCCCCCTTCGCCTTGGCCGCTGCCAGCAGGTCTTCCACCGTGGCATACTCGATCTCACTGGCAAACGCAGCCACGCCCTGGTGGCTCTCGGTGCCGGTCATCAGGCGGAGCTTGTTGGGGTGGACCCGCTTGACGGTGGCCCCGGCCTCCTTGGCCATGGCGGTGAAGTACGCCGCCACAGCGGGGGCCATGCCCTCGGCCAGCAGCACCGTATCCACACCGGAGCCGCTCTTGAGCAGCTCAGTCACGGGGTTCTTGCCGTAGACCAGGCTCTCATTCTTCGGCGTGTCTTCCGCAGCGCGGCGGGGGCGGCGCGGCATTTTCTGTTCGTCCATTGTGTTCTCCTTCCATTTATCGAAAAGGGACAGGCCCTTTTTATTTCACTGTTTACGAAATTCGACAGATTGTCATAGTAAAGTATAACATAACCGCCCCGCCTTTGCCATAGGATTCCCCTTTTTTCCCGCCTGAATTTTGTCCCAGTCGGCAGAGAGCAGCCCCCTTGTCATTTTATCGGTATATTTTTTTCGGCAAAAGTTTTCCACATTCGAGCCCATATACACTTTGTAAAACAGGCCTTTCTTTTCCACATGTTGAAAACTCCGTTGAAAGTGTTCAAAAATCAAGCATCTGCGCCCACTTTCCGGGTGGAATTCCACACTTTCAACCGGGTTTTCAACCGTGAGGAAATTTTCCGTGCAGAAGCCGCCGTACTTTTTGTAAAATTCAAGTCGGAAATATGACTATTTTTTGAACGTCTCGTTCCCGCATTTTGCCACAATCTCCAACATCATTTTGACGAACGGGAAACCATGTTGAAAATTTGGATTGATTTTATAGTTTGTTTGGGGTATACTAACCTTACAGGTTCGTTAAGGGATACGCAAAGTCGCATTCTCAAACGACTTTTCACCCCAATAATATGAATTTGCGGAGGTAATGAATAATGTTGGTAAATGCAACCGAAATGCTCATCAAGGCACGCGACGGCCACTACGGTGTGCCCCAGTTCAACATCAACAACCTGGAGTGGACCAAGGCTGTGCTGACCGCCTGCGAGGAGATGAAGAGCCCTGTCATCCTGGGCGTCTCCGAGGGTGCCGGCAAGTACATGACCGGTTTCAAGACCGTTGCTGCGATGGTCAGCGCAATGGTCGATTCCATGGGGATCACCGTTCCCGTTGCTCTGCATCTGGACCACGGCACCTACGAAGGCTGCAAGGCCTGCGTGGAAGCCGGTTTCTCTTCCATCATGTTCGACGGCAGCCACTACTCCATTGAGGAGAACGTGGAGAAGACCAAGGAGCTGGTCGCTCTGGCACATTCCAAGGGCCTGAGCATCGAAGCTGAGGTCGGTTCCATCGGCGGCGTCGAGGACGGCGTCGTGGGCGCTGGCGAGATCGCAGACCCTGCGGAGTGCGCAAAGATCACCGATCTGGGCATCGACTTCCTGGCAGCCGGCATCGGCAACATCCACGGTGTCTACCCGGCCAACTGGAAGGGCCTGGACTTCGAGGCTCTGGACCGCATCCACAAGGCCACTAACAACATCCCCCTGGTCCTGCACGGCGGCACCGGCATCCCCGACGAGATGATCGCAAAGGCCATCAGCCTGGGCGTTTCCAAGATCAACATCAACACCGAGTGCCAGCTGGTCTTCGCTGAGGCCACCCGCAAGTACATCGAGGCTGGCAAGGATCAGCAGGGCAAGGGCTTCGACCCCCGCAAGCTGCTGGCTCCCGGCTCTCAGGCCATCATCGACAAGTGCAAGGAGAAGATCGAGCTGTTCGGCTGCGCCGGCAAGGGCTAAATCCTCTCGCTCCACCAAAGAACAACACAGCGGCCCCGCAACGTTGGAATCTCCAACGCGGCGGGGCCGCTTTTTCTGTATTTGTTTTGAGATTTGACCATGCCCCACGATGTCCGTTCGCTTTTACACCCGTTCTTCCAACCGGGCATCTTTTCCATAACGGTCAAACCGGAGCCACAGAAAGGCCGCACCGATCAGCAGATTCGCGATGGTATAGGGCCAGACCGGAATGCGGATAAAAACGATCGACCCAAGCGCCAGACGCAGGAGTTTTCCGATCTCATAGAGCACCAGAATATAGAGTACCGTAAATGCCACCGCCTTCACCTGATGCTTTCTCGGCGGAAATCCGACCTTCTCCATTGCGCTCCGATAGAGGTAATAAAATCCAAGCACACAAATACACAGCTGCAACAGAGACGCCAGCGTAACGTCGATTTTGAAATCCGGCACGACCGCCAGAATTGAGGGTGTCATCACCAGTGAGGCGACACCGTATCCCCAAAAGCAAAGCACAGAGATCTCAAAGATCAGAAAATCGGGCCAGCGCAGTGGCTTCATGCTCGGCTTCACCTCATTTACAAAGGTTTCGGCGTCCGTAATAAACTGGAACAGCTCGCAGCCCTCTTCATTGGCTCGCATCGCGATGTCGATCAAATCGCTCTGGACGACTTCTACGCCACAGATGTCGAATGTGACACTGCGCAGATAGGCGATCACTTCTTTGAGCTGTTCCTGGCTTTTTTCAGTCAGCATTTTTGTACGCATCCGGTTTGCCTTTCGCAGTGCAAAATACTTATTCATCTGGCTCCTCCTTAAAAATTTTTTCTACCAGCTGGCAGAGCTGGCTCCAATCCTGCCGAAACTCAAAAAGCGCCAGCCGCCCTTCCTCTGTTACAACGTAATATTTCCGACTTGGCCCCTTGGGGGAAGGTCTGCGTTCTACTGTGACCTTTCCCTGTTGTTCCAACCGAAGCAGCAGCGGATACAGTGTGCTTTCGCTCAGGTCTGAAAAACCGACCTGTTTCAGATTCATCACGATCTCATAGCCATAGGTCGGCTCTCTGCTGATGAGTTTCAGAACACAGAACTCCAAAATACCCTTGAGAAGCTGTGTGTTGTTTTCCACCGGGGACTCCTCCTTTCTGCTATTTTGTATTACGTAGTAGCTTGTCTACATTGTATTACATAGTAGTGTTTCTGTCAAGCCCTGCTGCATTCGCATTTGTGCTAAAGATTACACCGCATTTTTGTGCAACAAAAAACGCCCTAAGATTTCTCTTAGAGCGTTTCGATCAAGTCGGCGACTACCTATTTTCACAAGCCGTTTCCAGCTAACTATCTTGGGCACGAGTGAGCTTAACTACTGTGTTCGGAAT
>NZ_JAFREH010000021.1:0-25763 GCF_017377625.1 Faecalibacterium sp. Marseille-Q3530 | reverse complement strand
AACTTCGACAAGCTGACGATTGCCATGCTCAATGAGTTTATTGAGAAAATCCTTGTGCATGAGCGTGACCGCAAGGGCAGTATTCAGACCACACAGGAGGTCGAGATTTACTTCAATTTCGTGGGTCGTTTCGTTCCCCCTGCGTTTGGCGAAGTGGAGCTTACCCCGGAGGAATTAGAGGAAATCCGCAAGCGTGAGGAACGCAAGGACAGGCTCCACCAGAACTACTTGAAGCGGAAAGCCAATGGTAAACAGAAAGAGTATGAGGAGCGCACGAAAGCCAAGAAAAAAGCGGAGATTGAAGCCAGAAAACAGGCAATCCGCACCGAGGATATTGCCAGAGGGGTATTTATCCCGGTGAGCAGTTTGCCGCAGCTGGGACCGAGAAAGGGAGCGTGATTTTATGAAAGAGTTGAAACCGAGAATCCATGAGAACGGTATGGACTATGTGTTGGTGGGCGACTACTATGTGCCGGACTTGAAGCTGCCGGATGAACGCCGACCTATTGGGCATTGGGGACGCTTGCACCAGTCCTATCTGAAATTGCACCGTCCCATGCTTTACAACGAGCTAATTTTGTCCGGCAGGCTCCACACCGTCGTTGCCGATCTGAACGAGCAGGCGGCAGACAGGCTGGACTTGATTATCCGGCAGATGATGAAAGCCGAGGGCGTGACCGAAGCCATGAAAGCGGAAAATCAGATGTTATGGGTGCAGTCAATGAACTCCATCCGCTGCCGGGCAGAGGAAATCATCAAGACGGAACTAATCTACTGTTGAGAGAGGTAAAGCTATGATTTTGGAAGCCATGTATAATGGGGAGTTTTATCCCTGCGAGACAGTTGTACCTACATCACCGGAATACCGAAAGGCAGTCATAGCCTGTGAAAAGCTCATGGAGCAGTTGTCCCAGCGGCTCAGCAAAGAGGACTATGAGCTGGTGCAGGAACTCCGGGCGCAGACAGCAATCGCCCAATGTGAAGAAAGTGAAAGTCACTTCAAGTATGGCTTTTCCGCTGGGCTGATGTTCAGCAGGAAGCCCATGAACAAGTGCAGCAGAAGAAAGAAAAATAGATGAAGAAAGCCGCCTGAGCAGAAAGAAACTGTTCGGGCGGTTTCAGCATTCGCCAGTAGATTTATTCACACTCTTGTGATAAAATTTACTACAATAAAGAGCGTGATAGCACTAATTTTATGGGGGGATGCTTAATGAATAGAATTTTGAAAAAATTTTTACAGCGGGGTGTCGATTTAAGTCCTGTGGGAGTTGAACTCCGTGAGGATAATACAAATTATTTTTGTACCCCAAAAGGGGCATCGGTTTTTGGATGGGCAGGGATAGATGGTATCCACTTCTGTTTCATTCGTGGATTTGGAGAGATGGTTTTCTCTGTCAGCCCCATGAATACTTCTCCTGATTATGTTCATCCAGTAGCTGAAAATTTTACCGACTTTCTGCGGCTTATACTGGCTTGTGGTGATGTGGCGGCAGTGGAACAAGCGTGGATGTGGAACGAAGCACAGTTTGAAGCCTTTCTCAATGAAAACCCTACAACCCAGGAACAACAGCAAACTTTATCGGAAATTTCAGAGAAGATGAATTTGTTGCCTATGGAACAACCGTGGACATATATCAAAAACCTGCAATCTTCCTTTGATTACAGTCAGATTAAATACACAGAAGATTATTACGATAATGATATGACTTCAGAGGCAGAATTGGTTGCCCCTGAATGGAAGGTCTACTTTGATGGAGATTTCTGGGGACATCGAGGTAAAGACCGTGCCGGAAAAGAGATCAAGCTGGATAAACAATTCGATTGGGCTGGATATCATTGGGTAATTCCGGCAGCTTATTCATGTAGCAAAGGACTTGTCGTTGATTTTTGTATGCGAGTTGATTCAGAAAGCATCCGTGACTTCATGAAAAAATGGAATCTGGACTGGGAAAATGACTCATGTGAAAATTTTACCCGTGAGCAACAGATGCAGATGGAATGGGAAAACCCACTTTGTTTTAACTTCAAACCTTGCTTGAAGTTAAACGAGAAAATATTACAGACAACCCATGGCTGCGCTGTGAGCTTTAATCCTTGTCTGCCAGATGGCGTTATCAATGAGTTGGAAGCAAAATGGGCAATCGACCATTATGGGCTGGATAGTACTTATGGCTGGGTCATATGCAGAGACGTATTTCCTTGGGGAACCAAGCATCACCCTGAAATCAATAAACTTTTTCTTACAATGGAGCAGCAACCAGGACAAGTTCCAGGCTCACATTTCAAAGTTCACGCACCCGGAGATTCATTTATGTTTTCCCATCCTGTTAGCGGAATAACCCATACACTGACCGTGCAGGAAATAGAACAGCAGACAGTTCCTCAAAATAGTTTTGGTTCTGATCGCTGGATTTATCCGACACATTATATTGCCATGAGTTATACACTTACCCCTGAACCGATGGAGAACATTTCGGTTTTTGACTGTGATGAAGGCGATAGACCGATAGAAGTTACACCAGACGATCATTCGTTCCGTCCAGTTGGCAGTAGTTCCTGTTTTGTTGTTGGTGTTATTGGTGGTGCAGATGGTCCGACAGCAGTTATATATGGAACAAATTCACAAGAAAAACTTCATGCTGCTTGTTCTGCTCTGCACTTTGAACCGGTTGGTGATGATGTCGAGTGGCGTATCGTGTTCAATGTTACGCAGTTTGACAAAGAAACATTCCCAATTATCTAAAAATACCCTTAGAACTCTAAGGGCGCACTTCTATACTCTCTGTCGAGAGTGGTGCGTCCTGCGGAGCTTCATTCTCCGTCAGCAGAAGAAAACTGCATGACCGAGAATGTTTCGTCACTTCGTTCCGTCAAGGTGGCTACACCCCCTTGCGCCGCTAAAGCGGCTATCCCCTGTGGACTTGCCGTCCGCAAACGGTTTTGACAAACCGTTCGCCGCCAGCAAGTTTGAAAATCAAGAATCTTAATTTGATAAAGGAGTGTGATTCTATGAAAAAGAAATTACCCATAATCCTCTTGGGTGTTATTTTGGCTTGTGTGTTGGTTTTCGGTTTCCTTTATGCAAACAATGACATTGGTAAAACCGCAAACAGTTTAGAAGCAGACATTCGCCAATCTCAAAAAATTTTGGATGATTGGATTGTTGATGGAAGCATTTCCGACACAATGGCTGCATTTATTTCTTACCCACAGGACAAGACAGACCACACTTTTTCTGTCTATGTAAATCGCCCTGGCTTGTCTTTTGGATATTTCTTCCGTGGTGGTGGAGATATAGTTGAGGTTGATGATTACATTGCAGAGTTTGTTGTTGAGGGAAATAACGAAAGGGCATTTATCTCAATGAATACCCAAAATATTGTTCGACTTGAAGTAGATGATGGCAACGGCATTCAGGTGATTGATATTGATAGTGGCAAGCCTTTCGCCATTGTCCTGCCCCTCAATGTAGGAAACATCTGTTTCTATGATACGAATGGAAATGTTGTGGAATATCTTCGCCAACAACTTTGACCAACTTCAATTTACCGAACTGAACACAACAACTGAATACCGAAAAACTGACCGTTGACTGGTCGCAATCTGCGAAAAGTTGACGGTCTTTTTTTATCCCCATTTTCAAAAAAGGAGGTCACGAAAAATGGCAAAACCGAAAAACCTTGAACAGCTCCGAGCCGAAAAGGAACAGGTCGAGACGCAGCTTGCACAGGAACAGCACAAGCTGGAGCGTCTGGAGAACAGAAAGAAGTATCTGGAGAAAGGCGAACGCACCAAGCGCACCCACCGCCTTTGCAATCTGGGCGGCACGATTGAGAGCCTTGCCCCGGAGGTCAAAGATCTCACACGCACCGAAATGACAGAGCTGATGGAACACATCTTTTCTCTGTCCGAAGTCCAGCAAGCCGTCCGTCACATGGCGATTACCCACATCAGCCAAGCAAACAGAGAAAAGGAGTTGAAAGCCGATGGCACTATTTCATCTGAGCGTCACGCAGACTAAGCGAAGCGCAGGACAGTCCGCTATTGCTTCTGCCGCCTACCGTGCCGGGGAGCGATTGTATAGCGAGTATTATGGCGAATACAGCGACTACACCCGCAAGGGCGGCGTGATATGCTCCGACATTCTCCTGCCGTCCCATGCACCGAAAGAATACGCAGACCGTCAGACCCTATGGAACGCCGTGGAAAAAGCCGAGCGTGGAAAGACGGCACAGCTTGCATACAGCTTTGACATTGCTTTGCAGAATGAATTTTCCCTTGAGGAAAACATCGCTCTTGCAAGGCAATTTTTATTGGAGCAGTTTGTGAGCCGTGGCATGGTGGTTGACTTCGCTGTACACCAGCCAGACAGAGAGGACGGCGGCATACCCAATCCACATTTTCATGTGCTTTGCCCCATCCGTCCCATCGAGCAGAACGGCAAATGGGGACTAAAGCAACGCCGGGTGTACGAACTGGACGAGGACGGCAACCGTATCCGAGACCAGAACGGAGAGTTTGTTTTCAACGCCGTTCCCACTACCGACTGGGGCAGTCCCGAAACGCTGGAACATTGGCGTGAAGCATGGGCGGAGATGTGCAATGCCAAGTTTGCGGAAAAAGGTATTGATGTTCGTATCGACCACCGCAGCTATGAACGGCAAGGCGTGGAGCTTCTTCCCACCGTCCATGAGGGCGCAACCGTCCGGGCAATGGAGAAGAAAGGTATACGCACCGAAAAGGGCGAGTTCAACCGCTGGATCAAGGCGACCAATGCCGTTATCCGGGACATCAAGAAGAAAATCGCTCTCCTGTTCGATTGGATTGCCGAAGCAAAAGCGGAGATTGCCAAGCCGCAGGCACCCGACCTTGTTTCTCTGCTGAACGCCTATTACACCCAGCGCAGAGCCGGGGCGTATTCGCAGAAAGGCAAGGTCAGCAATCTAAAGGAGATGAACGAGACTTTCAATTATCTCCGGGCAAACGGCATTTACTCCCTTGAAGATTTGGAAAGCCGTGTCAGCGAACACAGTGCTGCCACAGAGAGCTTGAAGAAAACGCTGGACGAACAGACCGCCCGAATGAAAGCAATTAAGCAGCTCTATGACAGCTCCGCTGCTTTCCAGAGCTTGAAGCCTGTCTATGACGGCTTGCAGAAAATCAAGTTTGAGAAGCCCAGAGCCAAGTACAAGGCAGAGCATGAAGCGGAACTGAAACAGTTCTACGCCGCCAGACGCAAGCTGACCGGGGAGTTCCCGGACGGCAAGGTGGATATGAAAAAGCTGACCGAAGAGTATGACGAGCTGGAACAGGCGCACAACACCACCTATGGCGAGTTTAAGACCGTCAGAGACGATTTACACCGCCTTTGGAAGGTCAAGTCATGTGTAGATACTGCTGCCCGATTTAACGAGCGCACAGAGGAACAAAAGCTCCAAAATCGACCCAAAACACGACACAAAAAGGAGGATATGACACGATGAAAAAATACGACTGGAAGAACGAGTACAACCCCATCCGCAGAACGGCAAAACGCCTTTTGAGCGGAGAAGCTTTGACCGATGGCAGACCGCTTTCCGACCTGATCGAGCTGGACGAACACACCCGGAAATGCCTTGCCTTTGAAGCCACCCTCACCGACCGCCAGATTGATATGTTGCAGGAGCTGGGCTATCTGCCTGTTATCATGAGACAGTACGGCGAGGAATGTGCGAACTGCCCCTACACGCTGGACGAGCGTGAGCATGGCATTTGCAGACGATGCGCTGTTTTCAAGAAGTAAGGAGGACGCCCATGCAGTACACCCAAGCACAGATTGACCGGGCAAACGCCGTCAGTCTGGAAGATTTTCTCCGCACACAGGGAGAGACGCTTATCAAAAGCGGACGGGAATACCGCTGGAAAGAACATGACAGCCTGACCGTCCGGGGAAACAAGTGGTTTCGCCACAGCCAGAGCAAGGGCGGCTATCCCATTGATTTTGTCATGGAGTTTTACGGCAAGTCCTTTCCCGAAGCAGTCCAGCTCTTAACCGGCGAAAGCGCCGAGGGACAGAGCGAAGCCAGCACAGCACCGCCCACAGCGTTTCACTTGCCCTTGCACAATAGAACAGCCGACAGAGCAATTCAATATCTTTGCGAAAGCCGAGGTCTCAACAAAACGCTTGTTGAGGCTTTTCTTCTTTCCGGGGATATTTACGAGGACGCAAAGCGGCACAATGTTGTGTTTGTCGGCAGAGACCGAAGCGGTACGCCGAGATACGCCCATGTGCGAGGAACGGCAGACCCATTCAGACAGGACATTGCCGGGTCTGACAAATCCTATCCGTTCCACTATGAGGGAAACGGCAACCAGCTCTTTGTCTTTGAAGCACCGATTGACCTTTTGTCCTTTATCTGCCTTTATCCGCAGGACTGGCAGACAAGGAGCTACCTTGCCCTGGGCGGCGTTTCAGGCAAAGCCCTTGACCGTTTTCTTTCTGAACGCAAGGACACCCGAAAAGTGTTCCTCTGCCTTGACAGCGACACCGCAGGAAGTGAAGCCTGCACCCGACTGGCACAGGACATTCCCGGTGAGATCGCCGTCATTCGCCTTGTCCCGGCAAGGAAAGACTGGAACGATGTTCTCCGTCAGCAAGGGGACATTCCCAGCCGCAAATTCATAGCCGAGACAATCACGCTGCGAGAGCTGCCCACCGCCCAGCCTGTTCCCATGCTCCGCATGGCAGATGTGGAGCTTACGAGCGTGGATTGGCTATGGTTTCCCTATATCCCCTTTGGAAAGCTGACGATTATACAGGGCAACCCCGGCGAGGGTAAGACCTACTTTGCCATGCGTCTTGCGGCGGCTTGCACCAACCGAAAGCCTTTACCTGGTATGGAGACCCTTGAGCCTTTCAACATCATCTATCAGACCGCCGAGGACGGTTTGGGCGATACCGTTAAGCCCCGGCTGATGGAAGCTGACGCAGACCTTGAACGAGTGCTTGTCATTGACGATAGGGACACACCGCTGACCCTTGCCGATGAGCGCATAGCAAGGGCAATCCGGGAAAACAACGCAAGGCTGGTTATCATTGACCCGGTACAGGCGTTTCTGGGCGCAGATGTGGACATGAACAGAGCAAACGAGGTGCGCCCGATATTCCGCAGTTTGGGAGACATTGCACAGGCTACCGGGTGCGCTATCGTGCTGATTGGACACCTGAACAAAGCCGCAGGAACGCAAAGCACCTACCGGGGATTGGGGTCTATCGACATTACGGCGGCAGTCCGCAGTCTGCTGTTTATTGGCAAGCTGAAGGACAGTCCCACAACGAGGGTGCTTATCCATGAGAAAAGCTCCCTTGCGCCGCCCGGTCAGTCTCTTGCCTTTTCTCTGGGAGACGAGAAAGGTTTTGAATGGATAGGGGCTTATGACATTACCGCTGACGAGCTTCTTGCCGGGACGGACACCGCCAAGACCGAGAGCAAGACCGCACAGGCGCAAATGCTCATTCTGGAACTGCTTGCGGACGGAAAGCGTATGCCGAGCGCAGAACTGGAAAAGGCAGTCAATGAGCGTGGGATTTCCTCACGCACCATGAGGACGGCAAAGAGCCGTATCGGGGACAGACTTGTGACCGAGAAAGACGGCACAGCATGGGTCTGCTATCTCCGAGACTGACAACAGGAACACGGCAAGCATGGCAAAGACGGCAAGGTTTTTATAGATACCTTAATGTTGCCGCCTTGCCTTGTTCCCTCATACCGACACCGCTCGATGATGAACAGTCACCGGGCATTTTTCATTTACAGGAGGATTTTGAATGAACAATACCGCAACCAACACCGCCACTTGCCCGACTGTCAGAAAGCAGATCGGCAAGACAACCTATATCGTCCGTGTCCATTTCAGCCAGACCGCAAAAGAGACGATGGAGGACAAAATCAAGCGTCTGCTCCGTGAGGAAGTCCGCAAAATGTGACTTCTTTTTGAATTTGATGAAAAAGTCCTTGACTTTTCGTCTCTGGCAAAACGGCAAAATCCATCCTCATTTCCTGCGGTGCCAGATTAGCCCCATTTGATATTGCGGAGCTGCGTGACCTGATGGCTTACGATGAAATGGAACTGGATTTGCTGGGGGACCGCCGCACGGCCTTGTTCGTTATTATTTCCGACACGGACGATACGTTCAATTTCGTGGTGTCCATCATGTACACCCAGCTTTTCAATCTGCTCTGTGACCGTGCAGATGATCAATGCGGAGGTCAGCTAAAGTATCATGTGCGGCTGCTGCTCGATGAGTTTGCGAATATCGGTCTGATCCCGAAGTTTGATAAGCTGATCGCCACCATCCGCAGCCGCGAGATTTCGGCATCAATCATTCTGCAATCTCAGAGCCAGTTGAAAACCATCTACAAAGATGCCGCAGAAACCATTATCGGTAACTGTGACACCATGCTTTTCCTCGGCGGTAAGGAAAGCTCGACACTCAAAGAGATTTCTGAAACCTTGGGGAAAGAAACCATCGACCTATATAACACTTCCGACACGCGCGGTCAAAGCCCTTCCTTTGGTACAACCTACCAAAAGACCGGAAAGGAACTTATGAGCCGGGACGAACTTTCTGTCATGGATGGCAGCAAGTGTATCCTGCAGCTGCGCGGTGTCCGGCCATTCCTCAGCGACAAATTCGACATTACCAAGCATAAGCGGTACAAAGAACTGTCGGACTTCGATAAGAA
Source organism: Faecalibacterium sp. Marseille-Q3530 (assembly GCF_017377625.1). NCBI lineage: Bacteria > Bacillati > Bacillota > Clostridia > Eubacteriales > Oscillospiraceae > Faecalibacterium > Faecalibacterium sp. Marseille-Q3530. Next base: position 17,037 of record NZ_JAFREH010000021.1, on the reverse strand, counting down.
GAACGCTTTCGATGTAGAACGCTACCTGAAGCACGAACTCAGGCTGCGGATGGATGAAGAATTTGATTGCTACGAGGTGGATGTGTCCGAAGAAAGCACAGCATAGGAAGGAGGTCATTATCCGAAGTAAATTCGCCCGCCCGCCTGTCCGGGCAGCCCCCGTGGCAGGTAACTTGTCCGACTGATCTCTACATTTTGCGATTCCAAAAGGCTGATTTTTTATGAAAATGAAAGGAGAAGCCAGAATTGCAGGAGCAGGCAGCACCGAAGATGTGCCAGCCTGTTTTTCTTTTGGAATCGTACTTTTTATCAATGCTGCAATCTGGCGAAAAACGACTATGGAATTCTTCAATCAGGCTATTACCGTTCTGCAGACTCTCGTTGTTGCCATCGGCGCGGGCCTTGGCGTTTGGGGCGTTGTGAACCTCATGGAAGGGTACGGAAACGACAACCCCGGCGCAAAGTCGCAGGGCATGAAGCAGCTGATGTCCGGCGGCGGTGTCATTCTCATCGGTACGCAGCTTATCCCGCTGCTCTCCGGTCTGTTCGGCTAATCAACAAGCGATAGGAGGAAAACCCGCCATTGTTCGATAATATTTTCGCAGCAATCGAAAAATGGATGAGGGAACTTCTTTCCGGCATGGTGGAGTCCAACCTGAGTACGATGTTCACAGCGGTCAACCAACAGACCAGTGAAATCGCTGCTCAGGTCGGGCAGACACCGCAAGGGTGGAACAGCAGCATTTTCAGCATGATCCGTAACATTTCGGATTCGGTGGTGATTCCCATTGCGGGAATCATCATTACGCTGATCCTCTGCTATGAACTGATCTCGATGCTGACAGAGCGGAACAATCTGCACGATGTAGACACTTGGATGTTCTTCAAGTATTTCGTGAAGATGTGGATCGCGGTCTATCTCGTCAGTCATACGTTCGATATTGCAATGGCGGTATTTGACATTGGACAGTCGGTGGTAAATTCTTCCTCCGGCATTATCCGTGGCAATACCGCCATTGATATTAGTTCTCTTTCCATGCAGATGCAGGCGGCAATGGCAACAATGGCGATTGGCGAACTGGTGACGCTGGCATTGGAAACCCTTGTTGTAAGCTGGTGTCTGAAAATTCTGTCGGTGGTTATCACGGTAATTATGTACGGCAGAATGATAGAAATATACCTCTACACTTCGCTTGCTCCGATTCCATTTGCAACCATGAGCAACCGTGAATGGGGCCATGTGGGTACAAACTACTTCCGAGGGCTCTTCGCGCTGGCATTCCAAGCGTTCCTGATGATGGTCTGCGTGGCAATTTATGCAGCCCTTATCGGCAGCATCCGGGTATCTTCGGATATTCACTCGGCATTGTTCGGCACAATGGCCTACACGGTGATTCTTTGTTTCTCGCTGCTCAAAACGGGAAGTCTGTCCAAACAGATCTTCGGCAGTCACTAAATCCGGGAAAATCAAACGAAAGGAAAAGACAGCAGACAACGCCGTTTCCCGGCGGCGGTCTGGCTGTTCTGGTGATAAATGGCCTATGTAACGATTCCCAAAGACCTTTCCAAAGTAAAGAATAAGGTCTTTCTGAACCTGACGAAACGCCAGCTTGTGTGCATGGGTTTTGCGGCGGGCATGGGTGTTCCGTTCTATTTCCTCATGCGCGATACGCTGGGAACCAGCAATGCAGCGGCAGGCATGGTGCTTCTGATGCTGCCGGAATTTTTCTTTGCGCTGTACGAGAAAAACGGGATGCACCTTGAAACCATCCTGACAAACTTCATCAGTGTCCGCTTCAAACGCCCTGCAGTACGCCGCTATGAGGTCGAAAACCTGTATGAGCGGGAACTGGAAACCGCAACACCGATCCAGAAGAAAGGAGGCATTCTTGGTAAAAAGTGAACCGAAGAAGAAACCGCAGTTCGGCGGCTTCTTCCAAAAGTTCTTCCGTAAACCCGAAAAGAACCAGAAGGAACAGCGGTTGACCGTGCAGCATTCCATTCCGTATCTGGAAATGGGGCGCGACGGTATCTGCCGGGTGGAGGAACATCTGTATTCCAAAACCGTCCGATTCTACGACATCAACTACCAGCTGGCACAGAACGAGGATAAAAACACCATCTTTGAAAGCTGGTGCGACTTCCTCAACTATTTCGATGCCAGCATCCGCTTTCAGCTTTCGTTCATCAACCACAAAAGCGATATGAGCGAGTACAACAAGGTTATCCAGATCGAGCCGCAGCATGACCAGTTCGATGATGTGCGCATGGAATATGCACAGATGCTGAAACAGCAACTTGCCAAGGGTAACAACGGTCTGGTTCGGACGAAGTACATCACGTTTAGCATCGAAGCAAAGAGCGTCCGGGAAGCGAAGCCCCGGTTGGAGCGTATTGAAACCGATATTCTCAATAATTTCAAGGTGCTGGGCGTGAAAGCCTACCCGCTGAACGGCGTGGAACGGCTTCAGATCATGTACGAAACCTTTCATCAGGAGGAACAGCACAAGTTCGATTTCAGCTATGACCGCATCCTGCAGAGCGGCATGACGACCAAGGACTTCATTGCGCCGACCAGTTTTCTGTTCAAGAGCGGCAAGGATTTTATGATGGGCGATACCTATGGTGCTGCATCCTATCTGAACATCCTTGCCCCGGAACTGACGGATAAGGTGCTGGCCGAATTTCTGGACATGGACAAAAATCTGGTCGTCAGTATCCATGTGCAGTCGGTAGACCAGTTGAAAGCCATCAAACTGATCAAAGGCAAAATTACCGACCTAGACCGTATGAAAATCGAGGAACAAAAGAAAGCTGTGAGGTCTGGTTATGATATGGAAATTATTCCGAGCGACCTTGCAACTTATGGCGGTGAGGCCAAGAAGATTCTGGATGATCTGCAAAGCCGCAATGAGCGTATGTTCCTTGTTACGGTGCTGTTCCTTAATACAGCAAAGACCAAGCAGGAGTTGGATAGTGCTGTGTTTCAGACTGCTGGTATCGCTCAGAAGTTCAACTGCACTCTGAACCGTCTGGATTATTTGCAGGAGCAGGGCCTTATGAGCAGCCTGCCGCTGGCCAATAATCTCGTTCCCATCAAGCGCGCACTGACCACCACTTCCACCGCCATCTTCGTTCCCTTCACCACGCAGGAGCTTTTTATGGAGGGCGATTCCCTCTATTACGGTCTGAACGCCGTATCCAACAACATGATTATGGCAGACCGGAAGCAGCTGAAAAACCCGAACGGTCTGATCCTCGGAACACCGGGAAGCGGTAAGTCGTTCAGTGCGAAGCGTGAGATCACCAACGTGTTCTTTACCACAACGGACGATATTATCGTGGCAGACCCGGAGGGAGAGTATTATCCGCTGGTGGAAGCGTTGGGGGGACAGGTCATTCACATCTCGTCCACCAGTAAGGACTACATCAACCCGATGGACATTAACCTCAACTATGCGGACGATGATAACCCGCTGGGCATGAAATCGGACTTCATTCTTTCCCTGTGCGAACTGATCATGGGCGCACGGGATGGTATGGAGCCGGAAGAAAAGTCAGTCATTGACCGCTGCTTGCCGCTGGTCTATCAGAAGTATCTGAACGATCCGAAGCCGGAGAATATGCCGACGCTCGGTGATCTGTACGACTGCCTGCGGGAGCAGAAAGAGCGGCAGGCGCAGCGTATCGCCACGGCATTGGAAATCTACGTCAATGGTTCGCTGCGAGTGTTCAATCACCAGACGAATGTGGAACTGGATAACAGAATTATCTGTTTCGACATCAAAGAGTTGGGCAAACAGCTGAAAAAACTGGGTATGCTCATCGTCCAGGATCAGGTCTGGAACCGCGTTACCATCAACCGCAACAGCAAAAAGAACACCCGGTACTATATAGACGAGTTCCACCTCCTGCTGAAAGAGGAACAGACCGCTGCATACAGCGTCGAAATCTGGAAGCGGTTCCGAAAATGGGGCGGTGTACCGACAGGAATTACGCAGAACATTAAGGATTTGCTGGCCAGCCGGGAAATCGAGAACATCTTCGAGAACAGCGATTTTATTTATATGCTCAACCAGGCATCCGGCGACCGACAAATCCTTGCAAAGCAGCTGAATATTTCACCGTTCCAGCTGTCGTATGTGACGAACAGCAACGAGGGCGAGGGGCTGCTGTTCTACGGCAATACGATTATCCCGTTCAAGGATAAGTTCGATACATCGCTGAAACTTTACAGCCTGATGACCACCAAGCCCAATGAGATGGGAAAATACAAGGAGAAGAAAGAAGCATGAACACACCGAACATTTTTGACCGACTGAGCCGTAAGATTCATCATCACTCTGACATGGAGCCGCACGAAAGTGATTCCGGCCCGCCTTTCGATGAGGTGGAGCCGCTCAACTTCCAAGATGAAGAATCGGTAGTGCATACGGTGCTGGAGGACTTTTACGCCGTTGGCACACTGGCCGATGAACTGACTGACGGCTTTCACATGGAAGCCCACGGTTATCTTGATCGTGAGGAAGTGAATGCCCGTCTGATCGCCTTTGCCCGGAAGCTGGAGCAGGTGCTTGATAAGTGGGAAACCCACGCAGCCCTGCTCGCATGACGGCTCCAGCCGGAAGGAGGTGATTTCCATAGCAGACAAAAAGTTTCGAGGCAGAGATAAAATCGTCCAGAAAATGACCAAGGATGGTCTTGTGGATGAAAACCTCCGCACCGGGGAGCAGAAGTCCGCAACCGCAGCAGAAAAGCCGGAGAAGGAAGATTCGGCAGAAGAAACTGCGGAAAAAGAAACAGATGAAAAACCTATCGTGGAAGAAGAACTGTGCATGGATGCCGAGGATGGGAAGGAGGAAACACCCCGGCATCACAGCACCGCCAAGCAGAGCGCAGACTATTACAAAGCCCATCAGGAAGAGGGTAAGCCAAAGGATGCGCCTGCGGAATCGGATGCAGAGCCGCAGACCAAGAAAGGCCGACTTTCTTTTGAAGACGAAAAGGGCGGCATTGTCCGTGGCATGGTGATGGGCGTTAAGAAGGTGGCCAAGAAAGGAGTGGATACCGCCACCGGGTTCGCCCATCAGAAAGTACATCAGGTAGAAAAGGACAATTCCGGCGTGGAAGCTGCACATAAGTCGGAAGAAGCCGCCGAACGCCTGCACCACTTTGTCAAAGGCAGAAAAAAGCCCAAAGACAAATCTGCCAGAGCGGAGAAAAGAGGTGGGGAGGATCAGAAATCCAGCCGCCTGAAATTCACTGAGAGCGAGGGTGGCACTGCAGAAAATGCAGCAGAACCGTCGCTGAAAAAGAAACAATCCCAGCCACCACCGACTGCCGCAGGCGGTGAAGCAAAGACAGTTGGCGCGAAGTTTTACCAGAAAAAGCAGTATAAGGATGCCTATGCAGCAGCCAAGCGCGGCCAGAAAGCCGGAACTGCCGCCAGCAAGCAGGCGGCAGCGGCAACCAATACCATTACGGAGAAAGCGAAAGCGGCGGTGCAGGAGATCGTCACGCAGAATAAAACCCTGTGGGTCAGTATTGGAGTGGGTATCCTGCTGGTGATGGTCATGCTGGGAGCCTTTTCAAGCTGCGGTGCGGCAATTCAGGGAACGGGCAGTACCTTTGTGGGAACGACCTACCCCAGCAAGGATGCCGACATGAAAGGCACGGAAGAGGATTATCTGGAGCTGGAAAAAGAACTGGATAAGCAGATTCGGCAGATGGAATCCACCCATCCGGGCTACGATGAATACCGCTATCAGCTGGATGAAATCGGGCATGACCCATATCAGCTTATTTCCCATCTGACTGCGGTTTATGAACAGTTCACCAGAGGACAGGTCAAGCCTGTTATCAAGGAACTGTTCAAGCAGCAGTATCTCCTGAAAGTGTGGGAAACCATTGAGATTCGCACACGCATGGAAACCAGAGTAGGGATTCGGCCAACGATTGACGCTTTTGGAAACATCAGCATGGAAACCTATACCTATCAGGAAGAAGTGGAGTACGAGTATAAAATCCTTAATGTCCTGCTGAAAAATAAGGGCTTCGATACCATTGCGCGGAAGAACATGAATCGGAAGCAGACCGGGCGATACGATGCCTACAACCTGACCTACGGCAACCGCCCCGAACTGTTCGGCGCAGGATCACCGACTTACAGCGGCGGCACAACGGGCAGTATCGGCACAGGTGGTGGTGCTGGTGGCTCCGGCGGTGGCTTCAAGTACGACATTCCCTCGGAAGCTCTTTCGGATGAAAAGTTCGCAAGGATGATTGAGGAAGCCGAAAAATATCTCGGTATGCCGTATGTGTGGGGCGGAAGTTCCCCAAGCACCAGTTTTGACTGTTCCGGCTTCGTATGCTGGGTTATCAATAACTGTGGCAATGGGTGGAGCGTTGGGCGTACAACAGCCAACGGCCTGCGCGGGAAGTGCAGTTATGTTTCTCCTGCGGATGCGCAACCCGGCGACCTGATCTTCTTCGAGAAAACCTATAACACCGCTGGCGCGTCGCACGTTGGCATCTATGTCGGCAATGGTATGATGATCCACTGCGGCGACCCCATTTCCTATACCAGCATCAATTCGACCTACTGGCAAAGCCACTTTTTAGGCTTTGGCCGCATCAACTGAAAGGAGGGCCGATGGGCAAGAAATTGCAGAAATATCTGGATGAAGCCGAAAAGACGGAACAGCAGATTGCGGAACTGGAAGAACGGCTGAGAACCATCCGGGCAGCACAGAAAAAGGAAGAGGACAGCGAGATCATTCGTGCCATCCGCAGCACCAAGATGGGCGGGCGCGAACTGCTGGCTCTGCTGGACAACATTCAGGCGGGAAACGTGACGTTCCTGACCGCCATAAGCAAGGCTTCGGAAGAAGCAGAAACGGAGGAAGCGATTGAAAAAGATGCTTAAAAGGCTGGGTGTTGTTATCCCCAGCACAATTCTGACCCTGCTGATGGCGGTGGGCTTTTCGACCCCGGCCTTTGCCTATGTGGACACCACCGAGGTGGCGGAAGAACCTGTGCAGGTGATCGAGGAAGCAGAGCCGACGGAGGAAGAAAAGATTCCGTTCACCATCGCAGGCAACGGCGAGGTGGAGGATAACATCGTGGATGACCCCAGCAAGGAGTTCTTCACGGTCAAGACGAAGGGCGGCAATACGTTCTTTCTGGTGATTGACCGGGCGCGAAACAGCGAAAACGTCTATATGCTCTCGATGATCGACGAGTACGATTTGCAGGAGTTTCTGGACGATGAAGAACGAAACGGCAAGCAGGAAGAAGAAACGCCTGCGGTAGTCCTGCCCGAAACCAAACCTGAACTTGCCCCGGATGTGGAAATCGAAGAACCGAAAGAAGAATCCAGCGGCGGCATGAATAAGATTCTGCTGCTGGTATTCGTGGCTGCACTGGGCGGCGCAGGTGCTTTCTTCTACTTCTACATTTATAAGCCGAAGCCGAAAGAAGAAACGCCGCAGAGTGAAAATCTGGAAACCGACCAGAGCCTTACGACTGTGAACGAGGATAATCAGTCGGACAACAAAAATGGCACATAAGAAAACTGTGATATAAGGATGCAGGGGTAGTCGAAAGGCTATCCCTGCTTTTTTCAAAAAGGAGAAAAAGTTGAAATATCTGGTGATTGCAGAAAAACCGAGCGTATCGAAATCCATTGCAAAAGTGATCGGTGCATATCGGCAGGAGGACGGGTATCTGGAGGGTGGGGATTGCGTGGTGAGCTGGTGTCTGGGGCATCTGGCAGAGTATGCAGCCCCGGAATACTACGATGAACGCTATGAGAACTGGCGTTTTGAGGATTTGCCGATTCTTCCTGCCGAGTGGAAACTGCTGGTACACAATACCAAGAAGCCGCAGTTCAATGTCCTGCGCAAACTATTCCGCAGCAAGAAATTTGATTATGTGGTGAACGCCTGCGATGCAGGACAGTGCGGCTGGGTGACTTAAGAGAAAGGAAAAAGAGACCTCATCTCGTTGAAAATCAAATTCCAAAATCATTTAAGGAGCAATTCAAATGAAACGAAATCAGTATTTCGACCATAATCACTCTCAAAAAGCGCTTTCCTACCGCTACAACATGGACACCAACCGGGTGGAAGCCCAATTTAATGATGGCACTATCGTCAATTTCGCATTATTGTAATAACAGATTGCTTCTTCCATGAATGGTAATATTATCATCAAACTTTTGGAAGAACTATAAATGTCCGAGGTGCCTTTGATTTCGACAAAAAAACAGGCTGAATTGTTACAAAGCTCGGACATTTCAAAAATTTTTTGAGAAATGGCGAAAAAAGCGGGGCAGCACACGCCGCCCCGCCGATCCCATACGATTATTCCATCGCCCGCATTTGTTCGATCAGGGATTGTTTTTTCTGTCTGCGGATTGTCCATACAGACAAGATCAGTTCCATTCCGAACAATACCAGAATGAACAGTCCCATTTCCAAAACCGGGAATTTGTAAGGCACTACATTTCCGGCAAAAGCTCCTATACTCATTTTTCTGCAAGCAAAGATGGAAGCCGGAAGCCCAACGATCAGCGTCGCCAATGTTGCAAAGAGCGCATAGCACAGCCCCTCACAGATGTTCATTTCACATAGCTGTTTTTGTGTTAGGCCGATAGAACGCAGAATACTGTTTTCCTGCTTTCGGGCTATCTGGTTAGAGAGTGTCGTATTGATAAGGTTGATAACGCCAAAGAGAAATACCAACCATGAAAGTATCTCCATACTGCCAAACGCAAAAGAATTTGTCATTTCTTCATATTCAATCACTGTATTGATTTCATCTAAGGCAATATTACTATGGCTGGCAACAATATTTTTCAATTCAGCTCCCACATAGTCCGTTTTTTTCGGATCGTTTACAATGCTCCATGAATAGTCGAAAGAAGCGATTTCCGGGTGCAGTTCATGGAACAATGCTTCTGGTGCGAAAAAGAGTACTCCATCGAGGGCCAGTTTTCCATGCCCGGAAGGCGTCTTGTTGGGATCAAACAATCCTGATACAGTGACGGAAACAGGCGGTTGCCCCTCTCCAAAATAAAAGTCAACTGTTGAACCAACACCCATATCCTCATTCTGCTTTAGCACATTATAGTCAATTACAATACTACGGGAATCTTTTGGCATCGTTCCTGCTGTCAGAGCCGCTTCAACTGTTGCATAATTCTGGTCGGTCAGCATATCACACATACCACCGCTTTGGTAAATGTCCGTCTTAAGGGTTGCATAGAGAGATTGTCTGCTTGGAATTATATCTGTAACACCATCAATAGATAAGATTTCCTGTTTTAATTCTTCATTCAACGGATTTCCCGCTGCCATAACCTTTTCTTCTGTCATTTCAGAATCCAAATAAATTTTATAGTCGCCGTCCGGGAAAAACCGTCTTGCAAGCGCCTCTGGAGAACGCAGCAAAACAATGGAGGATACCACAAGCAGAATAATTCCGCCCAAACTCAATGAGGCTACAATAGCAACGGTCTTTTTTCGGTCACGCTTAAAATTCGCAATTCCCATTGAAACAGGATTGAGCTTGATATTCTTTTTTCGGCTTCGGATGTCCTTTTGTGCCGGGGTAAAACGGACGGCTTCAATCGGGGAAATCCCTGCCGCAATTTTTATCGGCTTACGGATGGAAACAGATACCATGATCCAACTGCTTATGAGTGTCAAAATAATCGTTGCCACATAGGAAACAGCATTAAATCCCTTGGGAAACAAAAGAAAACCGCCGCATACACCCAGCACTGTACCAATCAAAATCCCGATACTGCCGAGTTTACGCCCCTCCCGCTTTACAATCCGCTTGATTTGCTTTGGCGTTGCACCAATCGTCCGAAGCTGCCCGTAGCTCTTGATTTTGTCATTGATGGAGATACGGAAGATACTCTGGATCACAATATAGCCGCCGATCAGAACAATGGCAATCACGCCAGCCATCAGTGCAAAATCAAAGGATTTAGAAGCATAGGCAAAATACTTGCTGTTCATTTTGGGCATAGGAAGCTGATATTCCTCCGCAATCTCCCTGCAATAAGAGGTCATCAGTTCTTCGCCCAACTGGTCGCTGTTTTTGAAATGGACATAGGCGCGATAGCCAGTCGGGTCAAACCCTTTCCATCCTGTCAGGGCAGCGTTGGAAAGAATGATAGCGCAGGTATTCGCTTCTTTTTCATTTACGCTGTCCATAATGCCGGTAACGACATAATCACCATGAAAACTCTCTGTATCTAAGGTCACAGTGTCCCCGATCTTGGCATTGTTTCCATAGGTGGAAAGAAAGTATTCGCTTACAACAACTTCATTTGCTTTTTCAGGAACCCGGCCCTCTAACAACTCCATCTGCGCCTTGGTAATCTCCATCATTTGCGCGTCGCAATACACATAAGACGCATGATAGCCCTGTTCTGAAAGCTCCTCACCCAGCATATAGTAGCCGCCTACGCGCTCAAACTCCGGCAGTCCTTTCAGGGTTTCAATGTCGTTTTCCTCTACGCCCAGCCAGACCGCCTCATAAGTATCGACAACCTGATTGCGCTGCATTTGTGTCAGGGAGGTAGACACAATTCCCGTAAAGCAGATCAGAAATGCCGCCAGCGCAACGGCAATCACCACCATCAGATTCCGGCGCTTCTCGCTTTGCAAACTTTTCTTTGCCAGCTTCTTTGTAATGGCGCTGGTATCATTCTCAAAAGGCCATGTCATAGCCTGCCACCTCCTTACTCCACAATCTTGCCGTCCTCAATGCGGACAATCCGATCTGCAAGACGGGCTATGTCGTCATTGTGGGTAATCATCACAACAGTTTGCCGGAACTCTGCACTGGTGCGCTTGATAAGCCCCAGCACCTCGGCGCTGGTCTTGCTGTCAAGGTTGCCGGTCGGCTCGTCGGCCAGCACAATAGCCGGTTTGGTAATCAGGGCGCGTGCGATAGCCACACGCTGCTGCTGGCCGCCGGAAAGATTGTTCGGCATATTTTTCAGTTTATCTTCCAGCCCCAGCAGGTGAACAATCTCGTCCAAAAACTTCTGATCCACCGTGTCCCCGTCCAGCTCCACCGGCAGGACGATGTTCTCATACACATTCAGGATAGGAACAAGGTTATAGTTCTGGAAGATAAAGCCGATGTTGCGGCGGCGGAAGATGGTAAGCTGTTCGTCGTTCATTTTCGACAGCTCTTTGTCCCGGACAATCACATTGCCGGAAGTAGGGGTGTCCAGCCCGCCCATCATGTGAAGCAGGGTGGACTTGCCGCTGCCGGAGGTTCCCACAACGGCCACAAATTCGCCGTCATTTACAGAGAAGTTCACGCCGTCAAGGGCGCGGGTGATATTCGGCTTTGTGCCGTAATACTTTTTCAGGTCGATAGTCTGTAAAATACTCATACTCAAAACTCCTTCCAAGGCTTTCTGCCTGCTGATAAGGGTATTGTAAAACCCAAATGTCCGCGAAATGTTACAGCGGCCCAAAAATTTCATTGAAAATCGGGGTGAAATGTTACAACTCTCGGACATTTCAAAAAAATTTACGGCGGGCAGCCGGAAATGGCCGTCCGCCGTAGCTCATGATCTGTTCTAAAACCAATTCGCCTTTTGATTTCTAAATTGAGGAGTATCGCTTTCTTGATAAGGATTGTAGGTATTACGGTTACACCCAAACTCTTTTAATGATTTTATTTTATTGTCCTCTGTCCATTCAATCAAAGAAATACCGTCAAATTCCTCTATATCCCCATTGTTCATTCCATTTTTGAAATACCACTCTACAATCGTTTGATTTTCTTTATGGAAAAATTGCTTGATTTCCCAAACTACCACCTTTCCACGGGTATTCCACTCCTGAAACCAATGTTTTACTGTTTTACGATTGCTATACTGGGGACACCAACTTTCTGTATAGAGTACATCTTCCGCAAAAATATCATCAATGCCCATATCTTTCTGATAAAGCCACATATCAAACCACAGTCGGATTATTTTTTCTCGTTCATTCATAATAGAAACACCTCGCTTGTTTACTTTCATTTTGTAGGCAGCATAATGGAAAATTCCGAACCCTTGCCCGGCTCCGAAACCACTTTGATATAGCCACCCTGCCGCGTTACGATCTCGCGGGCCAGATACAGGCCAATGCCCACACCCTGCTGTTCGTGTACTTCTTCCTCACGATAGAAGCGCTGGAAGATAGCGGCCTGATTGCTTTCGGAAATGCCCTTGCCAGTGTCGGTCACTTTGATTTCCACATACATTTCCCACAGCACCACAGACACAGCGATTTTCCCGCCTGCCGGGGTGTACTTCACCGCATTGTCCAGCAGGTTAAAGAGGGCTTCCGATGTCCACTTGCTGTCATGGGAAACGGTCAAATCCTCCGGGCAGTCCACGGACACGGCGATTTCCTTTTTCTCCGCTGCATACACGATCCCACTCATGGCCTGTGCCACGGTATCAAAGAGGCGGCCCGGTTTCTTGTCCAACTGGATCACGCCTGTTTCCAGACGGGAGGTTTTCACAAGGGCCTGAAAGAGAAAGTCCAGCTTATCCGTCTGGCTGCGGATTCCCCGGATAAAGTCGGTGCGCTCTGCCTCGGCCATAGGCTTTTCCAGCAGGGTGTCCGTCGCCATTTTCAGATTGCTTACCGGCGTTTTCACCTGATGGGAAATATCCGATACAAGGGTCTGTAACTCCTGCCGTTCCTCGTCCACCCGGCGGCGGTTCTCCTGCATGATCTGGTAAAGCCTTGCCAGCCGGTGTCCGATTCTGGCAAGCTGGGTTTCGCTGTCCTCTGGCCGCTGGGGCGCTTCATTTCCGGCAATCATGTGGTCTAAGGTCTGGCACAGGTCAGCGGTAAACTGTGATAACCGTTTTCCAAACGCCTGCGTCAGTACAAAAATCCCTACAAGGGCGCACAACAGCAGCGCCCCGCCCGTCAGCAGCACCGCCGTCTGTTTTGTCACAAGAAAAAGGGCTATGGTGATCCCGGACATGGAGAGGGCAAACCCTATTGCCACCCGGCCAAACAGCCGCTTTACCGAGAGGTTTTGAAATTTCATTTTGCCTCGCCTCCCGTCCATTGATAGCCCATGCCGTAAACGGTCTTGATGTAGGGCGCGCCGCCGTCGGATTCAATCTTGCTGCGAATCCGGCTGATAGAAGTTGTCAGGGTGTGTTCGTCTACAAACCTTTCGTCTATATCCCACAGCTTTTCCAAAAGCTGCCCACGGGTCAGCACTTGCCGGGGATTTTTGCGGAACAGGTTCAGCATTTTGTACTCCATCGGGGATAGGGTCAGGGGCTTGCCATTTAAGGAAGCCGTCTGTTCCGAGAAGTCCAGAAACAGCCGCCCGTCGTCGTAAATGTCCTTGGCCGGTTTGTGGTGTTCCAGCATGGCGAACATGGCTTTGATTTTCCGCTGCAAGGCCCCGATCACAAAGGGCTTTGTGATGTAATCCACCGCGCCCACCTCATAGCCCCGTATCTGGTCGCTCTCCTGATCGTTGGCGGTCAGGAAAATCACGATGGTATCCGGGTGCTGGGGCTTTATCAGCTTGCACAGTTCAAAACCGTTCCCGTCCGGCAGGTTGATGTCCAGCAGCACTAAATTAAATTCCCGCTGGCGGATGGCTTCGGCTGCGGTTCTGGCATTTAGGGCAGAAGTCACGCCGTAGCCGTCTGCGGTCAGGTTATAGGCCAACATCTTATTCAAAAAACTGTCGTCCTCGACAATTAAAATCTGCTTCATATCCTCACTTCCTTTGCTTTTTGCAGATAGTATAACAGGCAAATGTCCGTGAAATGTTACAAGGACAAATATATTTATCATTTTACAGCTTTTTTATGTGTACTGCAATTTTATAAAAGAAAGGACAGCAGTATCATCAAATTGCTGTCCTTGCGGTTTATTATAGCTGGTAGTGTATAAGCGTTGGTTCATCATATTTGGTGTGGTATCTTTAACTATGGGAAACTCCCCGCTCCCATTTTGAAACTGCTTTATCCGTAACATTTAGCTTTTGTGCAAGTTCCAGTTGTGTCCACCCCCTTTCCTTTCTTAATTCCGAGATGAACGTACCAAATTTTTGACTATCCATGTCGATTGTCCTTTCTCTTGAACTGTCTCAATCCATATCACGTTTTCCGATTTATTTCCACCTACGATTTGTAGAGTCCTTCATTTACTTCTCTACTTTCTGTTTACTTTAAGAAAATGATCGTAACAGCGTCCATGTTTTCGCTCGCCACTTTTCCAATGGATTATGACAGTTTTAGCGAGAGATTATCCATATTGATTATGTGTAGTGTACCACGAACCAACAAAAATATCGGATGTCACTAATGCTGTAAAGGAGCGTGATGCCATTGACCCAACCCAAAACCGACCTTGCCTACCTCCGCAGCGAAAAAGACAAAGCAGAGCAAAAGCTGCGCTCTTGTCAGCACCGGGAGAAAATCCTTGAACGCAGGATGTCGGAGCTGAACCGGAGAGAGCGTGTGCATCGTCTTTGCACCCGTGCCGGAATGCTGGAAAGTTTTCTGATCTGTCCGGGAGAATTGACCGACGATCAGGTGATGGAGCTTCTGAAAATCTCGTTCCGTCAACCGGAAGTCGTGCTGGCGCTTGCAAAGATGGTGCATGACGTTCACGAACGCAGCAACGTCCAAAACCCTTTAGAATAAAGGGCGCAATTATACACCGTTCCGGTGAAATTGCGGTCTTGCAGACGGCTCGATGAAATCGAAGCTGGCGTTTGTGCGCCAGCCCGATTCCATCCCAAGGAAAACTGCATTTTCCTTGCGCTGCTTTGCAGCTATCCTTTTGCGGCTCCCGCCTGAGACCAAAGCGCATAGCACTCCGTTCTAAGGCGGCGAGCAAAACCGAATACGATCCCAGACCGTTCATCAAGAGCAATCTTGCTGGGCGGTCTTTTTGTTTGGAGGTGATACCTATTCCGTGTCCGCATTTCAAAATCACCATCGTCAAGCGCAGCCAAGGGCAGTCCGCTGTTGCCGGGGCCGCTTATCAGAGCGGCGAACGGCTGTTCAGTGAGTACGACCAGAAAACGAAATTCTACAACAAGAAGAAAGAACTTGTCCACGCCGAAGTCATGCTGCCGTCCCATGCGCCACCCGGATATGCAGACCGGGCAACACTTTGGAACGCCGTGGAAGCCGTGGAGAACCAGTGGAACTCCCAGCTTGCCCGGCGCATCGTGCTGGCGTTTCCGGTGGAGGTGCCGAAAGAACAGTATCTCTCCATGATAAAGGAATTCTGTCAGGAGCAGTTTGTTTCCAAGGGTATGATTGCTGACTTTGCCATCCACGACAAAGGAGATGGCAACCCACACGCCCACATTCTACTGACGCTCCGGGCAATGGATGAACACGGCAAGTGGCTCCCGAAAGCCAGAAAGGTGTACGACCTTGACGAGAACGGTGAGCGCATCCAGCTCCCTTCCGGGAACTGGAAGTGCCACAAGGAAAACACCGTGGACTGGAACGACCAGAAGTATGCCGAGGTCTGGCGGCACAGCTGGGAGACCATCACCAACCGCTATCTGGAAGCTGCTGGAAGGCCGGAACGTGTTGACCTGCGCTCCTTTGAACGGCAGGGCATCCAGCAGATACCGACCGTGCATCTTGGCCCCGCCGCACACCAGATGGAAAAACGTGGAGTAGAAACCGTTCTCGGCAACCTGAACCGGGACATTCGTGCAGCCAACAGCCTGATGCAGTCCATCCGCAGTGCAATTCGTGGGCTGCAACGCTGGATCGCAGACCTGAACGAAAAGAAGCAGCTTCTTCTGGACGCTCTGGAAAAGGCGAAAGAACCCACGTTGTCCGACTTGCTGGTGGATTACTTCAACCTTCGCAGCGAGCAGCGGAGCAATTGGTCTGGCAAGGCAAAGCTGAAATGCACTGTCCGGGACTTTGAGGAAGTCAAACGGGCTGTGGACTATCTGAAAGCCCAATCCCTGAACACTGTTGAGAATTTGAACGAAGCCATTGACAGCTTAAACCAGACCGCCGCCCCTCTCCGCAAGCAGTTGAAGCAGAACGAAAACCGTATGCGGGCAATCGCCCAGATAAAAGATGTTGCCGCCGTCCATGCCAAGCTGAAGCCCATCCACGATACCTTTATAAAGAAGAGCTTCAAGCTGACCAAGGACGCTTATGCCGCCCAGCACAAAGAGGAGCTGGACACCTTTAATAAAGCTGTCCGCACCCTGATGAAGCTGAACGGCAGCACAGCGGTGGATTTTTCGGCATTGGATGCCGAATTTTCTGCGCTGCAATCGAGCAGCGCAGAGCTGCGCACCCAACTGGAAACCTTGCAGCCGGACATCTCCGCACTGAAAAATATCCGCAAGTATATCGACATGGTGCTGAATAAACAGCAGCTTTCCGCACCGGGCGGTAAGACCCCGGAAAAGGAATCGGTGCTGAAACAGCTGGAGCAGCTTCAGCAGAAAAAGTCCAACCACAAAACGATTTCCACCACCCCAAACCGCGAAGAATCGCTCTAAACGATCTTTCTGTCACCGATATGCCGTTGCAATCAGTGGCAGAAATACATAATTCATTTGTTTTTTGCTGGCTTTTGGCTATTCTCGCTGGCTAGTGAGTAGAGGCGTACTTTTAAGGCAGAAATTTTCTCCAACACCCCCCGTTTTAGGCCACTTTTTCTGTTAATAGTAGAAGCGCCTCTTTGAAAGTCGGTCATTTGTGACCTTTTTGTTAATTCTCAAAAAGATGGTTGTCTTTGGGCTGTTTTCGTTGCCTACCTATTGAGAGGATTTTTTCAAAAGCGGAGATTTGGTCTCAAGAATTACAATTCAATTACAAGTTTCTCACCAATGCTACGAAACAGGCGTTCTCGATGCCTACCAAGTGTAGGGCATCTTTTTCAAGACCATTCTCGGACTATTATGACGTTTTGTTTACAAAATTGCTTGCAATGCTACGAAATGGCCTTTTTCATCGGCTACCAAGTAGAAGGATGT